>CADBUJ010000071.1 GCA_902797845.1 uncultured Eubacteriales bacterium | reverse complement strand
TTAAGGATGCCTGTCCCTTAAATCCTAAAAATGTGGAAAAGGGCTTCGATATAGTGATCGTAAGAGAACTTACGGGTGGTATATATTTCGGGGACAGAGGCAGGAGAGAAGGAAAATACGGGCCCGAGGCTTACGATACGGAAAGCTATTCCGTAATGGAAGTGGAAAGGATAGGCCGCATCGCCTTTGAAACAGCCATGAAGCGGAATAAAAAGCTTTCCAGCATAGATAAGGCAAATGTGCTTGAGACATCAAGGCTTTGGAGAGAGGTCATGCATAAGCTTTCAGAGGAATATCCCGAAGTGGAGCTTAAGGACGTGCTGGTAGACAATGCAGCCATGCAGCTTGTCAGGAATCCTTCATCATTTGATGTCATAGTGACCACTAATATGTTCGGTGATATACTTTCTGATGAGGCATCACAGATAACAGGATCTATAGGAATGCTTCCTTCGGCATCCCTTGGAGATACGAAATGCGGAATGTACGAACCGATCCACGGATCAGCTCCTGATATAGCAGGCACAGGTAAGGCAAATCCCATAGCGACCATCCTGTCAGCTGCGATGATGCTCAGATATTCCTTCGATCTGTCAGAGGAAGCTGATACTGTGGAAGAGGCAGTAAATAAGGCGCTGGAAGACGGATACAGGACTGCGGATATCGCAGACCCTTCGGATGATCCTCTTACATGCGTCCAAATGACAGAAAAGATACTTGAAAATATCTGAATCAATGTGAAGTTTTATTCTCGAAAGGACAATAGAGATGTTGGATATTAAGATTACAAAAACAGACGATCCGGGAATCAAACCCGAAAAGATCGAAAGCTTCGGAAGGATCTTTACAGATCACATGTTTATTATGGAATATGATGAAGGGATCGGATGGCACGACCCCAGGATCGAGCCCTACCATCCGATTTCCCTGGATCCGTCAGCAATGATATTCCATTACGGACAGTCTATGTTCGAGGGCTGCAAAGCCTACAGAGGAGAAGATGACAAGATATATATGTTCAGGCTGGAACGGAATGCGGAAAGAGCAAATATAACAAATGACAGGCTCTGCATTCCAAGGATACCGGAAGAGGACTTTATCCAGGCTGTGGAAGCTGTTGTAAATGTGGACAGGGACTGGGTACCAAAGGAAGAAGGCACATCTCTTTATGTCAGACCTTTCGTTATAGCAACGGAAGAGGCTCTGGGAGTGCATGCATCCGCCAGATATCTTTTCATGGTAATAATGTCACCCAGCGGTGCCTATTATGCCAGCGGCCTTAAGCCCGTGGATATATGGATCGAGGATGATTATGTAAGAGCCGTAAGAGGAGGAATGGGCTTTACCAAGACCGGCGGCAATTATGCTGCATCACTGGCAGCACAGGAAAAGGCGTACAAAGCAGGATATTCACAAGTCCTATGGCTTGACGGCGTGGAAAGGAAATACATAGAAGAAGTAGGCGCCATGAATATCTTTTTCAAGATAGACGGAAAGATAGTAACGCCTATGCTGAACGGCAGTATCCTGTCCGGCATCACAAGGAATTCCACCATAGAGCTTTGTAAAAGCTGGGGAATGGATGTAGAGGAAAGAAAGATATCCGTGGAAGAGCTTATAGAAGCGGCTAAATCAGGAAAGCTGGAGGAATGCTTCGGCACGGGAACGGCGGCAGTCATATCGCCTGTAGGGAAATTACGATTCGAAGATGATGTTATGGAGATCGGAGGCGGAGAGATCGGCCCCGTAAGCCAGAAACTGTACGATACCATAACAGGAATACAATACGGAAGATTACCGGACCCTATGGGCTGGAGAATAGAAATAAAGTAAAGGGGAAAGGATTATGAAAAAGACTGGAGCAGAGATACTTATTGAGTGCCTTAACGAGCAGGGCGTTGATACTATCTTCGGTTATCCCGGAGGTACCATACTTAATGTGTATGATGCGCTTTACAAGAATGAAGGCAAGATACAGCATGTGCTGACCTCTCACGAACAGGGTGCTGCTCATGCGGCAGACGGTTATGCCAGAAGCACGGGAAAGGTAGGTGTTTGCTTTGCAACATCAGGTCCCGGAGCCACAAACCTTATTTCAGGTATAGCAACGGCATACATGGATTCATCACCTGTGGTGTTTATCTCATGTAATGTGGCAGAAAACCTTATAGGTAAGGATTCCTTCCAGGAGGTGGATACTACAGGTATCACATCACCCATAACAAAATGCAATTTCCTCATAAGTGATGTAAACAAGCTGGCAGATACAGTCAGAGAGGCCTTTGCCATAGCTAGATCAGGCAGGCCCGGCCCCGTTCTCATCGACATGCTTAAAAATGTTACTGCCGAAAAGGCGGAATACAAATTCCTTCCTGTGGAGAAGCATGCTCAGAGCGGAAAGCTTGCAGACCTTCTTAAGAGAGCATCCCACGACCTTAAGGCTCCGGAAGTTGATCAGAGCGATATAGATAAGCTTGTGGATATGATAAAGGATTCCGAGAGACCTTTTATCATTTGCGGAGGCGGTGTTGTAAGATCAAGGGCGGACAAGGAATTTAAGACCTTTGCGGAGAAGGTTGACGGACCTGTTGCCATAACCGTCATGGGTGCAGGCGGAATACCCGGAAGGCATCCCCTTGCAACAGGCATGATCGGAATGCATGGAACACAGGCTTCCAATATAGCAGCAGACCAGTGTGATCTTCTTATTTCAGTGGGCTGCAGATTCTCCGACAGAGTTGCCCTTAACCCCGCATCATTTGCAAAAAATGCAAAGATAGTACACATAGATATAGACAGATCTGAGATCAACAAGAATGTAGAGACAGATCATCATATCATTGGTGATGCAAAGAAAGTATTGCAGCTTGTCAATAAAGGATTAAGAAAACAGAGCCATCAGGAATGGAAGGACCATGTATTTACATATCCTATAGAGACTGTTTATGACGAGGACGATTCCAAGCTTACACCTAAGCAGGTGCTTTCGACCATAGCAAAGCTTGCGCCTCAGGATACTATCGTATCAACTGATGTAGGACAGCATCAGATGTGGGCAATACAGCATTTCCATTTTGATTATCCCGGACAGCTGCTTACATCAGGAGGGTTCGGAACCATGGGATTCGGACTGGGAGCTGCCATCGGCGCAAAGGTATCCCATCCGGATAAGACCGTAGTTCATATAACGGGAGACGGCTCTTTCAGAATGAACTGCAACGAGCTTGCAACGGAAGAGCATTATAAGCTTCCCATCATAACAGTTATATTTGATAACAAGACTCTCGGCATGGTCCGTCAGTGGCAGACGCTCATATATGACAAGAGATATGCAGAGACAGATCTTCATAGAGGCCCCGATTTCGTAAAACTGGCTGAAGCATACGGCCTTAAGGGTAAGAGAGTAACAAATGTAAAAGAGCTTAAGGCAGTATTAAAGCAGGCTCTTAAAGGTGACGTAGGATATGTTATCGATTGTGTGATAGATACTGATGAAATGGTAAGACCTATGGTAAGCGGTGGTTCTCACATCACCAATTTCCTGGCGATCTAAGGAGGAAAGGATATGAGCGAAAACAAGTTACAGACATTAGCAGTGCTGGTTGAAAACGAAGCCGGTGTTTTATCCCAGATCTCCCGCTTATTTTCCAGAAAGGGATACAATATCGAATCTCTGGCTGTGGGTACGACGCATGATCCCACTATTTCCAGAATAACCATAGAGGTAAACGCTGATGATGACAGGGCAGAGCTTCTTTGCAATCAGCTTAGAAAGATGATACCTGTTTATTCAGTGAAGCTTCTTTCCCACAATAATTCCATAAGAAGAGAGCTTGTACTTATAAAGGTTAAGGCTGAGGACACCATCGTAAGGAATGAGGTACTGCAGATCGCAGGTGTATTCAGAGCATCAGTAATAGATGTTTCCGTGGATACCCTTACCATAGCCGTTATAGGTGAGGAAGAGAAGGTAAATGCGATCTTCGATCTTCTAAAACAGCATGGCATCCTTGAAATGGTCAGAACAGGAGTTATCGCTATCGAAAGAGGCGCAAGGATGATCACAGAGGAGACAAAAGAAAAAGACGAGTTCGATTTCGGAAAAAGTGTGATTTAAAAGTATAAACATTATCGGTGCCACCGCCTTTTTTAAGGGCGGTGGACTTTTCAGGAGAAGGATATGAGATCAGACGGAATAAAGAAGGGCATAGAACGTACACCCAATAAAAGCCTTTTGTATGCACTGGGTTACACAGATGAGGAGATAGAAAGACCGCTTATAGGTGTAGTAAGCTCCTATAACGAAGTAGTGCCCGGACACATGAACATAGACAAGATCGCTGATGCCGTTAAAGCAGGTATCAGAGCAGCAGGGGGAACACCTATTATGTTTCCTGCCATTGCCGTATGTGACGGTATAGCAATGGGTCATATAGGAATGAAATACTCCCTTGTTACAAGAGATCTTATAGCAGATTCGACGGAAGCCATGGTACTTGCCCATCAATTCGACGGCCTTGTTATGATACCTAACTGTGATAAGAATGTTCCCGGCTTATTGATGGCAGCAGCAAGACTTAACATACCTACGATCTTCTGCTCGGGTGGACCTATGCTTTCCGGCAGGCTTTCAGACGGAAGAAGGACATGCCTTTCCACCATGTTTGAGGCTGTAGGAGCATATCATGCCGGCACTATGAGCGCAGAAGAGGTGGAGGATTATACATTAAATGCCTGTCCCACGTGCGGATCTTGCTCAGGCATGTATACTGCCAATTCCATGAACTGCCTCACAGAGGCCATCGGCATGGCACTTAAAGGCAACGGAACGATCCCTGCAGTCTATTCTGCAAGACTGCGCCTGGCAAAGCACACGGGAATGAAGATCATGGAGCTTGTGGAAAAGGATATAAGGCCGAGAGATATAATGACGGAAGCTGCATTCCACAATGCAGAAACAGTGGATATGGCTCTCGGATGCTCCACAAATACCATGCTCCATCTTCCCGCCATAGCCCATGAGGCAGGGGTAGAGCTGGGCCTGGATTTTGTAAATGAGATAAGCGGCCGTACACCTAATCTGTGTCATCTGGCACCTGCAGGAGATACCTTTATGGAGGACCTTGACAGGGCGGGAGGCGTATATGCAGTTATGAAGGAGCTTACAAAAAAGGATCTTCTTGATACAAGCCTTATGACTGTCACAGGGAAGACTGTGGGAGAGAACATAGCTGACAGCGTCAACATGGACGTAAATATAATAAGACCCCTTGAAGCACCCTTTATGGAAGTCGGAGGTATAGCTGTCCTTAAAGGAAATCTTGCTGAAAGAGGATGCGTAGTAAAGCAATCTGCTGTTTCAGAAAGCATGATGGTCCATAAAGGACCTGCCAGAGTCTTCGACTGCGAAGACGATGCCATAAAAGCCATATATGCAAAGGAGATAAATCCCGGTGATGTGGTGATAATAAGATATGAAGGCCCTAAAGGGGGCCCCGGCATGAGGGAAATGCTTAATCCCACATCTGCCATTATGGGTATGGGACTGGGAGATTCGGTGGCTCTTATTACAGACGGAAGATTTTCCGGCGCAACAAGAGGCGCATCCATAGGCCATGTAAGCCCTGAGGCAGCAGCAGGCGGAAATATCGCCCTTGTAAAGGAGGGAGACATTATCTCCATAAATATTCCGGAGCATACTATTTCCATGGAAGTATCCAATGAGGAACTGGCTGAAAGGCGGAAAGATTGGGTATGCCCTGAACCCAGAGTGCAGACAGGTTATTTAAAGAGATATGCAAAGCTTGTAACATCAGCAGATCAGGGTGCCATACTGGAGGCTTAAAAGCATATGCTTAATAGGATAAACGAGCTGTTATTATATGCTCCAAAGGAAACAGATATATTAAAGGATCTGGCGGATGTTTATGAAGGTGCTTTAGATAAAGGGCATGATAAGGACCACGAAAAGGTGATCCGATCTAACGATACACTAAAAAAGGCTGCAAGGGAGCTTATAAGATTCTCCGATTATTACGGAATAGGCGGGGACCTATGGCAGAATTATCTGACATACAGGATATTGTCAGATGAAAATACTTTTACCATATCCCACGAAAGAAGACAGGAATACAAGGATTCTCTTGTGCCCATAGCAAAGAGGGAACTGTGTATTTTCAAGGATCTGTTTCACTACGATTTTGAGGATCTTAAAGAATTTGAATGCGGAAGTATCTTCAGGGAGTTAAGAAGCTTTGAAATGCCTCTTCACGGGGAGATAACTTCTAAAAATGTAGTCGGAGAAAAGATAAGAGAGATCGCGGAGGAGTTGTCTGCGGCAGGATCCGGTGATGCTTTTTGCGAAAAGGTATTTGATTTCTATAAGGAGTTCGGCACGGGAAATTATGCCCTTAACAGGACCTTTACCATAGATGAGGATGAAAACGGTTCCCTTAAGATGATGCCAACTTACTCCAGTCATATAATCACTCTTGACGAATTGATCGGATATGAGCGTCAGAAGGCGGAGCTTATAAAGAATACGGAAGCATTTATAGAAGGCAGACCTGCAAATAATGTTCTCCTTTACGGCGATTCCGGATCAGGAAAGTCCACCAGCATACAGGCCATAATAAACAGGTATTACCATAAGGGCCTGCGGCTTATAGAACTGCATAAGGAGCAGTTTAAGGTGCTTAAAGGGCTGATCAATAGGATAAAGGAACGAAACTATAAATTTATTATTTTTATAGATGACCTTTCTTTTGAGGAGCATGAGACAGAGTACAAATACCTTAAAGCTGTAATAGAAGGCGGAGCATTATCGAGACCTGAGAATGTGCTGATCTATGCCACATCAAACAGGCGGCATCTTGTAAAAGAGAGCTTCAGCGACAGGAATGATATGGAATTTGAAAATGATCTGCATCATTCGGATACAGTTGAAGAGAAGCTTTCTCTGGCCTCTAGGTTCGGTGTGACCATACATTATCCGTCACCAAACAGGAGAGAATATCATCAGATAGTAAAGGCTCTTGCCAATAACGCCGGGATAGATATACCTGAGGATGAACTGCTGATCAAAGCCGATGCGTGGGAGATAAGGCACGGAGGGCCCACCGGAAGAACGGCCAGACAGTTTATCGACTATTTATCATAATAAATGCATTGCTAAATTATTGAAATGATATTAAAAGGCTGATATACTAAATTTAATAATTCATACGGAGGAGCAGCAAATGAACGAAAACGAGAATTCAAGAAGTAAATTGTTTTACATAATCGCCATTCTTACAGGTCTTATGCTTTTAGCAGCTTCTGCACTGCTTATCTACAAGATGGTAAAGAAGGAAGACGATTTTGATGACGATTTCGATGAGTTTCTGGACGAACTTGACGACGAATTCGATGATGTTATCGAAGAAGAATGATCAAAAAAGTATCTAAAAAAGAGCGGAGTCATATCCGCTCTTATTTTTTTGCCTTAATACATTATGATATAATTCATACATAATGTGCAGGTGGAGAAGAAATGAAAAAGAAATGAAAAAGAAAGAGCAGCATACAGGAACGGTTAAAAAGATCAGATTTCCCAACAAAGGGATGATCGCAGATATAGATGGTATTAAGGATGAAGAGAGACTGAAGAACGGGGAGAATATACCAAGTGTCACCGTAAAAAATGTTCTTCCGGGTCAGGAGATATCTTTCATCATAAATAAAAAGAAGTCAGGGCGATTTGAAGGGTATGTAAGCGGCATCATAAAAAAGTCGCCTCTGGAAACAGAAGATTACTTTTGCAAGAATGGAAGATACTGCGGAGGCTGTACTTATCAGACACTTACTTATAAAGATCAGCTGGAACTTAAGGTGTCCATGGTAAAGGATCTACTTGAAAGGCAGGTAAAAGAGGATGGCGGTATCTGGGAAGATACCGTGGAGAGCCCGGAAAAGTATTCATACAGAAATAAAATGGAGTATTCCTTCGGGGACGAATTTAAGGGCGGTCCCATGACGCTGGGACTGCACAAAAGAGGCAGCCTTTATGATGTTCTGACCTGTGACGACTGCAGGCTGGTGCACGATGACTTTAATGTAATATTGAAAAACACACTGGATTACTGTACTGAAAAAGGATTGCCTGTCTATAACAAAAACATACATGAGGGATATTTAAGACATCTTCTTTTGCGGAGATCTGCCGCAACAGGCGGGATCCTTATCCATATGATCACATCAAGTCAGGTGGACCACGATTTTGATGACTACAAAGAGATGCTTTTAGCTCTCCCGCTTAAAGGGAAGATAGAAGGGATCATACATATAACTAATGATAAGGTAGCTGATGCCGTAAACAGAGAAAAGACCCATATACTATACGGATGTGATCACATCATGGAAAAAGTGCTTGGGTTGGATTTTAAAGTTTCCTCTTTTTCGTTTTTTCAAACTAATACTTTGGGTGCGGAAAAACTCTATTCTGCAGCCAGAGAGTATATTGATCAGGCAAGGGGATCGGGGACTCAGCAGGTAGTCTATGATCTTTATACGGGAACCGGGACCATTGCTCAGCTGATGGCACCCACATGCAAAAGAGTTTACGGAGTCGAGATTATTCCGGATGCCGTTGAGAGTGCCATGGAAAATGCTGCTTTGAACGCATTGGATAATTGTACATTTATCTGTGATGATGTGCTTAATGCTCTTGATAATATGCCGGAACGCCCGGATTTTATAGTGCTTGATCCGCCAAGGGAGGGCGTTAATCCCAAAGCACTTAAAAAGATATGCGAATACGGTGTAGAAAATATAGTCTACATAAGCTGCAAGCCCACAAGTCTGAAAAAAGATCTGGGGCTTATGAGAGAGAGCGGCTACAGGATACAAAGGATCAGATGCGTGGACATGTTCCCGTGGACAGGGCATGTGGAGACGGTATGCTGCTTGTACCACCAAAAGAAGGACTTCATTTCAGTGCCGTATGAACCGAAGGATGACGGTTATTTGAAACAACTGAAATGATATTGACAAATTGGAAGTTGTAATGGAGGACGTGATGGA
>CADBUJ010000070.1 GCA_902797845.1 uncultured Eubacteriales bacterium | reverse complement strand
GAGTTTATCATCACTGAAGACAAAGGCTCCATAGGAAAACTGCAGAGGGTATTTAAGATAGGCTTTAACAGAGCCGCACGTATAATGAATCAGCTGACGGAAGCCGGCGTTGTTGGGCCGGAAGAAGGCACTAAGCCCAGAAAAGTCCTTATGACAATGGAAGAATTCCAGGAATTTGTAGAAAACAATTTATAAAGATCGATTAAAAAGGAGCTTAAATGGCTATCTATCTGAACGGAAAGGCAGCATCACAATCCATAAAGGATGAGGTAAGGGAGAGAGTAAGTGCCCTTAAGGAAAAGGGGACAGATGTCGCTCTTGCGGTAATACTTGTGGGAGATGATCCTGCATCCAGAATATATGTAAATAATAAGCAGAAGGCGTGCGATTATACAGGTATAGGCTCCTTTACCTACGAGCTTCCCGAGGATACGGGAGAAGAAGAATTATTAAGGCTTATAGAACAGCTTAATGATACGGATTCCGTTTCGGGGATACTGGTGCAGATGCCCCTTCCTGCAGGAATAGATGAGAATGCAGTTATAAATGCCATAGATCCTTTAAAGGATGTGGATGGATTTCATCCCCTCAATATCGGAAAGATGTTTACGGGAGATGATGCTCTTATATCATGCACACCTGCCGGCATCATGGAGCTTTTAAAGAGAAACGGTGTCGAGATCGAAGGAAAGGAATGCGTCATAGTGGGAAGGAGCAATAATGTAAGCAAGCCTCTGGCGATACTCATGCTCAGGGAAAATGCCACCGTTACCATATGCCATTCCAAAACAAAGGATCTTAAGAAGGTCTGTAAAAAAGCGGATATACTTATTACAGCCATAGGCAAACCCGGATTTTTCGGCAGAGACTCCATTAAAAAGGGAGCAGTTATAGTCGATGTTGGTATTAACAGAGACGATTCCGGAAAGCTCCGCGGTGATGTGGATCATGAAGCTGTGGATGATATGGTTTCTTATATAACCCCTGTACCCGGCGGCGTAGGCCCCATGACCGTTGCCATGCTGATGAAAAACTGCGTCGATGCGGCGGAGAGAAAAAGATGAATATATTATTTATTTCTCTGGGATGCGATAAGAATCTCTGCGATTCTCAGGTTATGCTGAAGCTTCTTGCAGATTCCGGCCACAGGATAACGGATGATGAATACGAAGCTGATGCGGTGATCATAAATACCTGCGGATTTATTATAAGCGCCAAGGAAGAAAGCATAGATACCATAATCCGCATGAATGATCTCAGGAAGACCGGCAGGCTTAAATATATAATTGCAACAGGATGCATGGCCGAAAGATACAAGGATGAGATACTTTCAGAGATGGATGAAGTTGATGCGATCCTGGGAACTACATCCTATGACAAGATCGTTCAGGCTCTTGATGATTGCGAAAAAGGTTACAGAAAAGGGTATTTTCAGAGCATACATAAGGATCCGAAGACCAGGGACAGGCTTATTGCCGAAGGTACATTCAGTGCCTATATGAAGATCGCAGAAGGCTGTGACAAGCATTGCACTTATTGTGCCATACCTCTTATGAGGGGCGGATACAGGAGCAGGCCTATGGAAGAGCTTATAGAGGAAGCGGAGGATCTGGCATCCAAGGGCGTAAAGGAATTGATACTTGTTGCTCAGGAGACGACTCTTTACGGGATCGATCTGTATGACAAAAAAATGCTTCCGGAGCTTTTAAGGAGGCTGTCCTTAATAAACGGAATAGAATGGATAAGGCTTTTGTATTGTTATCCCGAGGAGATAACAGATGATCTTATAAAGGAAATGGGATCAAATAAAAAGGTCCTCCATTATCTGGATATGCCCATACAGAGCGGATGTGACACTGTTCTTAAGCGGATGGGCAGAAAGGTAACTGCTCAAAAGCTTCGGGAAATTATCAACAGGCTAAGAGAAAATATCGAAGATATTGCTATAAGGACTACCATAATCACAGGTTTTCCCGGTGAGACGGAAGAAGAACATAAGAGCACCATGGAATTCATCGAGGAAATGAAGTTCGAAAGGCTTGGAGTATTTACGTATTCTCCGGAAGAGGGAACGCCTGCATATAAGATGCAGGGTCAGGTTGATGAAGCCACAAAGGAAAAGCGGCTTGACGATATCATGAAATTGCAGCAGAAGATATCACTTGACATAGGAGAAAAGAAAACCGGACAGGTTCTTGATGTCATCATTGAAGGAAGGCTTCCTGAGGATGATGTTTACATCGGCAGATCCTATATGGATGCTCCTGATGTGGACGGATATGTATTTGCATCATCTGAAGAGGAGCTTTTAAGCGGAGATATAGTTAAAGTAAAGATCGACGGAGCAATGGAATACGACCTTACGGGAGGTGTTGTTTTATGAACATAGCAAATAAGCTTACGATAATGAGGGTTGCACTTATACCTTTCTTCGTTTTCTTTCTGGTTAACGGAGACTGGTGGGGAGGCGCTTTTAAATGGATAGCAGTGGTCATATTCTGCATCGCCTGCGCCACAGACTGGTTCGACGGAAAGCTGGCAAGAAAGATGGGCCTCGTTTCCACCTTCGGGAAATTTGCTGATCCTCTGGCAGATAAGATACTTGTATCTTCTGCCCTTATCGTACTGACGGAGCTCTCTCTCATACAGTCATGGATCGTAATAATAATAGTCTCAAGAGAGTTTATTATTTCCGGATTCAGGCTTGTTGCAGCGGAAAGAGGCAAGGTGATCGCAGCAAATATGTGGGGCAAGGCTAAGACCTTCGAAACCATGATCATGCTTATTTTTGTAATGATGCAGCTGCCCGGGAGGACATGCTACATCATAGGGCAGATACTGATATATCTGGCACTGGCCCTTACGGTGATATCCCTTATTACGTACATCACCGCCAACTGGGACATAATGAAGGAGGACTAAATGGGAGAAGGAATAAACAGATCTTATGTAAAGACCATAAGATTTTCCGATGTTTCTCCTGAGGATCTGGAGCTTACGTTATATCCTCTTTTTTCCGAGGAAGACGATATAACGGCAAGTGTTGCCAAAAGTTATGTGGGAGCCGATCTGGAGCTTACGGTCGTTTCCACGGATGAGAACAAGGCCATCGTAAGACTGATCCCGTTTATCAACAGAATAAAAGCCACTTATGGAGATGATATATACGGCGAAGACGAAGACATGACTCTGGAGCAGAGCCTTGTAAAAGTCCTCGGCGACAGGAGCATGACAGTTTCCACAGCTGAATCATGTACGGGAGGCCTGGTGGCGGCAAAGATCATAAATGTGTCCGGAGCATCAGATGTTTACGAGCAGGGAGTGATAACATATACGGATGAGTCAAAGAAGGAGCTTCTTGGAGTCGATCCCGAGACTATTGCCCGATATACTGCCGTAAGCGAGGAGACAGCCAAAGAGATGGCTGAAAGGATAGCGGAGATATCCGGTACCAGAATGGGCATATCCGTAACGGGATATGCAGGTCCTGTGGGAGGTACTCCGAAGGACCCTGTGGGCACAGTGTACATCGGCATTTCCATAAACGGTGAGACCACAGTACATAAATTCAGGTTTGAGTCATCCAGAAATGAAGTGCGGGAGCAGGCCGCTCTTAAGGCATTGGACCTGGCAAGGAGAGCTGCAGCAGATTATTAAAACGAAAAGGCCGTTGCAATGGTTAAAAAGAAAATAATCCTTACAGCATTGATAATCGCATTGATCACTCCGTTACTCATTGTAACGGGGTGCAGTCGTGATGCCAAAACCGGTTATACAGGTACCATGGATCTGAGGGACGCCTTCAAGGGAGAACGTACTGTTGACATACCTGTGGGAAGCAGCTTTTTATCGGATTATTTCGATAATGATGAAGAAAAGCTTTCCGAATTTCTTGATAAGGCTCCCGAGGGTGTTGATGCATCATACAGCAACGGCGGGAACATGATAAACCTCTACATCAGATTTGATTCTTTGGATCAATACAGAGAGGCCATTGACGGATTGATAGGGGAGAGCTTCCGGGAAAGAAAGGGTTTTCGCCCCTATGTTTACTTTGACAGATATAATAATGCCTTTAAAAAGGGTTTTACCTACAAAGAAAACTTTTCAAATGAGGATATGGTCTACTGGCTGTATCATCAGTTGAAGAAAGAGGGCCTTTTGGATGAGGAAGCAGAGTTTTCTGATATGTTTGAAGACGGAGGCTCTTATCTTTATGTGGGCGGCAAAGAAATAGCAATGGACAGCCCGTATATCTCCTATACCTCTGTAGCCGATCATTATATAAATGCCATAGACATCCAGACTGAAATAAAAGACAGCGGGTATGATGTGAGCGTATCCTTCAGAGGAGATTCAGAAAAGCTTACATCTATGGGAAGAACTCTCACTAAGAAGCTTAGAGATTCCGTTCCCACAGGCGGTAATATAGTTTCCGTAACAGACGAAAACGTAAAGACTTATACCATTTCTTTTACTGCCTCCGGAGTGGAGGAATATACACAGAAACTCAATACCGTCCTTTCATCTAAAAATTCTTATGCGGCTCTTATAGAGTCCGGCACCGATCAGTCTCAATCAGAAGAAGAAACAGACGAAAATGCAGATGATTCCAGCAGCAACGACCTAAGGGCATCAAAGGGCCTTACTGTATATGCGGACTGCTCTTATTACCTTGATTTTGCAGATCCCGGATCATCTCTTACATATACCGTACTGGCGTCCCCCGATTATACGGTGGATTCCATCACATCAGATTACGGATCGGTTGAGGAAAGAGATTACGAATATACTGACGAGTACTGTATAGTTACGGCAAAGACAGGTGTTCCCGATCCCTTTGGAGTATCATTCAGTTTCAGCGTGGCAATAAAGGGCATCACGGTAGATACTGTTGTAAACGGGGAAAAATCACTGGAAAGGGATATAACATTTACCCTTTCCATGGACGAATATAAGCTCATAGGACAGCAATTTGAAAACAGGATACGGAATCTTCTTACAGAGGGTCTGGAATATGAAAAGATCACAGGCGAAAGAACTGTTGATTTCAAAATACATATGGAAGCCGGGTCCGCTGAGGAACTGGGAAATCTCACCTCCGATTTTTTGGGTGGATCGGATGACAACATCCAGTCTTCATTTTCAGGCGGTAAGGACAAGGGAAGGAACTTAAGGAATATCACATATTCATTCCAGGATTCCATCAATTTTACAAATGTACTTGGAGGATCTCAGATAACAGACGGTATACTTTACAGAATGTCTTTCCCCGGAGGATTTGCGGCATCATTCCAGAATTCTGACGGCCTGGAAGAACCGGCAACAGACGGAAACGACCTCAGCT
>CADBUJ010000069.1 GCA_902797845.1 uncultured Eubacteriales bacterium | reverse complement strand
GGTAATCTGGATATAACTGCCGACGAAATATTTTCTGTCGCCATTTCTTTAACCTCTGATGCTTTTTTATGATAAATAATTATAAAGGATTGTCAAAAACCTGTCAATTTAAGGGAGGCATCACAAATCACCGTATCAATGACAAAAAAGCATTAAAAAAACAGGCTGCTGCCTGTTTTTATGCCGGCGATGGGACTTGAACCCATACGATGTTACCACCAACAGATTTTGAGTCTGCCTCGTCTGCCAATTCCGACACGCCGGCTAAAGAAAAATCCAAGTATCTCTTGACACTTGGATCTAATAGCTCGTAGGGGAATCGAACCCCTGTTTCTGCCGTGAGAGGGCAGCGTCTTAGCCCCTTGACCAACGAGCCGTGCACTAGTGTATGATACATGATATATCTGAAGAAATCAAGCCTTTTTTACATAAGGTTAAAACTTATCTTTTCTTTCTTATAGATCCTAGCATTATAAGGAAGGGGAATATTTCCAGTCTTCCAAGCAGCATATTGAAAATAAATACTATTTTTGAAAGTATTGAAAAGGCAGCATAATTTCCCACTGCTCCGTTAATTCCGAAACCTGGTCCTGTGTTGTTGATCGTGGCTATGGCACCTCCGAGGCTTGTAAGGAGTCCTTTCCCGTCGATAGAGATCAGTATCGTTGAAAAAACTATTATAAAAACATAAGCGATCAAAAATGTTAATGTACTTTGGACTGTTTTTGACTCCAATGGCTTACCTTCAAATACTACATTTCTGACGCTTCTTTTATGTGTAAGCTTGAACAGTTCCTGCTTTGCATACTTCCATAGTATAACTACCCTGGCTACCTTGAATCCGCCTCCGGTGCTTCCGGCGCATGCTCCCATACACATTATGGCCATGATGATAGCTTTTGACAGATCAGGCCAAATATCGTAATTTGCCGTGGTATAACCCGTTGATGTAAGCATTGAGGAAACCTGAAAAGCTGAATCGCGGAAAGCATCACCGAAAGAATTGTACATGCCTGAAATATTGATGCTGATCACGATCATTGATAATGCCATCACTCCCAGGTAGACTTTGAGTTCGTCACTCTTTAATATGTCTTTAACTTTTCCCAGCACAAGGAGAAAATAAAGATTGAAATTGATACCGTATAACGCCATGAAAATGGTGATGATTATCTGGGAATAATGGGAGAAGTCGCCCATGCCTCCGGCTGTTATGGAAAAGCCTCCCGTTCCGGCTGTACCGAACATGATCAAAAAGCTCTCGTAAACGGTATTTCCGCCGAATAAAAGAAATATAACCATTAATAATGATATGCCTATATATAAAGAATACAGTATCCTGGCTGTACTTCTTGATCTGGGTACGAGCTTTCCGACATCAGGGCCTGGAGATTCTGCTCTCATGATGTAAAGATCTCCGCCGCCTTTGGAAATAGGCAAAACAGCCATAATAAATACAAGGATACCCATACCTCCTATGAAATGTGTAAAGCTTCTCCAGAACAGGCTTGCTCTGCTCAGGAAAGAAACATCAGGCAGGATACTGGCTCCTGTTGTAGTAAAGCCTGAAACAGTTTCAAAGAAAGCGTTTAGAAAATTCGGTATCTCGCCGGTGGCAATAAAAGGAATGCAGCCCACAAGACTTAATAAGATCCAGCCAAGTGCAACCATGACAAAACCTTCTACAGCATTTATTCCCGTATTCCGGGGTTTCGAATTGCCCGGAATAAATGACAGCAAAAGTGATCCAAAAGCAACCAGTAAATAAACAAAAGCAGCTTTTTCGTGATATATAAGACCTATTATAAAGGGAAAGAGAAGCAGTATCGCTTCTACTCTGAGAATCTTTCCCAATACGTACAGTATCATTCGACGATTCATATAAACCTTCTTTATGCTAATTAATTATTCAGAATATCATCTATATTGTTAATGCCCTGTATAGTGGTTACTACAATGATTCTGTCTCCGGGCATCATTACATCATTTCCATGGGGGATTATCATCTTCTCGCCCCTTAAAATACCACCTATAAGAACCTCATCTTTTATATGAAGTTCCTGGAGAGTCTTCCCTAATATCTGATGCGTATCATCAAGCATAAATTCGATCGCCTCTACCGTGTTATCGATGATACGGTAAAGAGTCTCGATTCTGCTTGCATCTTTGGAATTATCTTTCCCTCTTACATACTGAAGGATCATATTTCCGGCCAGGTGCTTCGGATATATTACGGAGCCAATATTAAGGCTGTTTATAACTTCTTCGTATGATATCCTGTTTATTTTAGTTATGGTCTTTATATCGGGCTTTACGCTTTTAGCGTAGGAGCTTAAGAGAACATTGATCTCATCTATGCCTGTAAGACATACGATGGCATCCATATCCTTTAACCCTTCTTCTATAAGCACATCCGATTCGGTTGCATCTGCACATATTACATTTGCAGAAGGGTATTTGAAGCTTATCTCTTCCGCTTTCTGCTCGTCTCTTTCAACGATATTTACATTCATCTTAAGATCCAGAAGCTGTTCCGTTAAATAATATGTGATCCTTCCGGCACCGATAAGCATGATATTCTTTATATCAAGAACCGGCATAAAAACTTCCTTAAAGAATCCCGAGACCTGATTTGTCGGTGAAATAAAAGCTATTACATCGTTTTCTTCGATGACAAAATCACCGGAAGGGATATATGAGACACCGTCTCTGCTTACGGCGCAAATAAGTGCCTGCGATTTAATGTTTTTAAATGATTCCACTATGCTTTTGCCGCAAAGATTAGAGCCCTTATCCACATTAAAGCTTACCAGATCCACTCTTCCAGCCGAAAAGCTTTCCACATTTTTAGCAGATGAGAACTTAATTACCCTGGTTATCTCATTTGCCGCTTCCATATCGGGATTTATGGCAAGATTTATGTTCATTGCCTCCCTTAATAATTTTGTTTGTTTGCTGTATTCGGGGTTTCTGACACGTGCCACAGCTTTTTTTGCGCCCATTTTCCTGGCTATGAGGCAGCAAAGCAGGTTTAATTCGTCACTGCCTGTAAGCGCAATGACAATATCCATATTCTCCACACCTGCTTCGGCAAGGATATCGCCTGAAGCTCCGTTACCAACCAGGCCGATGACATCAAAGTCTGTAATAGCTTCAGAGACCTTTTCTTCGTAAATATCAATGACTGTTATGTCATGCTTTTCTGCTACGAGTTCCGAAATGATCTCTAATCCGAATTTACCAAGTCCTATAACTGCTATATCCATGTTTGTCTCTTTTCTTTGTTATTCTCGATTTTCATTGAGATTATACTCTCTGCACTACAATATTTCCATTCATTTATTAAATATTTTATTTAAAAACTTTTACTTCTGCTCCATTCCTGTATTCTACTGTAATGCATCCCGATTCGTATGTTTTTAATACAGTGCTCTTAATAGTATTCAAACGCTCCAAGACGGCCTTATGAGGATGACCGTATATATTATTTTCTCTGCAGGAGATTATTGCATACTCAGGACGTGCTTCCTCAAGCATGTTCATACAGGTCCCGAATTTGCTCCCGTGATGTGAAACCTTTAATACATCTGTCTCTTCAAGATCATTTTCTTTTATTATTATTTCCTCTATATGTGAATCTATATCGCCTGTAAAAAGTATTTTCAAATCCCTGTATTCCGCTGTCAAAACAATTGAGCAGCTGTTTTCATCCCTAGGCCTTATACCAGGGTACGGATAAATGCAATTGATCTTTAATTCTCCCTGGGTTATAAGATCTCCCCTCTTTAAATATCCGATATCAATACCTTTGCTTAAAGCTATATCTGTAAGCGCATACATCCGTTCCTGGTCCTTGGTTATGCATGATAAAAGAATCCTTTCAATCTTTATATTATTTAACGGCATTCCCTTTATGATGCCCTCAATACCGTTTATATGGTCATCATCCATATGAGTTAGTATGCAGGCATCTATCCTGTCTATCCCCATGCTTTTTAATATAGGCAGTATTTTATATATCCCTACATCATCTTCACTTGAGCTACCTCCGTCTATTAAAATACATCCGTTATTCCTGTTTTTTATTATTATGCAGTCACCCTGCCCCACGTACGGAAACATTATTTTTAAACTGTTTTCTGGTCTGTAAAAAATACCTGAAACCATGATGATTATAAAAAAGATCCCCGCTTTTATTCTTCTTCTCCCAATAAAGAATATTCCATATATAAAAGCAGTAACGGCTATTATGAGGCTTAAGGCTTCCGGCTTCCCTGAAACCACCATAGACCCGGGGATATGTGATATCGTACTGCAAACTCCTGTAAATGCCTTTAGAATAAATGTTGCGGGATAATAAGCGATCTCACCTAACGGACTTATAAATGATGCTGCAAGTCCCAAAAAAGATGAACCCATGATAAAAGGTACAAAAGGAATAAGGATTAGATTCATTACAAAGGAGAACAAAGGCACTTCATAATAATAAACAGCCGAAAGAATAACATTTACTAAATACATGGCGATACCGCATGATATATTGCCTCTTAATACTTCTGACGCTATCTTATGCTCCATAGCCTTTTCGATCTCAGGAAAGATAAAAGCTATGGCAAGAATATATGCGAAAGAAAGGACGAAACCTGAGCTATAAAAAAGATAAGGCTTTCTTATAAGCATAAATGCCATTGCCGTAAGTGATGATGTCTTCATGTCCACTGTCCTGCCGGCAATAGAAGCTGCTGCAGAAAAGCCGAATAAAAGCACACCTCTTTCTGCCGATACTCCTCCGCACAGGGCCGCAAAAAACATCACACCTAGAAAGGAGCATATGACACATGTATAGCGGTGTCTTCTAAGCTTTCTCAATATACTGAATATGCCATGTCCTATCATGGTTATATGAAAGCCTGAGACCACAAGCAGGTGGTTTATTCCGCCGTATCTGAATAAGCTTTGGACCTCTTCTGGTATCTCATCCTTTTCTCCCAGCAAAATAGCTTTTAATAAAGCTGTCGATTCTTTGTCACTATATCTGTTAAGCACATTTTCAGCCTTTGTTTTTACGTATTTTATCAGCGCTCTGACAATGTTTTTATTCTTCTCGATCAGTTTTATCTCTTTACAATCCACAAAGAAGCGAACTCCCCTTGATCTGTAATAAAGGCTTAAGTCCATTTCCCCGGGATTTAAGGGCGAGGAGAGTAATTCAGCATATCCTGATATAGTTACAAGATCCCCTGCCTCCAGATCATCTGCTTCCTCTTCCTTTAAAAAAACAACAAATCCTCCGTCTGTTATTACTCTTAATGTACTGGTAGCCCGTTCCTTTATCTCTATTCTGTATACTCCATCTATCTTAACGCTCTCTTCGTTCAAAAGCCTTCTTTCCACATCTGTCGGTTTATTATCCAAAGAAAACAGTAAGAAACCCATCAAAAATAAAAGAGGCCCAGCAGCCAAAAGAGCTTTTTCGCAAGTTCTTTTTCTGTTAACGCCTCTTATCTTCGGTAAAAACAAAGGTAGTATCAAAATACCTGTTATAAATAGTATATTAAATTTTCCTAGTGATGCCAGAAATGCTCCTAAAATACCCAGAACGAGACAGGCATCAATAAAAGCCAAGGGCCTTTTGATCTTATCACTCCATTTCTTCTTCTGATGATGTTTCTGCAGACGATTCCGTTTCCTCTCCGGAATCTACGACGGGAGGATTATCGGATGGCTTAAGGATAAGGTCCGTATTAACCGTAAAGGGATCTGAAAGAACTATCCCAAGCTCGGATGTATCTGCTGTTTTTCCGTTTACGAGTATCTGCACCTGATCCACCTCATCCAGTTCGCAAAGAGAATTAACTATAGCAAATACCTTTATACTAAAACTCTGCTCTCCGTAAGGTGTAAGGAATGATGAATCAAAATCAACTGTACAAAGTCCGTCTTTTACTTCTATTCCGTTTATTCGGGTGTCCGTCGGAAGCACCCGGTTAAGGCTGGCTGTAAGGGGTCCGGATATCAGAGCATCCATCACGACCCTGCTTTTTGAAACGGTCTTGTTGTAATGTATATCATAAGTATCAGCCACCAGCATTGTATTGTCCGTCGATGCAAAATAGATCGTAAAGGTATCCTGATTGATATTCTTAATATCTGCCATGGTGCTTTCAACAAAGTCTGACTTCATTAATGCCCTGCTGACGCCTGATCCCGGATCTGCAAGAAGCTCGTTGTAATTATAAAGCCTTACATATGATATGATCGAATCAAATTGAGTGAAGGTATCTACGATAGCGGCCTTCATGAGAACTCTTTGTGATGGCGTAAGGCCGTTGTAATCTCCTTCCAGAAATACAGACACAGTCTTAAATTCTTCGTTATAAACGCAGCTTTCCAGAGTAAACCCCGGAGGCAGTGCTCCATAGGAATCTTCCTCTGTCCCGTATATAAGAAGGTTCTTGCATTCCTCTATAAGCTCTTCCACTGTCTGAGCCTTAAATCTGTATTCTGAGGTTCTGAGCTCGCTCGCACCTGCTCCGATACTGTATGCTTTATATCCCGTGTCCGAAGAAAAGATACTTTCTATAACATCCTCATTCCGTACACAACCGGCAAAGATAAAGAGGGCAGAAAGCATCAAGATCATAGAAAAAAGTCTTTTATTCATCCTTCTCTCCCCCGTCTTTCTTTGCAACAATGGGAAGTTCCACTGTAAATACAGTTCCCTCATCCAGTACGCTTTTTACTGAGATAGTACCGTTATGCAGGTCAACAATATTCTTCGTGATGGAAAGGCCGAGACCCGTTCCTCCCGTTTCTCTGGACCTTGCTTTATCAACTCTGTAAAATCTTTCAAATATCCTGTCTACATTTTCCTCAGGGATACCCATGCCCGTGTCTTCCACTACTATCCTGAAGCTTTCGGCATCACCCGTAAGAGTAGTCTTAACAGTACCTCCTGCAACATTATACTTGATACCGTTTTCGATGAGATTCGAAATGGCAAGAGTAAGCTTGACTTCATCGCAGAGTGCCACTATATCATCCTGACCGGATAAAGTAAGTTCCACATTACGTTTTCCTGCTATCGGCCGCAGTCTCTTTATAATAAGCTCCAGCATTTCATGGATATTTACAGGAGTGATATTAAGCTCTGCCGCAGATTTATCCATTTTAACAAGCGAAAGCAGATCATTGATTATTGAGTCTTCTCTGTCTATCTCGAATACAATGTCCTGCATAAACTCCTGATATGTTTCTATCGGAACATCCTCCTGCATATAAAGGGCATCAGCCAGCACCTTTATGGATGTTAT
>CADBUJ010000068.1 GCA_902797845.1 uncultured Eubacteriales bacterium | reverse complement strand
CTCCCTTATCACTCTTTCCATTCCCACGTTGTAGCGTAAGGACGCTCTGTCTTTACCTGTCCTGTCCGCATTCATGGTCCTGAAGCCTTCTATAAAGCCATTGACCGTAGTCCTTGCTATGGTATTTATCTCCTCGTCTGAAAGCCTGTTGAAATGTTCCCACATTCCAAGTTCGTTCGGTCCTATATATTCTCCCATAAGGTAAAGATAATTCGGCTTCGAAATATCGGCACTGTCTATGATCTTCTTAAAGAAGCCGTTATTGTCCACCATGCCTTTGTATGTATTCTTCTCGAAATAATCCCTGAAATTGTCGCTGTAATGGTAATAAAAAGCTTCCCTTAACGCCTTTTCCGACGGCTTTTTATCTCTTTCAAATATTCCGTGTATCTCTGAAAAAAGCTCGCAGCAAAGGGTGATCTCTTCCAGATCTCCCTCATATGCTTTAGAAATGATGCTTATCATATGTGCATACAGGTGGGATAACCACTTGCCGTATTCCGAAAGCTTCTGGAATGCATATTCCGGTTCCGCATATGAAGACCCGTAATTCTCGCGAAGAACAGGATAATATATATCCTTATTGATCTTCTGCAGTTCCTCCAGCGGAAGATCATTTAATTCTCCTGACATTTTAAGTTCAAGCACATTTATCAGCTTTGATAAAAGCTTTGCCGCCTCGGAAAAATAATCCGAGATATTATCCTTTGCTTCCTCCTGTTCGATCTGATATATCCTCTCTTTTACAAGATCAAATCTTTCCTTTACGGCTTCCGCTGAATTATCCATAAATATCTCCATGTTACCTGTCATCGATGATGTTTCCTTTCCTTATGTTTTCTTCCAAAAGCTCCAGCTGCCTTTCCCAAAGCACCATGGAACCTTCTTTTGTCCTCTTGTTCCTTTTTAATATCTGGGATATCTTTACTCCGTGCTCTCTCCAGGATTTTCCGTTTGATGCATTATTTAAAAGAACGGGTTGAAAATTGTCCAGAAGATGGGCAAATTTTGACTCAGCTGTTTCGTACTTTTCAAATTCATCAAAAAGCGAACGTATCTCTTCTTCCTGGTCCTCGGGAAGCATGGAAAAAAGCTTTTCTGCAGCCGCCTGTTCCCTTTCCTTCTGCGTTTCCTTTGCCGCCTCATCGTAGGCATAGGTGTCTCCCGCATATATCTCCACTATGTCGTGGATGAGCACCATGGACATGACTCTGAATCTGTCCATATCTTCAGGCCCGTATTCCCAGAGTATCATGGTCATGAGCGCCATGTGCCAGGCATGTTCCGCATCATTCTCTTTTCTGCTTCCGTCAGAAAGATATGTCTGCCTCCCCACCTGTTTTTCTTTATCCAGTTCCAATATGAAATCAAGCTGCTTTAGGAGTCTTTCCTTTGTCTTTTCACTCACTTAATGCCTCCTAATCCGGCATAAGGCCGTAAAAAGTAATTGCTATCGTCAGCAGAAAGCAAACTGCGTTCATCATAAGAGACACCTTTAAAAGGCGTCCGTAATAATTAGGATTTCTTAAAGATCTGTATGCAATGACCGCTCCGACTGCGGAAAGCATCATGGCAACATAAATAAGAAGTCCTGCCGCACCTACATTTCCCTTCGTGATGATGGCATAAATAATAAGCGCAGCAATTATGATCAAAGCCACGATCCCCATGATCAATGCATCCGATCCGGCTTTTGTCTTTTCTTTTCTTATCTTGGAAAAATTATATACCTGTCTTGCCAAGCCTGTTCCTCCTTATCCTGTTTACTATCTGGAACAGGATATATCCCACTACGCCTCCGAGGGTATTGAGAATAAGATCATCCACATCAAACGCTCCCACCTTTGTAACAAGCTGGACGGTCTCGATTAAAAGGCTTAAAAGAAATGTATAAAAAAGCGTCGCAAAAAAGCTTTTGTGTATCCTCCTTAGTATCGGCAGGAAGAATCCAAAGGGTATAAATGCTATAACATTACCCAAAAGGTTTGAAAATACGGCGCCAAAGCCCAACGTCTCAAGATTAGTGTAATATCTTATTATCTCCCTGAAAGGTTCAAGGTTGTATCTATATTCTCCGCCTTCTGCTGCTCTTCCGTATTTCTCACTGAAAAAGCATACATAAAAAAGAAGGAGCAGGTATAAGATCATAAAAATGGCTGTCAGGATACGAATCTCTTTTTTCTTTTTCTGGTCCATTCCTATCTCCTGAAATCAGTGCTTAATATATCATACCCCGTGATTATGTTCAAACTGTTAAAAGACCTGATAAAATTGACCATAGGTTTTTTATCATGATATAATCATATCCATATTTTTTTAAGGAGGAAGTATATTGGAATCAGTTCTTCCATATATACTGCTGATCGTCGGCTTTGTTGCCCTAATAAAGGGCGCTGACTGGTTCGTTGACGGCAGTTCCGGTTTTGCAAGGCTGCTGCATGTACCGCCACTGATAATCGGTCTTACCATAGTATCAATGGGCACCAGTGCTCCTGAAGCCGCAGTTTCCATAACTGCAGCCATAAAGGGAAGCAACGGGATAGCAGTCGGAAATATCATAGGATCAAACATCTTCAACCTTCTTGTGGTCGCCGGCTTTTGCGCAGTCCTTAAGCCGCTCCCCGTTTCAAAAAGCATCATAAAAGGCGAGCTTCCCTGGTCCATCATTGCGGCAGGCCTATTATTGCTCATGGGCCTTGACACCGTATTTTTCGGCGCCTCCTCCAATATGATAGTACGACTTGATGCCCTTATACTTTTTATACTTTTTGTGATATTCATCCTTTATCAGATCAGATCTGCAAAAAAGGAAAGAGACTCATCACAGATCGAAGAAGCTCCCAAAGACATAACGGCTCTTAAATGTACTGTTCTTCTCGTAGTAGGATTGGCACTTGTAATAGCCGGAGGGCAGCTTGTCGTAGACAGCGCCACAAAGATAGCCCGTTCCTTCGGAGTAAGTGATGCCTTTATAGCTCTTACGGTAATAGCTGTGGGAACTTCTCTTCCGGAACTTGTAACATCACTTGTTGCTTCAAGAAAAGGTGAAAATGATCTGGCTCTGGGAAATGTGGTTGGCAGCAATCTGTTCAACATCCTTTTTATCCTGGGTGTATCAGGTCTGTTCAGCCCTCTGGCATTTACAAACGGATCCGTTATCGACATCACCTTCCTTATAGCAGTAAGTCTCCTGGTCCTTATATTCTCCATAACAAAAAAACGTATAGTCAGGACCGAGGGAATAACGATGATCGTCTTATACATAGGCTATGTATTGTATCTTTTGTGGGATCAGGGATTGATCATGTTTAATTAAGATCAGGGTCAAAATAAAAAGGAACAGGATCTCTCCTGTTCCTTTAAATATTCTCTATCTGCCAATCAATAGGCTGTTCACCGTTCTTTATGAGGAATTCATTTGCTTTGCTGAAGTGCCTGCATCCGAAAAAGCCTCTGTAAGCCGATAAGGGGCTTGGATGCGGCGCTGTCAGAACAAGATGCTTGGGATTATCGAGCATCTCTTTTTTATTTATGGCATTTCTCCCCCACAGCATGTATACGACCGGTCTGTCAAGCCGATTTACCGCCTCTATTATGGCATCCGTAAAGTGCTCCCAGCCCCTCCCGCTGTGGGAATTCGCCTGGTGCGCCCTTACCGTAAGGACAGTATTAAGGAGCAATACTCCCTCATCGGCCCATTTCTTAAGATATCCGTTATTCGGTATATATGTCCCTACATCTTCCGACAATTCCTTGAAGATGTTCTGCAAAGAAGGCGGTATCTCCCTCTGAGACTCCGGCACACTGAATGAAAGACCATGGGCCTGATTCTCATTATGATAAGGATCCTGTCCAAGTATCACCACCTTAACAGAGGAAAGAGGCGTTAAATGCAGAGCCGTAAACAATTGATCCGCCGGAGGATATATGGTCCTTTTGCTGTATTCATCCTTTACAAACTCATAGAGATTTCTGTAATACTCTTTTCCGAATTCCTTTTTTAAGACTGCCAGCCAGTCGTTATTTATCTCTGCCATCAGAATTCTGTCTGGCTCTTCAGCCATTCTCTTTCTTCTTCCGTAAGTTTATCTTTAAGCTTTTCGTATACCGTATTCTGATAATCCTTAAGATACTCCAGATCCTTTTCGGTCAGCATATCAAAATCCACGAGCTTGATATCCATCGGTGCAAGGGTCAGGCATTTAAATCCCAGCATCTTTCCGAAAAGTCCTTCTCCCTTTTCAATGCAAAGTAGCTGATTCTCTATCCTTATACCGTATTCGTTATCGATATATACGCCGGGTTCATCAGACACTACCGCACCAGCTTTAAAGCCCCAGCCGCCGGTAACTCCTTTGTTTCCGATCCTTACGGGATCCTCGTGCACTCCCAGGCAGAAGCCTATTCCGTGACCTGTTCCGTGCATATAATCCATATTTATATCCCAAAGAGGTGACCTGGCATAAGAATCCAGCAGAACTCCCTCCGTGCCTTCGGGAAAAACTGCATTCATAAGTCTCAATGTTCCCTGCATAACGGCAGTATAATGCTTCTTCATTGAAGGAGTCACTTCTCCCATGGAGAAAGTCCTTGTAACATCAGTGGTCCCTCTCATATACTGGCCTCCGGAATCCACCAGGAGCATGCTCCTGTTCTCGATCTCCATATCCGTTTCTTCCGTGGCACTGTAATGGATCACCGCGCCGTGAGGACCGTAGCCGCAAATGGTGTCAAAGGACAATTCTATCAGGTCGGGAGTCTCTCTTCTGAATGCTTCAAGCTTGTCAGCTGCAGATATTTCCGTTTCCTTATTTTTTGTGTGCTGCATGTAGTATATGAATTTAGTCAGAGCCGCTCCGTCATCTATATGGCAGTCTTCAAGCCACATCCTTTCCGTCTCGTTTTTTATGGCTTTGAACTTAGTGATGTCGCTGTCCCTGAAGATGACTTCTCCTGATTCCTTAATAAGAGAATAAAGTTTATAATTTGCATATTTCTTATCTATGACTCCCTTTAAGGGTTTCTCCAGGTCTTTGTAAAAATCATCATACGGCAAAACTTTAAGACCCAAAGAGCTTATATATGAGGATATCTCTTCGCAGCCTTCAGGAAGGCTGAGATATACACTCCCCCCTGCCTTCTCAAGTATGACAAAAGACAGCTTAACGGGAGTATAAAGAACATCATCCCCACGGATGTTAAGAAGCCAGCAGCATTCCGACAGATCAGATACCACAAGGCTCTCCCCATCTTTAAGAGTGTCTCTAACCCTGTTGATCTTTGATCCTGCATCTTCCCCTGCATATTTGACATCAAGGATCCACGGTCTCGAATCAGGCCTTTTGGGCCTGTTTTCCCATATAAGATCTACAAGATCATCCTTGTAAGACAGGCCGGCTCCCGTATCGCTGCATATCTTCTCTAATCTTATGCCGTAATCGGCGCTGATCATATGACCGGGTACCCCAAGGACAGCACCGTTTCCATTATCGGTCTCTTTTGATAATATTCCCCTTAAGAAATCCTCAGGGGATATTACTCCTTCCCTTCCTGCCTTATACAGGTCGATGCCTGTATCCTTAAGCTGCTCAGAAGCCTGAAGATGATATCTTCCGTCTGTCCAGAGTCCTGCCTCGTCCAATGTTACGATCATGGTACCTGCAGAGCCTGTAAAGCCGGACATGTATTCCCTTTCCTTAAAATGATCGGCGAGATATTCGCACATATGGTCATCCCCTGTGGGTATGATATATGCGGTTATACCTCTTTCTTTCATTATTGTTCTGAGAGTCTCAACTCTCTTTTTAATATCTGATCTTTCCATATATGTCCTTTCCTATTCTCCCTGATTTGAAAGCTCCTGAAGTCTTTCCCTTGCCTCGTTTATGTGGCTGTTATTGGGGAATCGTTCCGTAAACTCCTCAAAATACTGTCTTGCATTCGTTCTGTCCGCCAGCTGAAGATATGCCATGCCTGTATAGAAGTAAGCATCACCGTAGTCAGGAGAAAGATTTATTACCCTTCTGAATCCGTCAAGGGCTTCCGTGTATTTCTCATTATTGTAATTTGTGATGGCATCAACATACAAGCCGTCAACGGTGCTCTCCCTTGTCTCATTTACAAGAAACTCGTACACGTCCTTGGAGGAATTGAAATCCAGCTGATCTTTATTTATATCTGCAAGTATAAGACCTGCTCCTGCCACATCACCGTTAAGATATGCCTTTACTGCCTGAGAAAGCATATCATCGTTGCCGCCCTCGTCAGTATATGTTGCATACTGCTCCATCTGCGCTATGAGCATGGAGTTCTCGTCCTCTATATCGCTCAGCCTTGCATTCAGGTTCGATATGGTCTTGTTTCTGGAAGAGATAGTACTGGAATAGTCCACTACAGCTGCATTGTATCTTGCGGTCTCCCGGCTTCTTATGGACGGGATAAGGAGAAGCCCTATGGCCGCAGCTCCTATTATTATTCCTATAAGAAGATTGACTAAAGAGAATCTTCCCGTATTAAAATCCGCAAATGCTCCTCCCTTTTCTCCCTGGATAACCAGAGGGTTGGGATCCTTTATCTCATCGAAGTCGCTGGTCTTTATATCCTGTCTTTTAACCTTTATACCTGTAGCATCGGATACCTCTTTTATGTATCTCAAGGTCACGGGATTATTCCTGTCTATCTTGAGAGCCCTTACCAGCACCGTTCTTGCGGCATCATACTGTTTTGCATTGATGTATATAAGTCCCAGCAGCTGGTAAGCCTTAAGAAAATAAGGATTTAAGTTTATGGCCTTCTTTAACTCAAGTACGGCAAAATCAGTATTACCGTCGTTGATATAAGAAAGGCCGGTATTGTAACGGCTGATGGATTCATTAAAGGCTGAAAGCCTTTCCCTGTCATTTTTAATATCGTCTATATAATCTTTCGCTCTGTTGCCGTTAGGGCTTAAGTTAACACTTATTACCCATTCGCTCAGAGCCATTATCACCTCTCCCATGCGGAAATACACCAGCCCCAGAAGGTTTCTGGCATCCTTATTGCTCTTATTGTATTTAAGAGAATTCCTGAGAGAAGTTATACTTCCCGTAAGATCATTCAGCTGTACCTTCTGGAGTCCTGCATTGTAATAAGCATTGGAGGTATGAATGATCCTTTTGGCCGTCCTGTCCTCTCTGCCGCATTTTATGCATATATAAGAATTGTTAAGAGGAGCATTGCATCTTGCGCAATTCATCCCTTACCCTCCTCTGTATCGCCGGCCTGTTCCTTAGGCCTCAAAGCCGTGGTCTTTGATACTTTTTTTAAGATGTTGTCTATTATATCCATAACATCAGAAATATCGCTCTGCTGTATCGTATCCTCTGCCTGGCTTATTTCCACGCTTGGTGTATATTTCTTTAATTCCTCTTCAAAATTGATCATCATACTCCTCCATGATCTCCGAAAGCTCTCCCAATATGTAAAAAGAACCGAGAGCTGCTGCCATAAGGTCAGCATCATCTTTAAGTCTTGGGATCACTTTTAAAGGTATATCTTTTAACTGCTCCCTGCACGCCGGGATCGAGAGCTCCTGCGCGATCCTTAAAAGATTATCCGGATCCTCCATTCTGGGATTCTCTCCTTTTGTAAAAATGAAGCCTTCCGTATTTTCTATTCCTTTAAGGATCTTAAGCATACCTTTTATGTCTTTATCCCGTGATGCGCCGAATACTATTATCTTTTTTTTATCCTTATACGGTCCGTTAAGAGTCTCCGCAAGCTTCTTAACTGCCTGGGGATTATGTGCCCCGTCCGCAAAAAAATCAGGATATATCTCTTCCATGCGGCCTCTTACGGAGGCTTCCCCGATCCCTTCAGAGACCCCTTCTTCCGATGCCCCCAGATAAAGAGCGCACATTGCCGCCAGGGAAGCATTTTCCTTTTGATATAAGGGCTTTCCCATAAGGGACAAGCGTATTTTATGATACCCATAAGAGAGCAAAAAATCAACCTGCCCGCCCTCTCCGGGTATATCCTCCATCATGTTATCATTAAGCCTGTGGCCGGAGGCGCCAACCTTTAAAATGCATTCTTCTATAACCTTTGCGGCATCTTTGGGTGCCCTGTAAAACAGCGGAGTTCCATTCTCGGCTATGCCTGCTTTCTGAAAGGCTATCTTGCCTTCAGTATCTCCCAGGTATTCCATATGGTCCATTCCGACAGATGTGATGATACAGGCCTTCTTTCCGGTAAGTACATTTGTGGCATCCTTAAGACCTCCCATACCTGCCTCGATGATGCAGATATCTGTCTCCATCTCCCTGAAATACATAAGTGCCAGTATAAAAAGAAATTCGAAATATGTGGGTAAAGGCCTTCCTTCTCCCATGACCTGCAGAAGCCTTTTCGAAAGAGAAAACAGCTTCTCTTCCTCTATCTCTTCGCCTGATACGCTTATCCTCTCCGTTATCCTAAGGATATGCGGCGATATAAAAAGCCCGGTCTTCTTTCCTTCTTTTCTGAAGATAGAATCCAGAAAGCATGAAACAGAGCCCTTGCCGTTTGTCCCTGCGATGTGGATGACATTAAATCCTCCGGGATCTATCTCAAGCGCTTTCAGTATGTCCTTTATATATTCAAGATCGTGCTTTTGTTCCCCTTTTGTAAGTTCCGTCAGGTAATCCTGAAATCTCTGATGCTTCATGGGAAAAATTATAACATATTTTCCCCGGCGCTCCCTTTATTTGACATTAAAAACCATGTAATATAAAATCTGCCTAATATTTAAAGAACGGAGATGATCATTTGGATTCGGGACAAGCTGTCCAGTTGGCCGTACTTATAATACTTGTACTGCTTTCAGCTTTTTTCTCATCTGCAGAGACAGCCCTAATGACTGCAAGCAAGATAACCCTCAGGACGCTGGAAGATGAAGGGAACAGAAGGGCGTACCTTGTAAACCGCATGACAGATAATCCTCAGAAGCTATTGAGTACTATACTCGTGGGAAATAATATCGTTAATCTGTCGGCATCATCACTGGCCACGGTCTTCGCTTCGGATCTTGCAAGGAACAATAATATTTCAGTGAAGGCAAGCACGGCCATCGGCCTGGCCACAGGTATCCTCACTCTTGTGGTCCTTATTTTCGGTGAGATCGTGCCTAAGACCATGGCAGCCGAAAATGCCGTCAGAATATCGCTTTTTTATGCAAGACCGATATATGCCATCACTGTCATACTTACTCCTCTCGTATTTGTAATCATAAAGCTTTCCGACGGAGTAATGTTTATTTTCGGAAGGAGATCAGGGGACAGGAATACTGCCGCCATTACGGAGGATGAGCTAAAGACTGTGGTAGATGTCAGCCATGAGGAAGGCATCATCGAGCAGGAAGAAAGAGAGATGATCAAAAACCTGGTGGATTTCGGAGATTCCCAGGTCAAGGATATAATGATCCCCCGTATCGATGTTACATTCGCTGAATTGGGTGTTTCCCTAAAAGAGCTTAAAGAGATACTGGAGGAGAACAAATACTCAAGGATCCCTATCTTTAAGGATAACAAGGACAATATAGTAGGTATCATAAATGTACGTGACCTTTTTTATTATAAAGGTGATGCCGAGAATCTGGACCTTGAGACAGTTATGCGAAAGCCGTTCTTCACTTACGAGTTCCACAAGACTTCCGATCTTTTCAGCCAGATGCGCGAGAACGCTGAGAATATAGCCATTGTCCTTGACGAATACGGAGCCACGGCAGGCCTTGTTACCATGGAGGACATAGTCGAAGAGATCGTCGGCGATATAAGGGACGAATTTGACGAAGCACAGCAGGAGAACATCGAAGAGGTGGCACCTGACGAATACCTGGTTGACGGTTCCATGAGACTTGAAGATCTGGATGAGATGCTTAACACTTCGTACGAAAATGATGATTATGATTCTGTTGCAGGATATGTTTTATCCGAGCTGGACCATATGCCGGAGATCGGCGAAAGCTTCGAGGACACGGATTTCCGCTTTACGGTAACAGCCATGGATAAGAACCGTATAGACAAGGTCTTTGTGGAAAAACTGCAAAAAGACGCAGAAGATGCCGAATAATATAACGCATACAAAAAGAAGGGGACCTCAGGTCCCCTTCTGATGTTTTGTCTGTGCCCGAAATGCCGATCTTTCTATTTTGACGCCTAGCCTAAGCCAGGTGGGAAATCTCAAATGCTTTTCTGAAGTCCGTTTCCGGCATTTCATAGTACATTTATATGATGTCCCTTATAAAAAGTGTAGGTTCAAAATTTGAAAGTGTCGCACATTCCAGAACTCTTTAGTTGATTATAATAAACAAGCCCTATTATTGCAACAGTTTTATCCCAAGCTCTGTAAGCTGTTTGGGATCCACTTCTCCGGGAGCATCCGACATAAGACATGATGCATCCTTTACCTTGGGGAATGCTATAACATCCCTTATATTCTCTTCTCCCGTCATGATCATAACAAGCCTGTCCAGTCCGTATGCAAGCCCTGCGTGAGGCGGAACACCGTATTTAAATGCATCAAGCAGAAATCCGAAACGCTCCTGTGCCTGCTCCCTGGTAAAACCGAGCATCTCAAACATCTTCTCCTGGATGTCGCCCTGATG
>CADBUJ010000067.1 GCA_902797845.1 uncultured Eubacteriales bacterium | reverse complement strand
TACTTTGATATATGTATCCTCTCTGGCCATGATCTTCTGGTTCGGCATAAAGATAGGCCTTACGCCCGGATCGGTGGTGGCATTTTACCTGTATACCGGAAGGTTCTTCAGACCTGTTGAGGAACTGGCGGATCAGCTTAATAAGATCCAGAGGGCCCTCAGCGCTTCGGAAAGGCTTTTTAATCTGATGGATGTGGAGCCCGAGGTAAGAGACAGGCCCGATGCCATAGATCTTAAGACAGTAAAGGGCAAGATCGAATTTAAGAATGTATGGTTCGCATATGAAGGGGAGAACTGGATATTAAAGGATGTATCCTTTGTAATAGAGCCCGGACAGACATGTGCCTTTGTTGGTGCTACAGGTGCCGGCAAGACCACGATACTGGGACTTATCGTAAGGAACTTCGAGATCCAGAAAGGACAGATCCTTATTGACGATATGGACATAAGCCGTATAAAGATCAAGTCCTTAAGGCGGATGATGGGTCAGATGCTGCAGGATGTTTTCCTGTTCTCAGGTACCATAAAGACCAATCTGTCCCTCCATGACGAATCCATCACGGATGAAGAGATAAAGGAAGCCTGCAGATATACAAATGCAGACAGCTTTATAGAAAAGCTTCCCTTTGCATATGACGAGCCCATAATAGAAAGGGGAGAAAACCTTTCTCAGGGGCAGAGGCAGCTTCTTTCCTTTGCAAGAACTGTACTCCACCGCCCTCAGATACTTATGCTTGATGAGGCTACGGCCAATATAGATACGGAAACAGAGACCATAATACAGGATTCCCTGGAAAAGATGAGGAGCATAGGAACTATGCTTATCGTTGCACACAGGCTGTCCACCATACAGCATTCGGACCAGATAATAGTCCTGCAGAAGGGACAGCTGATGGAAAAGGGAAATCACCAGGAACTGCTGGCCAAAAGGGGACTTTACTGGAAGCTCTACAAGCTCCAGCTTGAATCCGGTGATCAGAAATAAGATCAATAGATCCTTCCTGAATATAAATTCAGGGAGGATCTTTTATTTGACATATTTGTGTTTTACAAGCACAGAAGCCACAATATCTTGTGGAAATGCCCGGATTATGATAAAATAATTGTTCGAAAAATGCTTATGATCGGGAGGTAATGATGGATAAGTATGTAGAAGCCGACATAATGAAGAGAGTAAAGACCATGGTCCTTAACAGGGATTATAAAAATGCCGACGCTCTCGTTAACGGACTGGAAGTGGACAAGATAAAGAATTCTTCCAGTTTATGTCTGATCGGCGAGGTATACATGAATGTGGGCAAGCTGGACGAGGCTGAACAGGTGCTGCTCAGGGCCTACGACAGATCCCCCAAGAACCGCTGGATCCTGTCCCTTCTTACCAATCTTTACATTGACATGGAATCCTATAATGATGCTGAGCGCTATTATAAGGAATTTATAAATGTTGCTTCAAGAGATATTCAAAGATATATCCTGCGCTATAAGATCGACAGGGGCAAAGGAGAGAATCTTAATGTTCAGATAGACACCCTGGAGAGGCTTAAGGATTACGAATATATAGAGGAGTGGGCATATGAGCTGGCCACCCTTTATAAAAAAGCCGGCGAGGATGAGAAGTGTATAAAGGAATGCAACGAGATACAGCTTTGGTTCGGCACCGGCGAATATGCCAATAAAGCCATAAGGCTCCGTGCCTCCATCACAGGGGAGGAAGTGGATATCCCGGAGGAGGACAGAGCCGAAAAGATAGAGATCCCCATAGGGTCAGGCGCCTACGAGGATACTGCCGAGCTTCCGGAAGTCTTTTCTGCTGCTGAAGAAGCCGATAAAGATAATAGGGGCGTATCCGACGAGACTATATCAGGCCATGATGAAACAGTTCCTTACCATAAGGACACAGATACTGCTGCAGATATGGGACTCCTTGATATTGCAGTTCCTGATGATGAGGAGACAAAAGAAGAATCTGAGGAGCTTCCTGCAGAAGAATCCCCGGAGATGATATCAGAGGACGAGGCATCAGAAGAAGAGCAGACAGAGCTTTCGGAAGATGATGAAGTCTTATCGGCTGAAGACATTGAAGAAGAACAGGAAGAGACAGCTGAAGAAGAAAAGCCTTTGTCAGCAGTGGAAGCCTCCGGCATCATTCCCGAAAATGAGGAAGAGGAAGCTATTTTAAGGGCTCTTTTGGAGGGCGGGGAGGAGGCACAGCCTTCAGAGGATCTTTTAGAGGATGATGTGATCTTCCCTACGCCGGAAAACAGCGCAGAGCTTGAAATAGAAGTTGAAGAGATAATGTGTGATGAGGTGGCTGCAGCCTTCAGCGAAGTGGCCAATATAGAAAGTCTTCAGGGTCAGCTGGCAAAGGCCTTCAACCATGTGGTAACGGGCGGACAGGCAGGAAGATCCTATGTGGTTGACGGAGATGACGAAGTTGCCAAGAGCTGTATCATGCTCAGGCTTCCCAGATTCCTTTCAGACCATGATATATGCTCAAGGTCAAAGACAGTAAGAACTGCTGCATCAAACCTTAACGGCAAGGATTTCCGTCCCATATTCCAGAGGCTTAAGGGAGGCTGCGTAAAGATAAGCAATGCCCAGAAGCTTGACGAATGGTCCATCGCCATTCTGTCCGAATACCTAAGGGGCGAGCACAAGGATGTGATAATAATCCTTGAAACCGGCGATTCTTCCAGATTCTGGGGAGAACATGAAGCTTTTAAGAATCTCTTCGATGAATTTATCCAGATAAAGAAATACAATTCGCTTGATCTTCTCGGAATAGCAAAATCCTGCGTGGAGGATAACGGATACGAGCTTTCCTTTGAGGCTTCCGTTACACTTAAGGATCATTTTGACGAGATGCTTAAGAAGGGGATAAATGTGGAATATGACGACATAATCGATCTTGTAAGCCAGGCCATAAGGAATCTGGACAACAGGATAATACAATCCCTTATATTCGAGGAATCATCAAAGAGATATATGAATAACGACATGATAACCCTTTCGTCAGAAGATTTTCTGAAGGTTATGGAAAGATACTACCATTGATGGACATACTAAGGCCCTGTGGCAGCAGGGCCTTTCCTTATATTTTGTAAAAAGCATGAATGCTTAAGATTTAAGCATGACCACAAGATCGAAATTTGATCGGAGCCGTAAAATGCAACGAAAGAAATACCAACTGCTTACTTTAATAATCATAGCAGCCGCTTTTTTAATTACTTCAAGATCGGGCATCATAAATGCTGCAGCAGAAGAATTGTCCGAGAGTAAAACGGTTATACAGGAAGAAGGATCTGAAGGTGCGATACCTGAGGACGCGACGGAAAGTTCCATATCTGAAGACGCGACGGAAAGTTCCATACCTGAAGATGAGACAGTAAGATCCATACCTGAAGGTGAGACAGTAGGATCCATACCGGAAGAGGAAACTGAAAGGGAGATCCCGGAAGACGGAGATGATACCGAAGAAACAGAGGTAGATATATCTCCGGATAATACGCCGTCGGAGCCCCAAGGAGATACTCCCGTTGAGGAAGAAAAGGAACCTTTATCCGATACCGATGAGACAGATGCCGCAGAGCAGGAGATCCTTTCTTCCCCTGTGGGCGAGAAGCCTCTTAAGGAAGAACTTGCTTCCGAAAAGGATGAAGCAGATCTGTTCGTGGAAGACTGCTATATGAAGATCCTGGGAAGAACGGCATCGGAAGCTGAAATAAAGAAAAAGGCAGATGCCATCAGAAGCGGAAATATCACTGCCGGAGAGATTCTGTACGGATTCTTCTTCAGCGCGGAATACCTTAATAAGGATGTATCGGATCAGGAATATGTCGATACTCTTTATAAAGCTGTCCTTAACAGGAACGCCGATTCCACAGGCAGGGCAGGCAGGCTGAAAGAACTTGAATACGGCTTCACCAGAAGATATCTCCTTCAGCAGATGGTATCTTCCGGGGAATTTGCAGGCCTGTGCGGCGAAAAAGGACTGGAAGCTGGAACCGTTCGCCTTACTGACACCCTGGACAAAAACCCGGCTGAAGCAAAGTATGTATATGAGCTTTATAAAAATATCCTTTCAAGAAAACCTGACAGGAAAGGTCAGATATCCAATGTGGAATATCTTCTGGCAAACGGAGCAAAACCGCTTATAGTCAGATTCTTCAGATCAGGGGAATATACGGGTAAGAAGGATAAGGCGGAGGACTTTATCCGTAAGGGCTATCTTTCGTCACTGAGAAGAAATGCCGAAGCAAGTGCGGTAACATCCAGAAAGGAAATGCTTGATAACGGCCTTTCGGAAATGTATGTGCTCAGAAGCATACTGAATTCCGCCAAATTCAGTAAAAAAACCTCGGCATACGGCGTAAAGGAAGGAACATTTCCGGCAAACGTACTGGAAATGAGAGATAAGAATCCCACCATCACGAAATATGTGATGACGGCATATAAGAACGGACTTAACAGAAAGGCCGGTCCTGCAGAGCTGAACAAAAGAGCAGAGCAGATGATACTTAAGAAGCAGAAGGCCTATGATCTTCTTTATGATGTGGCTTTTTCAAAAGAAGCTTCAAAGAAGGCGCCTTCCGATCAGGACTTCGTAAAAATGGTCTTCAAGCTGATCCTTCAGAGAAATGCCACTGATCGGGACGTAAAAAGCTATACCGAGACCCTTTCGGGACTTATCTCCCGTCAGGAGATGTTTGACAGGGTGGCATTCAGCAGAGAATCCGTAAAGGTCCAGAACAGGCATGGCTACAGCATCAAGGACAAATATAACGATATGTATCTGAATGCGGCAACAGTCCTGGATTCTGTAGGATGGGATCTTAAGAAGGGATACGACTGGATCGTGGAAAAGACCTACAAATGGGTAGGAGTTCTTGATTCAGAAGACAGCAGATGGCATGCGGATTATTTCTTTTCAAATCTTTACGGTGACTGCTATGCCATGGCGGGAGCCCTTTACGAGATGGCAAAGGCCATGGGATATGAAGTCCACCAGATGTACGGAAGCGTTGTGGAGCCTATGCCTCATTCCTGGATCGAGATAGTAGTCAAGGGAGATACATATGTATGCGATCCGGATTTCGAAAATGAGCTGCAGCTCAACGGATATATGATAACCTACGGTCAGAAAAAGACCCTGAAATACAATATTCACGGAAGTTTGAATTAACATCGGGAGAGAACAATGAAAAGGATCGCTGTATTATTATCTTTTATTATGATGGCATCCGTATTGTCATCCTGCGGTGAAAAAAAGGAAGAAGTAAATAAGGAGACCGCAGAAGTTACCGAAAGCGAGACGGAGACGAAGGCAGAAACAGAAACAGAGACGGAAACAGAACCTCCTGAGCCTGAATATGCACCTCTTTTTCAGGAGCTTACGGGAGACAATATAAAGAGGATTCTTATAACGAACGACACGGATAAAACGATTACGGGATTTGCCCTGACGGACCCCTTAAACGGAGAGATAATATCAGGAGAGGAGCCCGCAACATTTTTGGCAGGAGAGACAAGGGCTCTTTATACGGATATGTCATCTGTCTCGGATGATAAAGATATAGATGTTAATGTATCAACAGAAGAGGGAGGAAGTTATATCCTTCATGATTTCCCTTATGATGATGCAGTTATGATAAATGTAAAATATGGTGTAGGAGATATCCTTTATATCATATATACAGATGACGAAGGAGAAGAAACAGATACCCTTCAGGATGAGCTGGAGATAAAAGAAGAGGAAGAGGCGGCAAGGCTTGCGGCTGAGCAGCAGTATTCCCAGCCCCAGACAAATCAGCAGACTTACGAACAGCCGGCTCAGAATAATTCAAGTCCCGATGACGGCTGCCTTAACGGAGCGGATCTTTATTGATGGAAAAGGACAGGGAAAACAGGATAGGTTATTTTTCAAGGATTAGGGGGATATCATGCATAGCCATCATTATCCTCCATTCCTTTTATATTCCCTTAAGGCTCTTTGCTCCGGGAGGAAGTGCGGAAGTACTTCCCATGGTCATAAGGAATCTTATGCTTTGGGCCGTGCCTCTTTTCGTGATGGTATCAGGTGCCTTGCTACTTGACCCTAAAAAAGAAATGCCTGTTTCCTATATTTTCAGGAAGTATATAAAAAGAGCCGTTACAGCTCTTCTTATATTTACGTTTTTATTTGCCCTGTTCGATCTTTTGGTGGACGGGAACATAACATTTGCGGAACTTGTACCGGAATGGCTGAAAAAGGTATTTACGGGCAGGAGCTGGCTTCATATGTGGTATCTTTATATGCTCATAGGGCTCTATCTGATGCTTCCCGTTTACAGAGCCGTGATAAAAGGAGGAAGCCGGGATCTCCTCAGATATATATTCGTTCTTTATCTTATTTTTCTTTCGGTACTGCCAACCATCACATATATAACGGGAGAAACGGCCGGATTTTATATACTTGTAAGCACCGTATACCCCTTCTATTTCTTTGCAGGCTATACCATACATAATGACATTATAGTTTTAAAGAGGTCTGTATCACTGCTTCTCTTTATCATAAGCACAGCGGCCATAGTCATCATTACATATCTTGGATATACGAACGGAACGGAACAGCTTATATCCATGGTAAACAGCTATAATTCTGCAGCAGTGGCAATTCAGTCCGTATCTCTGTTCTCGATCTTTAAAAGCTTCGACAACGGAGACAAAGAATGCAGTAAGGTCATGGATCAGCTGGATAAATGCTCCTTCGGCATATATCTGCTCCATGTTATGGTACTGTATGTCATATTCCGCATAATAAAGATAGATCCTTTCACATACGGAGCAGCAGCTCCTCTTATAATGGCAGCAGCAGCTCTTATAACTGCAGCAGCATCATTTCTTGTTACCTTTTTATTAAGAAAGATAAGGATCAGGCTCTGATCTTAAAGAATCTTAAACACATATGATCCTACGGAGGAAAAACTTATGATGGATTTTGAAATGGAAAAGATACAGGCCATGTTCGCAAAGGAAACGGCAAGGAATTTTTTAAGGGAATTATGTAATCTCTGGGACATTGAAAAAAATGATTTTAAGAGTAAAACCGGCAGCGACATGGCGCGCATCTCAAAAAACATTATCGGCATGGATGATGCTCTCGAGAAGGTGCCCGAGAGCTTTAGAGACGAAGAATACAAAGATCTTTACACCATGTCCACCTTCATGCTTTATAAGTTTTCCAGCCTTCTCTATATAGATGTCAATGGAGAAAAAAAGCTTGCAGCTCTTGAGAACAACGCTGATCCTCTGGTGAAAGAGACATACAGATGTATCGATGCCCTTTACAGGAGGGGAGAAAAGGGCATTGCTCTTGATCTGGCAAGACTTTTAGGAAACGGCATCGGAACAGACAGGGATGATGAAAGGGCCTTCAAGCTCTACAAAGAGGATATGGAGCTTAATGACGGTTATAAGGATATAGACAAGAAGCTTTTTATGGCCGAGCTTTATTTCTATGGAAGAGGCACAGAGCCGGATTATGATAAGGCTTACGAACTTGTTGAGGAAAGAGCAAGAGTAGGCAATAAAAAGGCAAGAAGGCTTCTTGGCATGATGCTTTACGAGGGCAAAGGCGTGGAACAGTCCAGGGAAGAAGGCCTGTCCATGCTTAAGGATCTTACTGTTTCGGGAGACAGTGATGCCAGAAGATATATAGTTGAGCAGGCGGCAGCCAACATTTCCCAGTACAGCGGAAAGCTGCAGTTCTTTAATAATTTCAATTCCAGACTGGAGACAGATTACAGGCAGGCAGCACAGGAAAAAGGAGATGTAAGGAAATATCTCTATGCCTACAGCGAATTAAAGGAATATCTGCCCATAAGCCATACGGAAAGAGCAAGATTTCTCCGCCTTCTCCTGAATGATCAGCCTCAGGCTGCATACGCTGAAACAGGCGTTGTTTCCCCTGAAGGCTTTGATCAGGAATTTGATCAATACATATCGGAGCTTATAAAGAAGGATGAAGAGCATGGGAAAGCTTTTCTTTCCTCTGTTGTAAACAGCAATTTCAGGGAAAAGATACTTGAAGAGACCAGATCCGTTAAGGCAGAAACAGGCAGGGATATATCCCATAAGGAAGCAAACTGGGCACAGATCTATGATCATATAAGAATGCTTTCAGAAGAAAAGGGCATAGAGATTAAAGAGCAGGCAGGAGAGATCCCGAAAGAAGAGCCCATAACAAGAGATACGGAAAAGGAACAGCAGGAGATGGAACAGGCAAAGGCCATTTCCAAGGTCCTGATGGGCCCGGAGGACGATGCCACCATGCCTCTTCCCGTAATATCTCCGGAGGCTGAGGATGTTAAAAAGCCCAGGTTCTGTGTGGGCTGCGGCAAGCCTCTTTCCGAAAAAGACAGATTCTGTATTTACTGCGGAAGAAAGGCGGACGCATAAATACCATATAATACTGATTTCTTTTAAGCGTAGGATGCACCGGCAATTGTAAATGATAATAGGAGGCATCAAAAAGGGAACAGGCCGCATCGCCCCCTTTTTGATGCCGTTTGTGTTATAATCATCAGTACTTGTGTAAACATTCAGAGGAGCACCATGTCTTTAGTCGAAGTAAAGGACCTTTTTTACGAATACAGGGAACGGGATGAAAACGGGGAAGTGGACATAGTTACCACTGCCCTCGAAGGTGTGTCCGTAAATGTGGAAAAGGGAGATTTTATAGCGATTATCGGAAGCAACGGCTCCGGAAAATCCACCTTTGCCAAGCATCTTAATGCCATCCTTAAGCCTACGGGTGGAACGGTCATAGTAAGATCCCTTGACACATCTTTGGAAGAGAATACTCTCGAAATAAGAAAAACAGCCGGGATGGTATTCCAGAATCCCGATAATCAGATAATAGGCAGCATCATAGAAGAGGATGTGGCTTTCGGTCTGGAGAATCTCGGCGTCCCTACAGACGAGATGAAAAAAAGGGTAAAAGAGAGCCTTAAGACCGTCGGCATGTGGGAATATGCATCCGGATCTCCCAACAGACTTTCGGGAGGACAGAAGCAGAGGGTCGCCATAGCAGGCATAGTTGCCATGAAGCCGGAAGTCATGATCCTTGACGAATCCACTGCAATGCTTGATCCCAGAGGGAGAAAAGAAGTTCTTGATGCCGTGGAGGAGCTTAACAAAGAAGAGGGGATGACTGTTATCCTTATTACCCATTACATGGATGAAGCAGCAAGAGCACACAAGATATTCGTGCTACATGAGGGTCAGGTTAAAATGTCCGGTACGCCGGAAGAGGTATTTAAAAGGCATAAAGAGCTTAAAGAATATAAGCTTAAGGTGCCTGTGGCAGCAGAACTGGCTGTAAGGCTCAGGGAAAAGGGAATACCCGTAAGGGAAGGCATCACCAATGATGATGAGCTGGTACAGGAAATATCACGTATAAGGAGCGAACATGGGACTGGAATTTAGGAATGTGAATCATACATATAATCCCGGTACCACTGTGGAAAGGCATGCTCTAAAGGATATAAGCTTCACATTGGAAGATGGAGAATACCTTGGACTTATAGGCCATACGGGATCGGGGAAGTCCACGCTTATACAGCATATGAACGGACTTCTTAAAGCTGACAGCGGAGATATCCTTTATGACGGACAAAGCATTTACGACAAGTCCTACAGCATGAATCAGCATCATTTCAAGGTGGGAATGGTATTTCAGTATCCGGAGCATCAGCTTTTTGAGACAACCGTACTGAAGGATGTATGTTTCGGCCCCGGAAATATGGGGCTTTCGGAAGATGAAGCTGTTTCAAGGGCAAAGGAAGCCTTAAAGCTGGTGGAGCTTCCGGAGATATATTGGGATAAATCGCCCTTCATCTTATCAGGAGGGCAGAAAAGACGGGCGGCCATAGCCGGAGTTATTGCCATGGATCCCAAAATACTTATTATGGATGAGCCTGCTGCGGGACTTGATCCGGAAGGCAGGGATTCCATACTTGAATCCATATCAATGATCCGCAAGGAAAGAGGGATAACTGTAGTCCTTGTATCCCACAATATGGATGATGTGGCAAAATACGCAACAAGAGTCCTTGTCCTCAACAAGGGAAGCATATATATGGACGGTACACCGAAGGAAGTTTTTTCAAGGACAAAAGAGCTTTATGATGTGGGACTTTCCGCACCGGGGATCACTGTGATCACTGAAAGACTGAAAAGCCTCGGCATAGGCGAAGAAGACTGCATGATCTCCATGGATGATGCGGCAGATATGATCGCAAAAAGCCTCAGAAAAGGATGATCTTTTAATAAATGAGACGCAACATAACCATAGGACAGTATTATCCTGAGAATTCCATACTGCACAGACTGGACCCCAGAGTTAAGCTTTTGGGTCTTATTGTGTTTTTGGTATGTGTTTTTCTGATGGACAGCTATTGGTCCTACGGTGCGGTAACGGCGGCAGTTGTGATCCTTGTGATCATATCCCGTGTACCTTTAAGATATTTTGTAAGAAGCTTAAAGCCCGTATTCTTTATTATAATCCTTACCTTCATACTCAATATCTTTTTTACATCGGGAGAGGAGATACTTGTAAAATGGGGCATAATAAGCATCTATAAGGAAGGCGTTATAATGGCCCTTAAGATGAGCATAAGACTTATATATCTGGTGCTCAGCTCTGCGCTTCTCACTCTTACGACAACACCCAACGATATAACGGACGGTATGGAAAAGGCTCTCAGGCCCTTAAATAAGATACATGTACCAATTCACGAAATGACCATGATGATGACCATAGCCTTAAGGTTTATCCCCATCATCTCGGAGGAAACGGACAAGATCCGCAAGGCGCAGATCTCCAGGGGAGCCGACCTTGAAACGGGTAACATAATAAAAAGAGCAAAGAACATGGTGCCTATACTTGTGCCTCTTCTGGTCTCATCTTTCAGAAGAGCCGGAGATCTAGCTCTTGCCATGGATGCCAGATGCTACCACGGAGGAGAGGGCAGAACAAAATACAAGGAGCTGAGATACGGTAAAAAAGACGGTATCGCTTATTTGATGATCCTTGCATTTCTTGCAGGGATAATACTTATGAGGAATTTTTTATAGGACCGTAATATGAGGATAAAGCTTAAGATAGCCTACGACGGAACAGAATACTGCGGATGGCAGGTACAGGAAAACGGTGTGAGCATCCAGAAAACAGTACAGTATGCCATTGAGGATCTTTACGGGCATAAGACGGATCTTACGGGAGCATCCAGAACGGATGCCGGAGTGCACGCCCTCTGCCAGATAGCCGTGTTTGATACGGATAAGGATATCGACATAAAAAAGATACCTATGGCGCTTAATCAAAGGCTCCCCGATGATATAAGGGTCGTGGGTGCAGAGCATGCGGACCCGGATTTCCATCCCAGGTATCGGCCCACGGAAAAAACATACGAATACAGGATATTTAACGGTGATCATCCTGACCCCGTAAAAAGGCTATATACCCATTATGTTTATAAAAAACTTGATATAAAGGCCATGGAAGAAGGTCTTTCCTGTATTCTGGGAAAGCATGATTTTATCTGCTTCTGCAGCGCCAATTCCAACATCAGGGGATCAACTGAACGGACCATAAAAAGCGCTTCGATAAATGTAGAAAAGGAGCCGCTGGGCGATCTTATAATCATCCGCATAACAGGGGACGGATTTCTCCATAACATGATACGCATAATAGCGGGAACTTTAATAAAGATTGGGATGGGGGCATGGGATCCCGAATATATGGAGGAGATAATCCTGTCGGGAGACAGGAGAAAGGCCGGCCCAACGGCACCTGCCTCCGGACTGATGCTTACTGACATTAAATACTTATAGGAGGTACTTCAATTGACAATGCCGAAAAAAAGGTCTGCCAGAAATGTAGATATGACAGGGGGACCTTTATTTAAAAATATAATCATATACAGTCTTCCCATCATCATGACAAATATAATGCAGCTTTTATTCAATGCCGCAGATCTTATAGTCGTGGGAAGATTTTCCGGATCTGATGCGGTTGCGGCAGTAGGAGCCGCTACACCTCCCGTTCATCTTCTTATAAATTTCTTTTTCGGTCTTTCCATGGGCGTTTCCGTGGCCGTTGCATATGCAGTGGGGAATAACGACGGAGAAAGGATAAAGAGGCTTACTCATACAGCCATGCCTGCAGCTCTGGCGGCCGGTGCATTGATGAGCATCCTGGGAATACTGGGGGCTGGGATCATATTAAGATTTATGGGCACCCCGGAAGATGTGGTGGACAGGTCCGTTTCATACATGAGGATATATTTTGCCGGAGGTATCTTTATAACGGTCTTTAATTTCGGCGCAGCAATCTTAAGGGCCGAGGGAGATTCAAGATCGCCTCTTTATTATCTGACATTTTCCGGCATACTTAATGTGATACTAAATATATTTTTCGTTACGAAGCTTAACATGGATGCTCCCGGAGTGGCTCTTGCCAGTACCGTTTCCCAGGGAGTTGCAGCGATACTTATCGTAAAAAGGCTTATGGGGAATGAGGAAAGGTACCGCTTTTATCCCGGGAAAATGAAGATAGACATAAAGGAACTTAAGGAGATACTTAAGATAGGCGTGCCTGCTGGAGTGCAGACCAGCCTTTTCTCTTTATCGAATGTTATAATCCAGTCCTCCATAAATTCTTTCAGATCAGTGGTGGTTGCGGGTAATGCCGCCGCCTACAGTATCTTATCCTTCCAGTATGCCGCCATGAACTCCGTTCAGCAGACGGCCATGAATTTTACAAGTGCGAATTACGGAGCAAAGGATAAGGGAAGGATAAAGAAGACAGGTATATATTGTCTTATCTTCGTAGGTATCCTGGGCCTTGCAACAGGGATACTTGCAAATCTGTTTGCAACGCCTCTTTTGTCCCTTTATATTACGGATTCCCCCGCATCCGTAGAATACGGAAAGCTTAGGCTTTTGTATCTCGGTATACCGTATTTTCTGTGCGGCCTTCAGGAGATCGTCTCAGGAGTGGTCAGAGGGCTGGGGCAGTCCTTCGTCCCCATGG
>CADBUJ010000066.1 GCA_902797845.1 uncultured Eubacteriales bacterium | reverse complement strand
GTTGAATCACCACATTCACCTCCTTGTTTTTTCTAAAGTATATAATTTGTAAAATATAAAGTCAATATGTATATAATTATAAAGTTTGTATTGTATTATATCCATAGTGACACGCCAAAAGAGGCCGCATCAGCGGCCCCTGCACTAACAAGTATCGATTTCATCACCTACCCCACCACTAGCTTGTTAGTCTTTTTCAGATATTTTGCCGGTATGGGCTTTTGAAGCTTCCATGTGATGTTCATGGGTCTTTCTCCCGTATGCTTAACATAATCCATGGTGCCCAGATAAGAATAAGCCTCTGCCATTCCCGTTAATCTGTCCGTCTTAAACTCTCTTACAAAAAGCAGGACTCTGCTGCCGCGGCTTTTATGATGTATATATCTCTGCCCCGTGGGAGACCCTTCTGCCGTAGTGCTCTGACTCTGCCAATGGAACAGCCATTCGTTTATGGAGTAATCCTTGTACATGGTCGTGGGAGAATAATCCTTATCCGATTTATTCAGTGTTACGAAAAACAGATCTGCTTTGATCTCGGGCAGCCATTTTACACCTTCCCGCACTGTTTGTGGCTTAAGAAAGTCCATTGCCGTAAGGATCTGATCACGGGTGTATGTGCAGTAAAGATCCAGCGGGCAATCAAATCCAAGATCAACGGGCTCGTCTATAAAATCGATTTTGTCATAGCGATATTCCAGCAGTTCTTCAAGTTCTCCCAGAAGAATCGGGCATTGGCTCAGTTCTGTGATGTTTTCTTTAAATTCCGGACTGTTCCGATCTTCTGTTACCTTTCCGAAGACAGTAACATAAAACATTCGAAACATTCTTTTTTCCATTGGAGTAAACTTGTCCGCATCAAGATCCTTTAGGTTTTTAAGAAGACCAAGCAGAAATCCTTTGTTTATGATCTGCTCATATAAACCGTTTTTAAGCATATCTCCCTCCGGTATCTCTCCTGATCATTCTTCCCAGCCTTTGCACACATCACACCAGCCTGCTGCATCCGAAGCATATTCCAGCTCCTTAAGGGTCATGGTCGCTGAAGTATAGCTGTCCCCTGCCGCAGGGTGAACTGCCGCAAAACGCTTCATGGATATATCAAGATAAACAGGTATACCCTCCTTAACCGCAAAAGGACATACTCCTCCGGGCTCGTGCCCTATAAGATCAAGGACCTGCTCCCTGGGGACCATATGGGGCTTTGTATGGAACACAGCCTTAAATTTGGAGCTGTTTACCCTTGCATCACCTGCCATTACCACTATTACAGGACTGTCATCCACCATAAATGATAATGTTTTGGCTATTTCAGCCTGGCTGCATCCTATTTCCGCAGCCGCATGCTCTACCGTATCGATGATGCCCTCGTGTTCGTTTATGGTATCCGAAAGGCCCTTTTCCTTTAAGTATTCCTTTACCTTATCTGCAGACATTTTTCTCTTTCCTTGATCACGTTTTATCTTTTTATTACTTTAATATCCTTTTGATGCTGTTTCAAGATCACAGCTTTTATATACAAGAAGCGCCGGCACGTTATACAACATGCCGGCGCAGTCTTAAGTTATTTTGTCTGTTGCCTCTTCTTATTATGCAGTTCTTTTTTTCTTGCGGATATAGGAAAAGGTAACTGCGAGGATCATGGCCAGAATGGCTGTAAAGGTCATGGCTGCAGGGTTGCTGCTGTCGCCGGTTTCTATTATCTTGTCACCGTTTCTGTTGCCGCCTTTTCCGTTATTGCCGCCATTGCCGCTGTTGTTTCCGCCGTTGTTTCCGCCATTGTTTCCGCCATTGTTGTCCGAATCATCTCCGGAACCGTCATCGGTTTCGCCTGATGTGTCATCGCCGGTATAGGTGTTTGTCAATACGGCTGTCTCCATATTGGTTATCTCTACACCGTCTTTATAAAGGGTCCTCGTGACACTGAGATTGCCTTCTGCATCTCTTGTAACTTCAGCTGTCATGGTAAATTCAGCTGTTTCATATTCCCAATCGGGCTCGCTTCCCTTCTGCTCCGTTATGGAGTAGCGATATGTACCTTCTTCTGTGTATTCGATCCATCCGAATTCCACTTCGCCGCCGCCCTTAAGAACTGCCGTCTTCGTATTTCCGTCGGAGCCTTCAGGCATAGGAGCGCCCTCTGTCTCGGCCTTAAATACGAATGTGAACTCAGGCAAAGTCTTGGGATTGCCTTTGATCAGCTTTCTTACAGGAGGATCAATGTATACATGATCTGCATCAGGTATCGGGCAATCTGAAGGTCTGAATTTAGCGATCCTTATGATATTTCCGCCGGCATCTGTTGTCTCTGCCCAGCCGGTAAATTCGCATCCTGTATGAGTAGGTGCCTCTTCAGGATCCGTAACGGATGCGGGATCTCTTGTCAGCTCACTCTTAATAAGGATCTTGCCGTCCTCTGCCTGACCGTTTACATAGCTTACGGTAACAGGAGGATCTGCCTGATAACGTGCAACATATACGACCATTATCTCGCCGTTCTCTGTTGTTTTGATATTCATATCCCACTGCTGGAATACATATCCTTCGTGGGAAGGATCAGCTTCAGGCTTAACATTGTCAAGTGCCTTTGCCTCACCCAGAGTCATATTTCCAACCTTGATGATCTGATTTCCTGCGTCTTCCAGATGATCTACGAATGTAAGTATTGCAGGCTTTTCATCTTCGGGAGTCTCAGGTATCTCAGTATTTGTCACGGTAAGTGCAAGAGAGTCGCCTTCTTCGGACCACTGTCCCTCGCCGTAGCTTGTCTCGTAACCTTCTACAGGATCCTCAGATACGGAATATACAACAGGAAGTCCGTTTTCTACTGTAGGAAGACCGCTCCAGCTTAAGGTAAGCTCTTCGCCTGATGCACCGGCTGCAATGGTCTTGGAATCCACTTCAACTTCTCCGTATCCGTCTACCTTCTTCATAAGGCGGATGATGATCTCCAGAGGAGAGCTTTCCATCTCTGCATCCTCTGTGTCTTTCCATATCTTCGTAACGGTCACGCTTACGGTTGAGTTATAAGTGTTCGTTACGATGAATCCTTCTGCCATATCGCCTGAAACAGCAGATGTGTAATTTGCAACAGGATCCTCTTTTATCGTGTAGGTTATGGGCTGTCCGTCCTTATTTACAGGAAGTCCGGTAAATCCTACAGGATCCCACTCGGCACTGTCGCTTCCGCCTAAGGATACTACTGTTTTGCCTGTATCTTCATCGTTTGCGTACAGATGGAATACTACATGATCAGGCCTGTTTTTGTTTTCATCATTTCCGTCTGCCCATACCTTCTGTATCTTTATACCCTTGTAATCAGGATCAGAAGGATCTGTTGTATCATCGGGATCACCGTGTGTAGCGGGCACATGACGGTTAACTGCCTTATATTCTCCGGGAGCTACGGAAAGGATATAGGATTCGTATCCTGTCTTAACATCTCCTGTAAATACTGATGTATCAGTTGTATCTTCCGTTACGCAGTAGATAACAGGATAGAACTCACCGTCGATTATCTCTTCATAAGGAAGCTCGCTCCAGGTATATGCGAAGCCTTCTGCTTCTCCGACAGTCTTTCTGTCTGCCTCCTCGGGATCATTGCTTCCAACCTTCTTCATAAGGATGTAGGTGATCTCCTCAGGTCTTATGCCGTCCTGATCGTTGGCATCATCCCATTCCTTAGTTACAGATGCCTCTGTGATACCTGCCTCGTATATGAAGGTATTGGTTACTGTAAACTTGTCATTTACTCCGTCGTTATCGGTATCCTCGCCTGTTATATCGGTGGAGTAACCGAACATTGCATCCTCTTCCACGGAATACTGGATAACAGCTCCGTCCTTCTTTACGGGAACATTTGCCCAGCTTACGGTAAGCGCATCGCCTTCAGCATCTTTTGCGATGGTCTTTTCATCAACTGATACCACGGCATCGTCAACCTTGCCCACAAGTCTTATGACTGCATCTTCTCTCATGCCGAGGGCATCATCGTCATCATCCCATACCTTTACTGCAGTTATTGCAGTGTAAACATCAGGTGTATGAGTATTTGTTATAACGAAAGGATCGTCCGGCGTACCTGTTCCGGTAGCTGCTGAGCTCTGGTATGCATCATCGGTATCTGTTGCGATATCCAGCTCCTCAACCTTATATGTGATCCTTGCTCCGCTTTCATCGAACTCGGGAAGGTCTGTAAAGGTATACTTCCAGCCCATTTCCTCCGTTACTTCCTTGGATGCTTTTTCGTTGTCATTCTGATCAAGAAGAACGAACGTTACAGATCCGGGTCTTATGCCGTCCTGATCGTTATTGTCATCCCACTTCTTAAGGACTGTAACTGTTACTCCGGAGCCTTCCACATTATTTGTAAAGGTTGTCGAGCCTGTATATTCTCCTGTAACCTGAACCGTTCCGTCGCCGTTATCTGCAACGGTCACCTTAAGAGCAACGCTGTGTGCATCATAAGTGATGTCATCCTTCACCCATTTAGCTGCTTCTACGGTAGCCTTGGGAAGTGTACCTCTTGATACCTTGGCAAGAGCATCTCCGTAATTGGAAACGTTTTCAATGTCTTCCGTTACGGCATCTTCAGGTATTACCTCTCTTATGGTATAGGTGAACTCTTCTCCTGCATCATCAAGGCCGTACTCCAGTGCAGGGAAGACAACGCTTCCGTCACCGGCATTCTTTGCTGTGCCTACTACAGTTCCTTCTCCGTCAAGGATCTCGAAGGAGAACTGCTCTGCTTCAAGAGTTGCTCCCGTAACTGTCTTTGTTACCTCGGGAACGAATGATCCGTCGGCATCATAGGAGTTGCCTATTACAGGCCATGTAAAGTTTGCTGCGTCAGTCTGGAAGCTGCTGTTGTCTGTGGAGTATGACACCCTAAGTGTTCCGTCTGCGGTAGATCTTGTAACCTTTACATAAAGCTTAGCGCTTCCTTCGTAATAGGTGATACCGCTCTGGTTTGCAGCTGTCTCCACTATGGTATATTCAAATACCTTTTCGGTTGCGCCTTCCAGATCCGAAAGCTCATATGTTACATTGCCAAAGGAGAACGTCTCCGAGCTCTTGGCCTGATCAAGGCCTGTAAGCTCTGTATAGATCGTTGCCGGCATAGGTGTTCCGTCTGCTGCTGTTATGGCAAATGTAAACTTATCATTATTATTGAAGTTTCTGCCTGTTAAGGTCTTTGTAGCCTTAAGCTCTGCAGTTACCGTATCGGATCCTTCATATGTGTTTGTAAATGAAGCATGAGGAGCCGAATCAGGTGTAGTCGTCACCGTAAGGATGCCGTCTACTCTTTCCACATGTACCGTGATGGTATCAGTGGTCTGGTCATAAGTCATTCCGTCATGAGCTGCAGGTATCTGCTCTGTAACATTATATGTATATGTTACTCCTCCGTCCGGTATGTCTTCGTTATTAAAGGTGATGGTTCCCAGATCGATCTCTGCCGTTGTTCCGGAGGTGGGCTCTATGGTAACAGAAGTTACTTCTGCACCGCTCTGATCAACAGGCATAGGTGTTCCGTCTGCAGCTTCCACAAGGAAGGTAAAGGAATCACCGCCTCTGAAGGATCTTCCCTCTATCGTCTTCTCTGCGGAAAGAGATACGGATATCTGATCCTGATCGATGGTATTCGTTATGGTACCGCCGTTAAGGGCCTTGTCGTCAGAGCTGTAGCTTACGGTATATCCTGCAGGAGGAGTCTCCTGTACGCCGTAAGTGTAAGCATTGCCGTTTTCATCGGCGCTCTTAAGTCCTACAATCTCGTAATTAGCCCTGCTTACTTCGGTGCCTGTCCAGATAACTGTATAAGGTTCGCTGGCAGCTGATACTGTCTCCCAGTCGGAGCTTTCTGTCTTTCTTACGACTTTAAGCTCTACCTCTCTTACGTTATCGTGAGTCTTCTGACCGTCTACCCAGATCTTGGTACCCCTTATGGATTCGCTTCTGAGGAGATTTATGATGGTCGTCTTGTTGTGGTATACCGTATTGTAATTAGGAACTGATGTCTCCTCTACTGTGTAGGAGATCGCATTTCCGTCTCTTCCGTACTTAGGAAGACCCGTGAAGCTGTAGTTCCATGCATTTGCGGTGCTGTTGCCCGTAAATGTCTTTGTTGCCACAACGGTATTTCCGTTCTTTACGGATACCTCTATTTCGGCAGGTCTGAGTCCGGCAGCATTTCCGCTGTCAGTCCATACCTTAACACCGCTGAGATCAATGGTCTCAAGGGTATTGGTGATCACATAAGGATCGTTGGCCGTCTTTCCTGTGCCGCCGTCGTATGTTACGGAATATCCGTTAACATGCTGTTCTCTTACGGTATATTCTATCTCGCTTCCGTTCCTGTATTTAGGAAGATCATCGGAAGAAGCCGTTTCAGGCCATTCGCCTGTTGTTGCATCAGGAGCTATGGTGATCGTATCTGCGATCGTGGTGCCGTCCATTACCTGGATCACCACATTGTCAGGTCTCATATCCTCGTGATCTGTATCTACCCAGTTCTTCCTTACAAATACCTTTTCAGCAGATGTGCTGTGGGTATTTGTCATGGTTCCGCCGTCATATACGCCGTCACTGAGATCAGGATGGGTCGAATGACTGTTGTCATATTCAGGAGGGTCATATCCTTCGAAAGGACTGCTTTGCGTTGCAGGAACCTGCTGGCCTGTTGCATCATCAGTTACCACTTCGACTGCATGATAGATCGCTTCTCCTCCGCCGTATTCATCGGGAAGGTTTGTATAAAGTCCATCCCATGTAACAGTCCATCTGTCGGGATCGGAAGTACTATCAAGAGTCTTCTGAACTCCTTCTCTTTCAACTACCCTGTGGTTCTGGTCGTGAAGCACTATGGCTGCAAGGAATTCTTCCTCATCAGGTCTTATGCCGTCCTGATCGGAACCGTCATTCCAGATCTTTGTAAAGTGTACGGACTTCGTACCTGTATCGTGGTGGTTACGTATATTGATAGTTGCTGTCTGATTCTGCGTAAGCTCTACATACTCATGATTTATTGATACAAGAGTATAGTCTGCTATGGCATCCTCTGTTACAGAGTATTTGATCTTTGTTCCGCCTGCTGCATATACATCAAGACCGCTAAATGTAACTGTCGTATTGTTTCCGGTGGTGGAATAAACGGGCACACGGCCTGTAAGCTCCGTACCGTCTGCATACAGGTGAAGGGCTGCCAGGAATGCATCCACATCTCTCTTGCCGTCCTGATCGTTATTATCATCCCAGTACTTAACGATGCTCAGACTACCCTTTGCATCCGTATGGGTGTTGGTTATGGTAAGTCCGTCTGAAGAAACGGTCTTTGTATATCCTGAAGGAACAGTAGTCTCATCGAAGGAATATGTTATCTGCTGACCGTCTTCGTACATAAGAAGGTTATCGATAGTTCCGGTCCATCTGTTGGAATCATCGTCCCCTGTAACCTTGATGGTCTTGCCGGGAACTATCTCCACGATGCCGGAAGCTCCTACCTTCTTATAAAGCTGAAGCTCTGCGTAATTAGGTCTTATACCGTCTCTGTTGCTGTCGTCATCCCATACCTTTGTAACTGTTACGCTGGTATAGGTAGGTTTTCTTGTATTTGTGATGGTATAACCCTTGCTTGCGCATCCTGTTATAACGGCTGCATCATATCCGAGAGCTGCATCAAGAGCAGTCTCTGTTACGGTGTAGTCAATCTTGACACCATCCTTCATGGCAGGAAGATCTGTAAATGTTCCTTCCCATCCATCCTGATCCGTGAGTACCAGAGGCTCAACGGCATCACCGTTCTTATCAACTGCAGCGCTTCCGTCTGCAAGAATATTAACTGTTACGGAATCGGGCCTTAATCCGGACTGGTCGTTATTGTCATCCCAGTTCTTCGTTACTTTAACTTCCGTAACTGCAGGATCGTAGCTGTTCGTAACGGTAACGGTCTTCTCGGGCTCATCCTCGGAAAGAGTAACTGTACGAACGTCGATCTCTGTCCTGTAGCCTGCTATTGCTTCCTCCTGTACCACATAAGATATCTTGGTGGTACCGTCATAATCGTAGATAGGAATATCTTCCCATGTATCCGTCATGGTCTGGTCATGAGCGCTTCCTGTAGCCAGGGTCATCTTGGGAACTTCTACCTGAACAAGCTGTCCTCCGGCCGTTCTCTTAAACAGGTGCATTACTGCATCTGCTCTCTTGCCGTCACGGTCGCCATCATCATTCCATACCTTTGTTACGGTAATGGTGCCTGTAGGTGAGCTGTATTTATTCATGAATACAGGTGTAGCCTTCCTTGCAGTAGTCCTGTCACCGGGTGTGGTCTCGTCGTAGTAAACCGTTGTTACTATATTTCCGTGACGATCATCTTCGGCATAAATATGGGCATATCTTGCTGTGCTGTCATAAATGATGCCGTTCTTTACGAAACCGCCTGCTGCCTTCTCTTCATCTGTTGCATCCTGATACTTGGTACCGTCTCCGTTTTCAGCATCAGCCGGAATAACTTCGTATATCTTATAATAGAAGTTTCCGGTCATTCTCTTTAAGTTTTCATCGTATGTAAGGCTGTCAGGCTTCGTACTGTCCTGACTTCCCTGATAAAGGCTAAGTGTCCATTCAGGCAGTGCAAAATACTGCTCCGGAGTAACGGAAGGATTCTGATTTGTAGCTATGGCCTGGTTGTTATTTGTGCCGTTTGAAGGCATCGGATAATTCTCAGGCACCGTATCGTATTCGGTCCATTCTCCGCCGGAGATATAAACAGGAGTTATGGCAAAATTGAAGGAATCGGAATTAAGCCACTCTACGTCGCCTCTTCCCTGAAGGTCCTTTATGACGTTTATAATAGCGCTTCCTTCTGCCTCGTATCTGTTTATAAATCTTACTTCATCTTCTGTAGTATCACCGGAACCCGTATTAAGAGGAGTAGCAGTAGCTGTAATATGGCCTACGCCGTCATCTGCAAGAACTATCTGCACCTTCTCTTCGTGGGTATCGTAAGTGATGCCGTCGGTATTTCCGGCAACTTCCTTAATGGTGTATGTTATGGGACTTAATGCCAGATGTTCCTCTGTAAATTCTATAGTCCCGAATCCGAATGTATATTCTGAAAGTCCTGCATCAGGATAAACCGTAACGGAAGGATTTTCAGGAAGAGGTGCATTGCTCTTGTCCGCTTCCACGGTAAAGCTGAATGCTCCGCCTTCGCGGAAATGGCGTCCCGTTATCTCCTTTGTAGTGCCGAAGAGAGCCGTTGTATCCATCGCTCCGGATGTTGCATCATAATGGTTTGTAAAGAGAGCGAAGTCCTGCTCATCCTGTTCTGTGGTACGTGTTGCATCCGTGTAGTATTTAATGTTATCCACATTAAGGGTTCCGTCCTTATTGTCCGTAACCTCTATCTGAACATATCTCTGGAGATTATCATCATATCTGATACCGGGAATATTTCCTTCAGTCTCCTCCACAAGGTAAATATACATACCGGGCCTTGTAAAGGTGATCTTTCCGAACTTAGCCTGATGATTAGGCGTATCCTTATCGATGGTAACTTCCGTATCACCGTCCACATCGGTAGCAGATGCATTAAGCTTCGCTATGGTAAAGGTGTACACGTCATCATCATCCCATTCGGAAATCCCGGTAACGACCTTTGTTACAGGAATCTCAACGGATCCCGAAGGAGTGTAATAGTTGGTAAATACGGGAGCTATACCGAGATCAACTGTGGGAGCATCCTTGCTTACATAATTTACCTCGGTTGCTATGCTGCCTGTCCAGTCATCCTCTGCTGATATATGTACGTATCTGGGTGTTGCCGAATATCTGAGGCCGTCCTTAACGAATCCGCCTGCTGCCTTTTGCTCATCGGTAGCCTGTGAATATTCTACGCCGTCACCGTTCTTGGCATCTCCGGGAACAACTTCTCTTATACGATAATAGAAGTCGGCTCTCATCTGGATGTTTTCGGCATCCCATTCCATCATGGACTGATCCAGCTCTATGCGCCATCCGGCCTCCTTAACTGAAGCGGTAGGATCCTTAACTGCTACATGCTGTGATCCGTCGGAGCCTGCCAGATCCGTATCTTTCGTTGCAGTGATGGTGTAATCGGGAAGAGGTGTATTTGACTGAGGATCAGTATCCTCCACAAGAACACCGTTTTCCAGCTTCATTCTGCTTATCTCGAAGTCATAGCTGTCGGAATCAAGCCATTCTCTGCCTTCTATGTCCTTTATTGCAGTTATTTCTGCAACTCCTTCGGAGACGTAATCATTCTCAAAAGGAATAACACCTGTCTGGAGAGTTGCGGAAGGATCGGAACCGTCATTTACTATGCTTCCGCCCTTACCGGGTATCTCGTTGTGGGATGCATCATGAGCTGTCCAGGTGACAGTCAGCTTAAGTGTACCGTCTCCGTTATCCTCTGTGGATATATCTACTCTCCAGTGATCTACTCCGTTTACATTATATGTAGTACCGTCGTATGAGAATCCTCCTTCGGATTTCTGTTCCTCTGTGGCATCCTTATAATAAACGGTCTCTCCGTTTATCTCTTTTTCCGCATTGTCGGGAACGAACTCATGCATCTCAAATGCATATATTATTCCGGCATCCTCTTCCGTAAATACCATAGGATTGATGACTGCGGTTTCGTAAGCCTCATCGCTTAAAGCCTCGCCCATGATAACTACTCGTCCGAAAATAGGACTTGTCCAGAATCTGCGGGCAGTCTCCGTAGCGGATGCATAACCTTCCTCATCCACATCTATGGGATTTGCGATTATAAGGTACTCACCCTGATAGGTGGTCCTTCCGTGAAGGACTTTGCTTACATCAAGAACGTTTTTACCTGATGCGGAATAGTCCATCTTTGCATGGTACTCGTTAACAAATGTAAGAGTATCTGCAGTGGCACCGGATCTTACGGACATGGTGCCGTCACCGTTATCTGTTACTACTATCTCAATGGTTCTGGGGTTTCTGTCTCTTGTAAGACCCCTTGTGGTAGTGCCGGCATCTGCCTCTGTAACGGTGTACATATATGTGCCGGGCTTTGTAAATGTGATATTTCCGAAATCAAAGGCCGCTGTATCTATGCCTTCGCTGTCGGGATGGTCTACTGTTATGCTGGTAGTCTCGACTCCGTTCTTATAAGGAAGAGGTGCTGTATCAGGAGACCTTGTAAGATTGAAGGTAAAGGAATCTGTTGACTCCCATTCTCTGCCCGTTATCCTCTTATAAAAAACAGGAGTATAATTTACCGGCTTAACTTCATATTTGTTTGCAAAGCGTACCTGTACGGGATTAACGGTGCCTGCATCACCGGATGTACTGACAGCCGTCTGAGTGCTTCCGTCTTTTCCGTCAGCTGTTGCGGTAACTGTTATGGTACCGTCACTGTTGTCGCTTACTGCAAGGCTGATATCGTAAGAATCATTGCCGTCATATGCGTAAGTTACGCCCTCGAATGTATATGTACCGTCCGGATTCCGTACTGCTCCCTCAGGTACAACCTCAGTTACTTTGTAAGTAAAGGTCTTGCCTATATCTTCCGTTGTAAAGGTAATGTCCGTAAGGGCCTGTGTACCTCTGAACTGACCATCAGGTGCAGCAGATGCGTTGGTCACTACTGCTGCCGCAGGTCTTCCTATTCCGCTATCCTCAGCGGATATAGAATTGGGGGTCTTAGTTTTGGCGTCATCGTTTACGGCCTCTATGGCGAAGTGGTACTTGTTTGCCGCCATATTGCGCCCGTCTACTTTCTTCATTATCTGAACTGCTCCGGTGCTGCCGAAATCAAGTTCATCAACGGAGTATACGTTTGTAAAGGTTGTGCTTCCAGTAAAATCGATACTGTCTATCTCAAGGGTGCCTTCGCCGTTATCTGTGACAGTTATTACTGCGACGCAAGTATGATCATCATATGTCATACCCTTGGCGTTTCCGGCATTCTCTGTGATGGAGAATGTATATGTTCCCGGACGCTTGAACTGAATGCCCTCAAAGAAGACTTCCTGAGTTCCGCCATCCGATATGATACCGGATGTTTCTGCTGTATCTGCTCCCTCGGGGATGACTATCCAGCCGTTTTCCACTCCGCTTATGGCGTTGGCGCCGGAAGGAGTTATCTTGAAGCTGAAGGTCTCTCCATCAAGAGAATCTCTTCCCTGGATCTTCTTTGTTACGGATACGATATTCTCAGTATCCCCGGTCGTTGCAGGATCCGGTTCGTAAATATTGTTAATAACGATCTCGCCCTTGTCGGCAGAAGCTGCTGTGGTAAATTCCACATCTGCCGTTATATGGGTCGTACCGCCCTCTGCAGTCTCACCCACGGTTATGGTAGCTACGTGGCGGCTGCAGTCATAAATATAACCCTTATATTCTATGGTCTTAAGATCCCAGGTATGTGCCAGATCCACGATACCGTCCTTGTGCCACAGGTATCCGTGGTCCTCTGTTGTTTCTTCTGTCTGGCTGGGATCTGTCCTCTTGGCATATGTTCTTGTACCGGAAGTAAGAACTTCATCCGGTATTATCTCCTGAACAACATACCTGTAAGTATTTCCCACATCGGCCCGTCCGAATGTTACATTACCGAAACCGAAGTCTCCTGAAGCAGCATTGAATGTATCAAGCTTTCTGTATGTAAGACCTGTTGCTTCGTCTGTAAATGTATCGTCAGGTGTCTCCTCAGGCATGGGAACCGCATCTATCTGTGCCTGTGTAAGAGGATTTGTCTGGGCATCATAGAAGGAAGGTCTCACCTCAAACTGGAACATATTTGCTGTCATGGGATTCTGGCCTGTTCTGTCGTTATAGACCTTAAGGCCGGGAAGTGCCAGTGACAGTTCCGTTACACTGTACTTATTTGTAAAGGTAGCTTCATATACCTGAATGTCCGCAGTACCGTCCCCGTCAGTGTCCAGATCTGACAGAGGAACGTGCCTGTCGGGGTCATCTTGCGCTACTGTATTACCGTCCATGTTAATGGTCTTCTCCATGCTTATTCCCGTATCCGGGTCTATAGACATGGTACCGTCACCATCGTCTTCCACGATCACCGTATACATGTAGACCGAATGAGAATAGGAGATGCCGGGGATGGATCCGCCTTCCTCGGATATGTTGAATCTGTATGTGCCGGGAGCTGTGAAGGTAACATTATCGAAGAAATTATCTATATTATTATTGTCTATGACCGTGGCTCCTTCAGCATCAAGACTGATCTCCAGCTGAGAAGGAGTTACGGTAACAGGCGCAGGATTCGTCTGGGACGGAGTCATGGTAACGAAAAACTCATCCGACGAATTGAAGGTCCTTCCTTCCAATGTCTTTTTAACATGAGGACGGTTTGACAGCTCGTAATCGGAGGTCATCTTATATTCGTTGGTAAACTCCGCCGTGGAAGTATTACCGGATGAAATATATCCTGTAAGCTGATTTGTTGTGCCTGTATTATTTATCTCACCGGAATCATCGCGGTAAGTGGTAGTCCAGCTTTTAACGCTGTATCCCGCAGGGATATTTGTTTCCCTTATGGTATATTTCGTTCCGTTGGGGATACCTTTTACAAGCAGTGTATCATCGACAGTAAGTGATACCTGTCCGCCGCTTTGTATGGTTCCTTGCACGTCTGCGCTGCCGGGTCTCTGTATTACATAATCGAAGGTGCCGTCCAGCGCTGTTTCTGAAGCACCGGAAACATCTGCAAGGTCTATGGTAAAGGTAAATTCCTTACCTTCCATGGCGTCTGTGTCAACGGCGATATCGTCACCCTGCAGAGCAGCATCAAGCACGATAGCCTTGTCAAGCTTGAGATTACCCGGCTGTTCGATAACAAGGCGGCCGTTATTTCCCTGATGCTGATGGACAGTTGTACCGTTCTGCCAATGGTTCATCAGCTGATAACTCTTTGAGCCTGTAGTATTTTCAGGCTTATTTTCCGTTCCCGGAAGATCTTTCTGGGCTCCGGCCTTTGTATAAAGATTACCGTCCACCAACTCCACATCGGATGATGAAAGAGATGAAACGGGTGTTCTTACCACCCTGTTGCCCCTACCACATAAACATCACTTTTATAATAATATGTTGTTCCCTCAGTAAAGCTTGTTGCGGGAACTGTACATGCGGAATCCGTGTAAAGAGGTGTACGTTTTGCAAAGGAATAATAATTATTAAGAGGATTTATGGCAAATTCCGCATAAGGAATGCCCTCATTGGGGCCTCTCCAATGGTTTGTATAGATAGCTATGCCGCTGCCGTTTGCAGTAGTTACTTTATTGGCGCTGTTGGCTATATATGCGTCAACCTGAGCTTTCAGTTCTGCATCTGCGATGTCGCCCTTGCCTGCGATATAATCTACAACGCCTTCCTTGGGACCAACAACATAATTGATCTTAACGGGTCTCGTTTCTTCGTTTCTTGTAACTTCCGTAACGGTTCCGCCGCTCTTTTTAACGTTGTAGTCAACCATAGGTACCAGTGCCGGAGGCACTTTGATAGTTACCACATCATTTGCTCCTGAACGGTCAACGGTAATGATTATAGTATTGAGGTTTGTATCTTCGAAATCAAAAAGCCATGAGCTGTGCACAGGATCATCGAAGACATATGTATCCACTTTTCCTGATGTGGTTTTTGAAACATTAGTATATTCTGTTTCCACACCGTAATTGGGATTAGGGCTTCCGTCCGGAAGTGTCCTCATATGGTCGACCCAAAGTATGGAATCAAAGCCCTTTACTTCCATGAGGTCGCCCACTGTATCCGTAAAGGTAACATAACCGGAAGTCTCTCCTGTTATGTCCTCTGTAGCAGTGGGAGTATATGCCCTTTCCGTTATGGTCTGGATAGCTGATGAAAAGGCGTTGATCAGCTCTTCTGCGTTGGCAGTGCTCGTAAACCCGTCGTTATATTTAAGAGACGTGGGTATATACTGAGCATTTTCGCCGGTGGGAACATTTACTGTGATCCTGTTGTTTCTGCCTCCGGAATATACGATAGCGGTCATTCCGTTCTGCAGATTCGTCCAGGCTGTCTTAAATGCTTCTCTTGCTGCAGGCTGAAAATAAGCGCCGGTATTTATTATTGTACCGTCATCTTCCACATATTCAGAGGGGTTCATTACCACATGTGCAACAGCACTTGCTGTATCTGTGATATTTGCCCCAAGGCCGAGGCCTACGGTGTAAATGAGGCAATCATCCGCAGAATAGTGGGCCTTTACCTTATTTTTCATGAATGCCGCTTCAAGAGTGGTAAGGTAATAGTAGCCCACGGAATATGTAGTTGCACCTGTGGTACCTGTATATGTCTGATCTGAAGTGGAAAGATTCCACCAGTTCGGATTATTGTGGTTAACATTGGATCCGCCGTCTGCCATTAAGATAACACCGGGAATCCTGTTCACGGTCGTGCCACCGATCTGAACCTGAGTATCGGCATTGGCAAGGATATTCATTCCCGTATATATACCCATCTGGGTATTGGTACGGCCGTCAACCGCCATAGCCCTTCCGCCTTGGATGGCGGGATTGGGTGTTACAACAGCATCTATGCTCTGGCTTATAACATCCATATAGTCTGTTGTTACATATTCGGTCATTGTGGGACTTAAAGATTGCAGAGGAATTATGGTATCTGCGTAATCCCCGTATCCTACGACTGCCACTCTGTTGTCGGGATTTAATACCATAAGCTCTTTAATAGCCGTATTAAGGGAATTTATCATTACTCCCAGACGGGACAGGTCGCCTTCCCCATCAACTCCGTTTATGCTCATGGATTTTGAAAGGTCCAGTATAAATACCAGATCTATCGGAACCGTGCTCTCGCCGGCTATGGTTCCGCCGGAAGAAAGAGCAGAGAAGGTCACCGCAAAATTATCCCCTATGTCCTGAGGATTTACGGGATCTCCCGAATTACGATCGATCGCGTCGAAAGCCACTGTTCTTACGGTCTTATCCGTTTTGACTCTTCCTACTTGGGAAGTGTCATCCGGCTCGCTCATGTGAGCACCGTAATCGGAAGGAGCATCTGCAGTCTTCTCGATAACAGAAGCCGACGGCTCTCCTGAATCGGCCGACATGGCTCTCATAGGAGCTACCGAAAAACCGGTTACTGTGATCGCTGCTGCCATAAGAGCAGCAAGCGCCTTGCTCCTTCTTGTCTTTAAGAGTTTTCCTGATCCTTGTTTTTTCCTTACTGCTTCCATAAAAAACCTCTTTTCTCTTTAATGCATTTGTAAAGAGCGACAATTATTCATTATTATAGCACCATTCGGCATATATATACATTATACATCAGAAAAAACTTTTCAAAAATTTATACTTATGCCCTTTTTATACACATGTAAATCAAGCTGAGATATCTCTTTAAGGCAATAAAACAGGGCCTCCCTTAAGGGAGGCCCTGCGCGGCTTAACGCCTTATCTTATCTGTTTTTTCTTTTCATCCTTGCTGCTGATGATGCAATGGTAATTAAAAGTGCTGTCAGCATCACTGCCAGGTAAAGACCCGTATCCGCCGTATCACCTGATGCCGGTATATCGCCCTTCCTTTCAGGGGGATCCTTTTTATCGTCGGCAGGAGGCGGAGCATCTTTGCTCTCGCTTTCCGAAGAAGGTTCCTCTTCTTTCTCCGTTTCTTCCTCTTTCCTTTCCCTGTGATTCTTGAACACCGCGCCGTCGTCATCATATTCCACGCTTGTTACAAGCTCTTCACTGCCATCGTCGGAAATATATACGATGATCTCTTCCTTATGAGCATCATAAGTGATCTCATCCGAATCGCCTTTTACTTCCTCAAGATCGTATACCTTGTATCCGATCTCTGTTCCGTTATAACTCATATCAAATATGATATTTCCGTCTTTGTCATTGACGGCTTCGGCCACTACTTCACCTGTTATATCATCCAGAAGACGGAAGCTGAACTCACCGCCTTCCAAGGCCTCGTTATACTCTTTTTTGGCCTCTATCTTTGCGCTGCCTTTTTTAGTTGTATTTACAAAGCTGACAGTCTCCACCTGTTTGTTCTCGGTGAGCGTTACGGTCTTAGGTGTAGTGTCCGCTATATATCCTTCCGGTGCGGAGATCTCTTTTACGGTATATGTGCCGAGAGGAAGGTCCTTGTTTCCCGTCGATGCCTTTCCTCCCTGACCGGTAACCAGCTCTGCCGCAACAGTCCCCGAACTGTCTGTGATCTCGAAGGTTGCCCCTATAACAGGATCCCCGGCATCATTCTTTTTCTCGATGGCTACTCCTCCGCCGGTCACACTTGTGCTTTCCACATTGGTAAATATCATGCCCACGTCTTCGCCGGAGCCTTGTAATTTACCTACGGTAATGATGGTATTGTCATCCTCTTCGCGGACGATGAACGTGTAATAATCGTTGCCGCTTCTGGAATATCCTCTGGGCGGTGTGGTCTCTCTTATGGTGTAGATGCCCTGGGGAAGACCGTATATGGAATCTGTATTGTACTTTGTGGCATAACCGTCATCGTCGGAAACGATAGTTGCCACGTTTGCACCGTCTTCATCAAATACGGTAAATATTGCGCCCTTAAGAGGCTCTGCTCCGTCCTCCTTATCCACGAGCTTAAGGACTCTGACGCCTGCATAGGCTTTATTGTTAAGTCCGCTTATGGAAAGCAGGTTCTGTCTTCCGTCAATGGATTCGTACAGATAAAGCTTAAGGTTCTCGTTATCCGGAATATCTGCAAATCTTTTTGAAAGAAGCTCGTTATATGCCTTATTGATATCGCTGTCTTCCGGCAGTTCTTCAATTGTATCGTAGCGGTCGGAAAAATCCCATATAAGCCTTTGGGTAAGAGTCATAAACTGGGAATCGCTTAATCCGTACTTCGCCTGGATCCCGTCTGCATCATTTCCCCAGCCGTAATATATAAGGGTTATAAAAGCCTCTTCCATGTTGTTTCCAAGGGGCTCCCAGCCGTAATTCTCGCTGTCTATATACCCCACATCCACGATCTCATTGTCCTTTACGATCACACGGTCATAATAACCGTTGGGTCCGGCTCTGTGCAGATTGATGCAGTATCCCTTGAACTTGTCGTCCGGATAATGAACCTCCCATACATTTTCTTCTCCGGTGCCTCTGGCATAATAATTTGCCTCGGCAGGATCCAGTACCGAAAGGACCCAGGTATGGCTGTATTCGTAGCCGTCTTCAAAATCCGGTGTCTTTCTTTCGTTATATTGTGTATAAAGCCTTGCTGTGGAATATCTCTTTGCCACCTGAGCATCCGTTCCCTGCTTGAGATTCCAGTAACCACCACGGAGGCCCACAGGCGTATCTGTATAAAACTTGAAATCCTTGTGAAGAGTTATCTCCTTAAGGGGAGCAGTACCCATATCCGAGCTGGATGTCGTCCCGGCCTTGCCCAGGAATTCGTTCATGTTATAGCCCCTGGTGATGCCGTCGGATGTCCAGCTTGAAAGATCCAGCTTTTCGAGAGATGTACATCCCAGAAAAGTCTGCTGCATATCTGAAACCTTGGAGGTGTCCCACGTACTTACATTTATGTCTGTAAGAGATGTGCAGCCCGCAAAGGTATTTGACAGGCTCGTAAGGCTTTCCGTATTCCAGCCGCTCAGATCCAGAGAGGTAATGGACTCGCACTCCTGGAACATTCTGGTCATATCACTCACTCCCGAAACATCCCAGCTTTCCACGCCTGATAAGTCCGCCACTTTTATACATGTGGAGAACATGCCTACAAGACTTGTGGCCGAAGATATATCCATGGTCTCAAGGCCCTTGATGACACAGTCAACATTTTCTCCGCAGTGCATAAATGTGTCGTAGAACTGTGTGACTGACGGTGTCTTCCATCCGGTCACATCGATCTCTTCCAGACGGTTTTTATTGTCATAGTTGTTGCCGTCTATTACGAACATGCGCTGAGCAGTGGTCAGTGAAGATGTGTCAAAATTACTGAAATCCACTTTTTTAAGTGCCTGCATGCCATGAAGAGGACTGGGTGAAAAGTTATTTGTCGGGTTTGAATAAGCAAAGCTGGTAACTTTGCTCATGTCAGCATTGGCAAAGCTCAGCTCCTCTATTGCCGTTGCTCCGTAAAACATATATCTTACATTGCCGCTGCCGCTGACACCGCTTAAGTCCACGCCGCTCATATCCAGTTTCTTAAGGGCTGAACAGTTCCTGAACATGTATCTGACGTCAGTGACACCGGGAACCTTGATCCCGCTCATATTGATCTCTGTTACATTGCTGCAGCCGCTGAACATATAATACATGCTGGTGGCTGAAGAAAGATCTGCGCCTCTCAGATCTATTGTCTCAAGATTCGTCGCGTTGTTGAAAGGCGAAGCGGAGCTGTTCCCGTTGTTTATCTTTACACCTTCTTCGAAGGATATGTTCTTTATACTGCTGCCTCTGATACCGCCGCCTCCGAGGATGACCTTGTATTCCACTCCTCCTATGACTGCTGTCGAAGGTATCTTATAGTCAGTTTCGCTGCCGTTATATTTTGTAAGTGTGATAGTCTGCGGGTCTGCAGAGGCCTGAGTCGTATATGTCCAGTCATTCTGCCAGCTGCTGTCTTCTGCTGCATAAGATAGATCTCCAGTACCCGCGACCATGGCAAGTGTCAATGTGATCACCAATATAAACATAATATGTTTTTTTGGATGTACTTCCTGTCGTCTGAGCATGATTTCCCTCTTTTTCCGAAGATTTTAATACAGTTGATTAAATTTAATTATACAATAATTAAACGGATTATTGTATATCCTTTATTTTTCCCGTTGGTCTGCCGTTTATTTTTAAATACAAAACCCCGACGGCATCATATTTTTTCGTGGCATTTTATTGGAGCACGCTCATGATCCGAATCTTATAACCTGCTCCACCGCATCAACCGTTGCATTTATGCCGAATGGGATTATACATCTTGGTGCGGCATGGCCCACATTGATGTTGCAAAGGATCGGAAGAGCGGGGTCGTCTATAACGGATACAAGCACTTTTTTGTATTCATCATCATAGCATTCATTCATGGGTTTTCCGAAAAGCACCCCTGAGACCGCTTTAAAAACACCTCTTTCCTTTAAGTATTCCAATGCCTTTCGGACCTTATCAGGAGCAGGTCTTTCCTCACTGGTCTCCAGAAGAAGGATACGCCCCTCCCATCCGGAAGCATCCGGAAAAATATCATATTTTTCGCATAATACAGGCATATCCCCATATAGTCCTTTGTCAAAAATATCAAACATGGAATCGAGACATCCGCCCAGGATCTTTCCCGAAAATACAGGCGGTCCCTGGAGCAACTGAAATCCTGTATTTCTGTGCTCCGGTCTCTTTGTCCCTATCTGATCTGCATCGAAGGATGTTCTCTCTTCATACCACACGTCACTGGGCCTTATTTCCTTTATGCCTCCTGTACGTATAAGTTCTTCAAAGAATCTTCTGGTGTATGGAAGCATCTCTGTATCAAGTTCGCAGATATCCGCCAGAAATGATTGTCCGTAAAATGTTTTTATCCCTAACTTATGCAGCATAAAATGATTGATGGTGGTATCAGAAAAGCCAAGAAAAATCTTATCATTAACGACCTTCTCAAGCTGATGCTCTTCAAAGAGATACGGCAAAAGAGTATATGTGTCATCCCCTCCGATGGCGCAGAGGATCATATCAACACCGGGATCTGCATATGCCGTCAGAAGATCGGATGCTCTGTCCTCAGGCTGCTTCTTTATATGATCGAGCCCTTTAAGTGCGTGCTCGGAAAACTTTACCTCAAGTCCCATGGACCTAAGACGGTCCAGGCCTATCTTAAGTTCATGTTCCACCGCCGGTTCACCTATGATGCCGCTCGAAAGGCTTATGATCTCAACTGTCCTAATCATTTTTCTGCCCCTTTCAGAAATTTAAATACTGCTTATTATAGCATGTCTTGGCTTTTGAAAAAATACAGGAGCACCGTTTCCGGTGCTCCTGTATCTGTAAGTATTTCGAATAAGAAGTGGTTATTATTGTCAGCTGACATCCATCCCTTGGATGCCGTTTACTTATATGCTTTCCTCTGACTGTATCAAAGCGCCCCAGGGGCTGCTGCCGACGCTGAAAGCAATGCCATAAGGGATATCAGGTCATTTTTGTCTCCGGTTATCGGAGGATCTCCTTGGATCGTCCGCTCCGTAACAACGCCTTTCTCTAAGCAGTGTTTTCTGCATATCAGCATAAAAGCACTTAAGTCTACACGGTATAGTAAAGGTATTTTAACATAATGTAAATATGTTTATCTATAAATTTATTTGCCATCTGTATATGTACGATCTTTCGGTACTTAAACCCGGATTAAACTGCTGCCTCCTAAATAGTCGCAGGGGATATATTCATATTTATTACAAAAGGCTTTATCTCCCGCTCAGCACGCAGATCAATCCTATTGCAAAGGTATGGATCGGATAGAAAGAAACATAGAGCCTTCTAAACCATTTCTTGTGATATCCCTGCCGGCCGTTATACCGGCTGATCAGAACTGCGGCTATCACATGGCCTGCGATCCACGGCGCGTAGTTTACGACCTCCTCCCACCAGCGGGCAATACTTCCGAATCCGCTTCTGACCCAATAATACGGGATCAGATATAATACAAAAATGATCAGCAGTACTGTAATCCGTTTTATCCACGACCAGGCTTCCTCCTTTTCCGCATCAGCTTTTGAAACCCGTATAAGCCAATAAAATGCAATAACTAGCAAGGGCCCTACGATATTGAAATTCCCCTTCATCATGTAATTGGCCAGACTCATCAGGATATATGCACTTCCAATGGCACAGATCTTCAGTTTTGAAATGCTTTCATTTACCTCTTTGTCTGAGGGAAGCAATGCTTCGGTAACCATCATACCGATGTATCCGATCAGCAGAGTTACCATATTGCTTAAAGAGTCGAGATAATGGGCAAAGTCCAGTCTTGCTTCCATCAATGCATATCCGGGAAACGACACGATCGTCAAAACCAGCATGATAGCCAGATGCTTATTTAGCCGTTCCTTGTCATGGCAGATGATCAGAAAACCGTCCGCCAGCAAAAAAGCATATAACGGAAAGGCAATTCTGCCGATCCATGTCAGGATCATAGGCTCTTCCAGAAAATTCCACCCTATATGATCTAAAAGCATTGTTGCCATGGCAATAATACGCAATATGAATCCGTTCATCGTTTTCCTCTGTATTCCATTATCCTGTCCGGGAACTGGTCAATTTATTTGGTGATCCTGCTCATTCGCCGCAAAAGCGCCACCGTCTCAACGTGAGAAGTGTGGCAAAAGGCATCAACGCATTTTGCCTTTTCCAGGACATAGCCAAGTTCTCTCATTATGTCCACGTCTCTTGCGAGAGTGGCAGGATCGCAGCTCACATATACAACTCTTTCCGGGGAAAGGGATGCTATACATTCCAGAAGCTTTCTGTCGCAGCCCTTTCTCGGGGGATCAGTTATAACTATGTTCGGTGATACTTTTCCTTCCTTTACAAGGTCCGGCAATAATTCTTCCGCTTTGCCGCAGTAGAATTCGGCATTTTTGATGCCGTTGATACGGCTGTTCATCTCTGCATCCCTGACAGCATCAGGAATGATCTCCACTCCCGTTACCTTGCCTGCATCTTTTGCAAGATAAAGACCTATGGTACCGATGCCGCAATAAAGATCAGCAACTTCATCTGCCTTCCCTGCTGCAGCATATTCCCTGACAGTATCATAGATCACCTTTGTCTGAACGGGATTGACCTGATAAAAAGATCTTGGAGAAATGTAAAATTCCAGATCGCCTATATAGTCTTTTATATACTCTTTTCCCCAGACATACTCCATCCTGTCCCCAAGGATCACATTTGTGTTGTGCTTATTTATGTTGACACATATCCCTGTCATACCTTTTATTTTTTTAAGCTCTGCGATCAGTTCTCCTGCATGGGGCAGTTCTTCACCGTTTATTACCACGCAGACCTGTATCTCCCCCGTGGCGAATCCTGTTCTTATTAATATATGGCGCAAAAGCCCTTCTCCTGTTGCCTCATCATAGGGGCTTACGGAAAACCGCTCCATCCACTTTCTTACTGTTTCGGCAATGATGTCGGCATCTTCATGCTCTATGCAGCAATGCTCATGCTCAATTACCGAATGGGTATGACCTGCATAAAATCCTATTTTTACGGTTCCGTCCTTACCCCTTCTTACGGGAAACTGAGCTTTATTTCTGTAATTATAAGGATGCTCCATTCCGGCTATGGGCTCCATCAGAAAGCCCTCTGCCTTTCCTATCCTTTTAAGAAGCTCCTCCACCCTGTCTTGCTTGTATTTCAGCTGGCTTTTATATTCCAGGGCCTGAAGGGTACAGCCGCCGCAGGGGCCCGCTACCGGACACCGCGGCGCTACTCTGTCAGGTGACATGGCAAGGATCTCCAAGAGCTTGCCGTAGCCATAGCTCTTTTTGTCTTTTATTATCTTTACCCTGCACTTGTCTCCCGGAACCGCGTCTTTAACAAAGAGAGTATATCCGCGGTATTTGCCGATACCCTCTCCCTGTTTTCCCAGATCCGTTATCTCAATGTCTACAATGTCGTTTTTATTCATATTCTTTTACTTAAATGTAACTATGGTGACTCCCGCATCTCCCTCTCCGGGATTGCCAAGCCTGTAATCCTTTACGAAGGATGTCTCCTTAAGCTTCTTATGCACCGCATTTCTTAAGGCTCCCGTGCCCTTTCCGTGAACGATCTGTACCGATTCAAGTCTGGAAAGATAAGCATCATCCAGATATTTGTCCAGTTCTCCCAGCGCTTCTGCCGTTGTAAGGCCTATAAGATTAAGGGAAGACGAGATGGAGGATGTTTTCTGCATCCTTATCCTTCCTGCTCCGGTCCCCTTGATGCTCGGGCCTGTGATCTCCTGCTCCGCGGCAGGTTCCAGATCCGTAAGCTTAATATTGGCCCTTATTATTCCCATCTGGACCTCTACTTCTCCCGCCTTGTTGGGGCGTCCTATTATCCTGCCTGTTGTATTCATGGAAAGGACCTTAACAAATGTTCCTATCGCAGCATCCTTCTCCGTAAATTCCTTTCCTGTTCTCTTTACCCCAAGGGCCTTCTTCTCAGATACTTTATCAAGCTCCTCCCGGAGCTCTCCCCTTATCCTTTCAAGGCTCCTGCCGTCTGCGGCTCCAAGCTTATTAAGCTCCTTAATTGTGCTGTCCGCAGTATCCTTTGCTTTTTTAAGGATCTCTGCCGCCTCTCTTTTGGCCTCGGAAATTATCTTTTCCTTGCGGTCTTCGATCTTTTCCTCCTGCTTCTTCAGGGCATCACGAAGCTTTTCGGCCTCCAGCTTTGCTTTTTCCGTTTCCGTAAGATCCTTATTTATTCTGGTCCTTTTATCCTCCAGTTCGGATATGACATCCTCCAGGGCCACATCCTCCGAATCCAGGCGTTTTCTGGCATCATCTATAAGAAAGCCGGGAAGTCCCAGCTTCTCTGCTATGGCAAAGGCATTGCTCTTACCTGGTATACCTATAAGAAGTCTGTATGTGGGGCTGAGTGTTCCCACATCAAATTCGCAGCTTCCGTTTATTACTCCTTTAGTTGAAAGGGCAAAGACCTTAAGTTCGCTGTAATGAGTCGTTGCTATTACTCTTACTTCCCGCATAAGGAAATTTTTAAGCATAGCCATGGCGAGAGCAGCTCCCTCAGTGGGATCCGTTCCGGAGCACAGTTCATCCAGCAGTACAAGAGAATTTTTGTCTGCATCATTTATTATCTTTACAAGATTTGTCATATGGGATGAAAAAGTTGAAAGGCTCTGCTCGATGGACTGCTCGTCCCCTATGTCTGCAAAGATATCCCTGAAAGGAAACAGGCTGGAGCCGTCTCCCGCAGGTATATGCAGGCCCGCCTGACCCATTAGGCACAAAAGCCCTGTGGTCTTTAAGGAAACTGTTTTTCCTCCTGTGTTGGGGCCGGTTATTATCATCATCCTGTAGTCCTCACCAAGCATCATATCGATGGGAACCACTTTTTTTCTGTCGATCAAAGGGTGTCTTGCCTTTTTAAGAAGAATGGTACCTATTGTATTAAAGGAAGGCTTTATGCCTTCCGTTTCTTTTGCATAATGCCCTTTGGCAAAGATAAAATCCAGTTCCGTAAGGTTTTCCAGATTATAGCGGAGCTCATCCTTGTATTCTGCGGCCATTTCCGACAGCTTTTTGAGGATACGGTTTATCTCCTCAAGTTCCTTTGATTCCAGCTCCCGTATCTCGTTATTAAGCTCCACTACTGCCATGGGCTCGATAAACACAGTGGATCCGGATGAAGATTGATCATGCACCAGTCCCCTTATCTTGCTCTTATGTTCTGCTCTTACGGGTATTACGTATCTCCCGCTTCGCATGGTGATGATGTTTTCCTGAAGAGTCCCTGCAGAGGCTTCCCTGCTTAATATCCTGTTTAACTCTACCCTTATCTTTTCTCCGGCATTCTTCATCTTCCGGCGTATATCCTTAAGGGCAGATGATGCATCATCAGCCATTTCGTCTTCTGAGATAATGCATCTTCCTATCTCCCTGGATACATGGCCCAGATCGAAAAGCCCGTCAAAATACTCCTGAAGGCTGTCAGGTTCTTCTCCTTCTTCAGGCGTACCTCCATAGGCCTTTACCCTGCAGGCTGTCTCCATTGATGATGCTATATCAAGAAGCTCTTTCTGTGACAGGGCTCCCTCCAGCTGAAGACGGAGGATCTCTCCTTTTATATCCTTTAATCCCGAAAAGGACGGGGCTCCGTTCTTTATAATGCGGCTCAGCGCGTCTTCCGTTTCCTGCTGGGATCTTTCGATCATCCCGATCTCTGTAAAAGGCACAAGACTGCGGCACTTCTTTTTTCCCTCCCGGGATGCAGCATATGCCTCCAGCTTTTCCAGTATTTTATTGAATTCCAGTGTTATAAGACTTTTTTCGTTTATCATGCTTTGATTAAGCGCCTGCACATAACGCGGTTTTTATAGAATCATGCGGTTATCAGCCCGAACCTATATCTATTTTCATCATTCAATAACCGAGATATATTTTCGAAGCCATATTTTATTATGAATATTCCAACTTTTTCCCTTTGTCCTTATCGGTAACATATATATTGCAGAGATTAACTCTTTAATGATTTTCGTATTGTGCTCCCAATGTATCGAGCACTTATTTACCCTTGTAGGAATCTTTCTAAGCCGATCATCACATTTTCTTATTTTCCATACCCTTCACTTATTAATATATCCAAATATTATCCTCAGTAAGATCTTCCCACATTTGAAGCACCGTTACCCCCTCACGAGATATTTCAAGTAGCTCATCAAATGTTTTGACATTAGTTGGCTCCTTATAGAACTCACAAAATGAAATATAATCGTCTTGATCTGCAGGACTATACGTAATCGAATACATTTTTTCGTTGTATTTGAACTCAATCTCTCTGCCATAATCAACGTATTCTTTTAGTAATTCTTTCGTCATTATTCTATATCCTTTTCCTTTCCTCTATGCATATTGCCGTTTTCATCAAATGATATGCTGTGTTCGTGCGGTACTTGTGGATGAGTCCATGGGTTCCCGTGGTTACTATAATCAATATCTAAATAGGCATTCCCATCTTCATCGTAATATCTTTCGCTATTTAGTTTTCCGTCCTTATAGTTCTTTGTGACTGAATTTGGGTCGGATGTGGTGGGCACAGAATGGACATTAGATAATGTTGTAATTGAATCAACTTTCCCAACGCTGCTTGAGCCTGCAGAATTATAATCTTCACCATTAATATATCCGCCATCGCCATCCTGTTTCCCTCCTAATCTCGCACCAGAAAAGCCAGGCCAATTACCCTTCAATACATTCACCTTCTAACTTTGTGTTAGACTTAGCCTTCCGTTTTCTTGCTCTTGTCCTCGAATGTATTTCGGCATTACGTTTCATGGTATGGGAATCGTATTGATAAATAGGTATTGCTGAATCAATCGCAGATTGAAACACATAATCATATGCCGGACCATACACGATAATACCAGTGGGTCGAAGTGCATCTACAACTATCGCCATTTGATTTCGAAATATTCTTCTGGTTTCAATATTGCGCATAAAGCCATTTGTACCTACTGCTATTAAACACTCTTTTGGTATGGCATCTAGCATCCCGATTGTTTTGTCATTTCCCAACCTGATGTTGGGGATTACTTTCAATCCCTGTGCTCCAAAGAAATATGTAATTGCAAGATTGGTATAGATCTGGCTTTTCTGAACTGCCAATGGCATATTGTCGTAGGGACTTGCATCTAGACCAATAATACATTCATATTTAGATAGTTTATCCACATAATTGCGGGGATTATTTAATATCGGAGTGAACTTCTCATCTCTGCAGTAAAAGGACATCCCTGTTATTTCTGGCTCAATCGCTTCATGCCTGCAATCCCACTGAAAAGCTTCCTTTGGTGGATTATCTGCCACCATCCATTTTTCAATAATTGGATATCCATCTGGTTTCGTCCATTCTGCCCCCTCCACTAGATATGAAAGGAACAGGGTTCTGACATAATTATTTGTAATTTTCTTAAATTTATTATTTTTTTCCAAAGATAATATTCTCCTTTCGAAAACATTTTTTTGTTATGCACATAGCTTGTTTCCTTGGCAAATTTTTCTTGTAAATGTCTCCGAATTTTGTTATCATCTTCGTACAACAACGAATGAATTCCATTCGAAGACTTGCACCAAGTTGATTGTTCCAGCAATCATTTGGTGCTTTTCTTTTGCTAATCAATTTATTATCACCCCCTTTCAGAGCTCATCAGTAGTCGAAGGTTTCGTTAAACTTTTTTATACATCTTCCTTATGAAAGAGTATTTCCGCTATTTTATACACACCCGTTATTGGGTTAGCAAATTCACTTCTTACCCCATTGTTTTTATGGAATTCAATTAGTCTTTTACAATTATAGATTGCTTCTTCTGTCAGTGGATAAAACGTATCAATATCGCAGTAATTCTTCTGATATTTGGGAAGTTTCTTTAAAAGCTCTTTCACAACTGCATTGCAACTTGCAAATGGCTTGCTAGTAAATCCAAAGTGTTGCAAATACCATATTTCAAAACATGGATTGGATGTTATCAGTTTGATGTTATTCTTTAAAGCTAATTCCTTTGCTTTTTTTAGCTGTTTCTCCTTTGCTGAATCTAAATCCAAATCAAAAAGGCTAAAAGCCATATCTCCTTCCTCATATGATATTTCTTCAATCCTAGCCATTCTTTCCGTATTTCGCACTATTTTAACCGGGTCTGTTTCGTTTCCATGTGCAAACAGGAAATGATACTCTTCTTGTTTTTTCTCAAGTTCATGTAAATAGAGTATTTCGCTTTTATTGAACCCTTCTGTCCCTATAATGATAAGTTTTTTCCGTCTACGTGTTGCCCTATTTTTTGTTACTTTCTTAATTCTTTTTACCATTCAATCCCTCCAGAAATAAACGGGATTGCTCCGTAACGGCCTTGTAAATATCCCCTTTGAATATTCTCATTTTTCCTTGGAGAGTAATCAGCCAGCGAATAAAGATCTGTAACCCCTGTTTTGTTGTTCTTTTCAACAAAATAGATTTGATCCCTCCTTAACAAATCTAAATCAAGAAGGCTTACATCATGGGAATTAAATATTAATTGTGCTCCATTCCTATTTACACTTAAATCATTAAATAATCCTATCAAATACCTAGTCAAATTTGTGTGTAAACTATTGTCAATTTCATCAATAACTATTGTTCTTCCTTTTTTCAATGCATCCATGATAATAGGACCATAAGCAAACAATCTCTTAGTCCCCTCTGATTCATGATCATAATTTAATCTATATGATTGAAATCTACCTTTCTCATCCTCAATCTGGTGTACCGTTTCTAGACGAAATCGCTTCATCTCGCCAAATAAAGCCTGATCAATCGTAATCCCCGGTGGTAATGGTATGCTTGGATTCTCCACTACCTGTGATTCAAATTCGTAATCTTGAATATTTATTTCTGCATGCTTAAGTAAAGATAACATGAAATTCTTTGTTTCTGGGTTATCTTTGTGAATATCTAAATAACCTAGTAATTGATCCGTGTCATCAAAAGAAAACTTATTATATGTATCAATGCTTTCTGAGAACCATAGGAATGCATCTTTTGTTGCTTTGCAGTTCCATGCAGTTGCCGTACACATAAATAGTTTATTGGATGTATTTTTCCCTTTGTATTGCGCTAAATCCTTATATGCCGTCGTGAACTTAAAGTCTTTGATATTTGTTCTCTCAAATATCATTGTTGGCTTCGACGTCTTATATTCATACAAGTATTCCTCATATATGTACTGTCTATCAGCCGTAAATCCATACTCAAATTTTTTTCCATTGTGATAAAACAGAAAATCTATCTTGGTTTTACCATTCCTAGATTTATCATCAAACAAAAACGGTTCAAATCCTGTCGGAGAATTGATTTGCAAATTGTTAGATAGACGAACCAGCATAATAGCCCTTGTCAAGGCTTTGAAAATATTTGATTTACCGGCAGCATTCGCCCCGTAAATCGCAAGAGTGGGCAATACCCTTTCTTTTCCACAAATAATTAAACTATCTTCATGTTCTTTGCTTGCATTTGCAAATGCTGTTAGCGTAATTTCATCTTTTATTGACATAAAATTTGAAACGTTAAATTGTAAAAGCATTCCTAGCCTCCTCCTTTGTGTACGAATAATAGCATTCTTAAATCGCAATGTCAATTTATTTTCTCGTTTTTTGTATTTTTTTTACAAATATTGTAATTATAAATTACATTTTTCATGTTTTATGCCACCAGAAATGATGTAGAGATGATGTGGGCTTCCCTATTCATGCACATAGCCTTTCAGACAGCTTTGATACCCCCACTTTGTGAGTACAGCACTTTTGCCTGCGTCGGCCCTATGCTATAATCCATTTGTATTATTTTCAAAAAGATTTACAGAAGGCAGAGATAAAATGAGAGAGATAGCATCACTTAAAGAAGGCGATTCCGTCAGGGAAATATACCTTTGTAAAACAAAGCTTACGCAGATCGCAAAAAACGGCAAGAACTATTATGCCCTTGTCCTGCAGGACAAAACAGGTCAGATAGACGGCAAGGTATGGGATCTTACCAATGCCATCGAAAGCTTTGAACCCATGGATCTTATTCAGGTAGATGCCACGGTCACGATCTTTAAAGACGCTCCGCAGCTTAATATAACAAGAGTAAGAAAGGCATCGGAGGGAGAATACAATATTCAGGATTATATCCCTTCCACGGATAAGGACAGGGACATCCTCTACAAGGCCCTTATGTCATATATAGACTCCATAAAAGAGCCTCATTTAAAGCAGCTTTGCGAGAATCTATTTATAAAGGACAGAGCCTTTGCCAGGATCTTTGCATCCCATTCAGCTGCAAAGACCATCCACCACAGCTTTATGGGCGGGCTTTTGGAGCATACTGTTTCGGTGGCAGACATCTGCGATTTCTACAGCAGCCATTACGATTTTTTAAACAGGGATCTTTTAATGGCTTCCGCCCTTTGCCACGATATAGGAAAAACGAAGGAGCTTACCGCTCTTCCCCAGAATGATTTTTCCGACGAAGGATATATGCTGGGTCACATCATCATCGGTCTTGATATGTTAAGCCATGAGATAGATAAGATAGACGGCTTTCCGCCTCTCCTCAGAACGGAGTTCCTTCATTGCATAGCATCTCATCACGGTCAGCTGGAATACGGTTCTCCCAAGAAGCCGGAGCTTATCGAGGCCCTTGCACTCCATATGGCTGACAACATGGATGCCAGAGCCCAGACCTTTAAGGAAGCCCTTGATAATGCCCGGCCCGAAGATACGTGGCTTGGCTACAATAAGTTTTTTGACTCTAACATACGTCGCACCTGATCTATCATACTGAAGGAGTTTGCACATGAACATAGGATTTATAGGCTGCGGAAATATGGGAAAAGCCATGGTTTCCGGCATCATTAAAAACGATCTGGTACCTGCCCGAAACATTTTTGCCTCTGTAAAAACAGAGGGATCCCTTATATCTTTAAAGGAAAGCTTCGGAATAAATGCATTTACGGAAAACAGCGCCGTTTCTCGGGTAAGCGATATTCTTATACTGGCCGTAAAGCCCGGCTTGTTTGGTGATGTTATAGAAGGCATCCGTAACCATATAAAGGATGATGCACTTATTATCTCCATAGCCGCAGGCCAGACCACGGAACGGATCACGGAATTTTTTAAGAAGGATATAAGGCTCATAAGAGCAATGCCCAATACACCTGCTCTTATTGGAAAGGGCATGACCGGCTATTGCTGCAAAGATAATGTTTCGGCAGAGGACAAGGCTCTTGCAGGCAGGATCCTAAGCTGCTTCGGCACGGCAATAAATGTGCCAGAGAGCATGATGGATCTTGTTACTGCCGTAAGCGGCAGCTCCCCTGCATACATCTATATGGTAATAGAGGCCATGATGGACTTTGCGGTTTCAAAGGGTATGGATCCGGAGGAGGCGAGGACCTTCGTATGTACTTCCGTTACGGGTGCTGCCGCCATGGTATCGGAAACAGGTGAAACACCTCTTAAGCTCAGGCAGAATGTGTGCTCCCCGGGAGGCACCACCATCGAGGCAGTAAATGTTTTTACAGAAAGAGATCTTCAGGGAATAATAAAGGAAGGCATGGAGGCCTGTCTGGAAAAAAGCAAAAAGATGTAAGAGAAAATAAAAGTGCCGGTCGTAAGTCCGGCACTTTTTATTATTTATATTTATATTTATTTTTCTTTTTCTATATCATATTCCTGTCCGTATCTTTCTCTTATCCTGTTAAGGACATCCGCTTCCTCTCTGAAGCCCTTGTAATAATACAGAGCCCCTTCTTTGTCCGTATTTCCCGTGCTGCAGCAGTCTCCTGCGACCATATACCATTTTAATGATGCAAAAGGCATCGCCGCTTCTTCCATTTTCATATCCGTATTATCTCCGGTACGTTTTAGATCCGAAAAACAGCCGTACCAGTAATACTCCACCTTTTCGTCTGCCGTATCACCCGCAAGTATCCTGTATATGTAGCATACCATGTTGCCGGGGCCCAAATATCCTTCCTTTCTTTTAAGAAAGACTCTGTTTACAAGGGAAATATCCGTTATGCCTCTTTCCCCGTATGTCCACTCCTCTTTGGCATCATTTACGATAATGTCCCTTAAGGCTTTATCCATACGGCTGTCTGCATCCTTTGTAATGCGGTCAAAGCCATCCACAAGCTCCGTTAATCCCGAAACCGTATACGTCTTTTCCCTGACAGTTATAAAGAATCCGTCATCCATCATGGTCTCGTCGTCAAAGGAAGCATATACTTTTACTTCCTCCCCGTTTTTAAGACCGTTATATTTATCCACTTCGAAGGTAAGGCCCTCAAGCCCGTTATGATCCGTTATTACTATGGATGCCTCTCCCGATTCGCCCTTAAAGGTAACATCCACATGCTGAAAGGGATCCACCTGTATAAGATCTTCCGTGGGAGTAAGCCCTGATACCTTAAATGATGTGTCTCTGTATCTTATCTTTACATCATAAGTATCTTCAAAGGCCTTTAGGGCATCCTGGTCTATGGTCCACGTAAATTCCACCCTTTCGCCGTTGCTTAAGGATTCGCTGCGGTCCAGGTTTCCCCAGGCCGCATATGCCATTTCGTAAAAGGTAGTATTGGCAAGCTTATCTTCGTGCCCCTCCACCAGCTTTTCGAAATCAAAGTTTACGGTGGCCCTTCCGTATCCGTTGTAGCCGGTAAAATCCACCGAAAGATACTTATTAAGATCTATATCCCCAAGTCCGCAGCCTGCTGCAAAAAGGCATATCATAAAACCTGTCAGGATAAATAAAACCAATTTCTTTTTCATGCTCATCCCTCTTAAGTTTCCGGGTCTTTTGTTTATTATACCCCAAAACCTTTTGTTTTTCCCGAAAACAGGCAGAGTCATCTTAATGATGCTCTGCCTGTTCACGGACAAGTGATATTCAGATCTTATATTCTTCTATGATCTGTACGATGATGTCATGAAGGAGCTCTACATTATAATCCCCTACTATTGGCTCAAGATGAGAATCTCCCACGCCGGAATCGTCTGTAAGGAAGACATATTCCCCGTTCGTCATGATGGAGATCGCCCTTCCGAAGAGCTCTGTCTCTCTTTCGGAATTGGAAGCCACCACGGGAATCATATGTATGCCTCTTTCTGCCGCACTTTCTATGGCTTCTTTAATAACACCTTCCGTGCCGTAATGAGGAGGAGCATCGAATATGAGAAATGCTATCTTCTCTGATGTCTCTGACCACAGATCATTATTTGTGATCGTATCTCTTAATATGTCTGCCACCGCTTCTGGAGTGTCTCCGCCGCCGTCGGCATATTCCTTATTTAAAAGTGCCTTAACTTCCTCTATATCATCAGTAAAGCCATTTGTCCTTGTTACATATTCGTCACCTTCATCTCTGTAGAAATTGACGGAATATGTTATGCCGCTGTTTCCGGCATCATCAGCTATGGCTGCGAAGTCCTTCTGCAGATATGCCAGTTCGTCGCCCATGGATCCTGTTGTATCAACTATGAACATTACCTGAAGATCTGTTATGGCCTCTGCCCTTTTTTCTGTCTCGATGCTTATCTCTTCCGCAGTTCTTATAACGGGATCTCCCTGAGAATTTTCCGGATCCGCTTCCGTGATCGTGAGAGATTCAGTTATACCGTTGCATCTTACCTGTGATGCCTCTGCCCCTTCAGGGACGAAAAGGTATGCGATACCTTCTCTGTCCGTTCTTGCCGTAAAAACAACATTTTCCTCCTTGTCCAGAAGCTCCACTGTTTCCCCGAAGAGAGGAGCTCCGCCACCTGAAACATTTACCTTTATCCTGTTCCTGGGATCTATGCCGAAGGAAGGAAATGTTATGGTACCGCTGTTAACCAGGTTGATCAAGAACGGCCAGTTATCATTGTCATTCCACCGTGCTCCGGTGAGCACGAAGGGCTCTCCCGTTATATTTCCAATTCCCTCGCCGCCGTAGCCTGCTTCTGCTCCGTCGCTTCCTGCACTGTCAAAAGATGCCTCGCTCCCTCCGGCCGGATCTGTTGTATCGGCAGAGATCACCGGAGATTCTGCATCTCCCTTTCCGTCTTTTCCGGGAGCCACTTCTGCCGTTTTGTCTTCGTTTACTTCAACAGGTATATCCGTTTCCGGATTCTTTCCTATCCCAAGCCTGGAAATTGCTATGGTCCCTACCAATAGGAAGCAGGCTGCCGCTGCTGCGGCCTTATACCATTTATTCTTATTCCCGGAAGGCTTTTCGCTTTCCTTTACAAGCTTATCGTTTATAAGACCAATGGCATCGGATATTTTTTCCGTATCCTTCTCCAGCCTTTCCTTACGTTCCTTTTCCTTTATGATGTCAACAGCCTCTTTTATCTCGTTGTCGCCTTTCATACGAATATTCCCTCCTTTTCCAGAGCTTCTCTTAAGGAGTCCCTTGTCCTCTTCAGCATCATCTTCACCTTACCGATGCTGTAGCCGAAGCCCCGGCTTATATCCTCAACGGAATCAAAATAGAAATATCTTCTTATAAAGACCTGCCTTTCAGACTTTTTTCTTGTTTCAAGAAATCTGCTTATATGGGATGAAAGCTCCTTCAGGGAAAGAGCGTCTTCTATACCGTTATGCTCAAAGAGCACATCCTCCAGCTCGTGAAACACGATCTCTGTTTCCCCTCCCCCTCTTTTCAGGGCACTTCTGTCCCTGAGCTTCTTAAGGGACAGATTCCTTGTGATCCTGGCCAAATAGGCCGAAAGGATCCCCGGTCTTTCGGGAGGGATACTGTTCCAGGCTCCAAGGTATGTATCGCTGACACACTCCTCTGCATCTCTTTTGTCCTTAAGGATGCGGGCAGAGATCGCTTCCAGATAATTCCCGTAAGCGCTTTTTGTCTCTTCTATGGCTTTCTCGTCCCTGTTCCAATACAACTCTATGATCTTGCCGTCTTCCATAAATGTGCACCTCTATGAAACTGCCTGACCGCTTGCAGACCCTTTAGGGATGTCAGGTCTTCTGACTATAATGTACCCCTTTAAGGGTCTTTGGTAACAATTGATCATTTATATTTTGAAAAAAGCCCCCTTACAGGGAGCTTTGATCTTTTATATATGGTCTTCTGCGTATGATTTATGAGTAAAAAGCTTTTTATACAAAGCTGGCGTTTCTTAATGTACAGTACTGATATTGTCCTTCGTAATACGTGTCAAATTCTCCGGCCACCCTTATGGTCTCGCCTTCCTCGGGATAATCCTCGGGGAAAGTGTAGTCTCCCTCAAGAACGAATTCCATCCCCTGAGCACAGCAGGCAGCTGCGTCGGAGATAACACAGGCGAAATAATACTGGTCGTTGGCCTCATCATGATAATAGGCAAAGCTGCCTTCCATTTTAACGGTCTTACCTATGTAATCCTCCGGTACATTCATCATGTTATAGACTTCCGAATAGACCATGGTGCTGGAAAGAGTCGTAAGATCTATATCGATGCCTTCTGTATTGCTTAATACGGCATCATCTGCCACTTCCTCCGGTTCCGGTGCATTTTCGCTGACTCCGCTCTGTCGGCCGGTTTCATCCTGATCTGCAGAAGCGGCTCCCGATTCCAGTACATCATCAACTCCCTGGGTCTTGCTGCCGGAAGAACGGCTTTCCCCGCTGTCTCCGCATGCAGAGACAAAAAGAAGGAGCATTCCCGTTAAAACTAATGTGAATATCTTTCTGATCATCTTAATCCTCCTTTTAAGGAACCTGCTGCAAGGCATATAAGAAATGCCGCCACATCTACAGCCACAATGGTGGATCCTACAGGCGTCCCGGCCAGTATGGATATAATAAGGCCTGCAGCTGCACATACAACAGATATAACAGCAGAGCTTATGGTAACCATTTTAAAGTTTGAAAAAAGACGCATGGCAGACAAGGCGGGAAATATCACCAGTGCCGATATCAAAAGCGATCCCACAAGGTTCATGGCAAGCACTATGATAACCGCTATAACAACTGCTATAAGCAGGTTGTATCTGTCCACCTTTGTGCCAGAAGCTCTGGAAAAATCCTCGTCAAATGTAACTGCGAATATTTTGTTATAGAATACCACAAATATCGTTAATACAGCTATTGATAAAACCACCGAAAGCCAAACCTCCGTAGATGTAAGTGTAAGTATGGAGGTGGAACCGAAAAGAGTGGTACACACATCACCTGAAAGGTTTGATGATGTGGAGAATACATTCATGATCAAATATCCGAAGGCCAGAGCCCCGACAGATATCATGGCAATGGCCGCATCTCCCTTTATCTTGGCGTTCTGCCCTTTTCTGAGGAGCAGTACGGCGCTGATGATGGTAACAGGCATCACCAGAAGCATTTCGTTCGTAAGATTAACCACACTGGCAATGGCTGTTGCGCCGAAAGCCACATGGGAAAGACCGTCTCCTATAAAGGAATATCTTTTAAGGACAAGCGTTACTCCCAGAAGAGAGGAGCAGAGAGCAACCAGCACTCCCACTATGATGGCATAGCGAACAAATGGATATTCGAGATACATCAAAAGCTTTTCCATTATTCCCCTCTCCTTTCTTCAAGAAATAATCTGCCTGTATCGCTTTTTACATATTCTTCTCTGGTGCCGAAATATACGGAATTGCCGATATGAAGGATATGACTGGCATATTTTACTGCGGCTCCCACATCATGAGATATCATGATTATGGTTATTCCGTCATTATTAAGCTCCTTTATGAGCGAATACATATCTGCCGTAACCTTCGGATCAAGGCCTGAAACAGGCTCATCCAGAAGGAGGATCTTGCCCGTCGCCATAAGCGCCCTTGCCAGAAGGACCCTCTGCTGCTGGCCCCCGGAAAGGTTCCTGTAGCATTTGTTTTTAAGCTCCTTTATCCCCATCCTTGCCATCTTTTCTTCTGCAAGTGCCTTTTCTTCTTTGGAATAGAAAGGCCGAAGGCCTGCTCTTCCCTGACATCCGGATAGAACTATCTCCTTTACGGATGCGGGAAAATCCTTTTGAACTATAGTCTGCTGGGGAAGATATCCTATCTCGGTTTTCTTAAGGCCGTCACCTCTTATTATCTCTCCCTTCATGGGAGACTGAAGCCCCAGGAGAGTCTTCATGAGAGTTGTCTTTCCGGAGCCGTTCTCTCCTACGATGCAAAGATAATCTCCCTCATTTATGCTGAAGGAAAGGCCTTCTATTATGGCCTCTCCCTCGTATCCGAGATACAGATCCTTTATGGTAAGTAATGGCATGTTTCCTCCTAGTTAAGTGCCTTCTCAAGGACTTTCAGATTTTTCTCCATAATGGAGATGTATGTTGCCCCTTCTTCTGCGTCATTTGATGTTGTAGACTGCATGGAGTCCAGAGAAAGAATCTCCTGATCCTTATCCTTTGTGGACTGGATTATGGTCTCCGCAAGCTTGGTGTCATGGGAGCCCTCGATAGTCATTATATATTTAAGAGAATATTCGTCTGTTTTGTCCGCCAGGAACTTTATGGTCTCAAAGCTGGCCTCTGTTTCTGCAGAGCATCCGGCAAAGGCCGCATAATAGGTAAGACCGTAGTCGTCTGTAAGATATCTGAAAGGAAATCTGTCACCGAAAAGAAGTATGTCCCCTGAGGATTTTTCCGTTACGTCTGTATATTCCCCGTCGAGCCTTTTAAGCTCTTCTATATAAGAAGCTGCATTGCTTTTATATGTATCACCGTTTTCAGGATCGATCTCCGAAAGAACTTCCGCGATTCTTTCTGTAAGGAAGGATGCATTCTTAAGAGACAGCCACACGTGCTCGTCGTATTCCGCCTCGCCCTCATGCTCGTGATCGTCCCCATCATCTGAATCATGCTCGTGATCGTGATCATCCTCCTGCATACCGTCGATGACCTCCTCCTCTTTTGCCATGTCCCCCATGGCTTCCAGCAAATTGATGGTCTTCATATTTTCGTTGGCGGCTTCTTTCAGGGCATCCTCTACCCACTCATCCGACTCTCCGCCCACATATATAAAGAGGTCGCAGTTTGTGATATTCATTATATCCTCGGCCGTCGGCTGAAAGCTGTGCAGATCCACTCCGCTGTCAAGAAGCAAAAGGATATCCACGCCTTCAGCTTCTCCCGCTACATTTCTCACCCAGTCATATTCCGGGAAAATAGTCGTAACTACTTTTATCCTTTTCTTTTCTTCAGCCTGTTCTATGCTTTCCGTCCCTTTGCATGCGCTTATTCCCATAAGCATCATAAGAAAAATAAGGGAGGCTATGATCCTTTTTTTCATTTTATTTCCTTTCTGAATCTATTTCTGACACGCCTCACAAAGCCCGTAAAATACGGTTCTTTTAGGATCCATAAAAAACTTATGCTCCTTTATAAGATGCTCCTCTATCTCCTCGATCTCGTCGCATTGAAGATGTATGAGCTTTCCGCAGGATTCACATTTGCAATGGAAAAATATCTCCTTATGACAATGATTATCCTCTTCTTCGAATTCAAAGCATGCAGGACTGTTTTCATCGATTATGTATTTATTTAAGATGCCTTCCTCCACAAGGCTTTCCAACTGCCTGTATACGGTGGATTGTCCTATGGATACTCCCCTGTCCTTTAGGCCTTTATAAACTTCTCCTGCAGTGATGTGTATTCCCGGCATTTTAACAAAATAATCCAGGATCACTTCTCTGTGTCTGGTCTTATATTTTGATCTGCTGTCCATCTTTATCCCCTGATATCCTGTTTATATGATCCTTCATAAAATGCATAATTATCTATATACAAATTTGAGAACCGTTTTCAAATTGTACTGCCGGGAAGGCCTTTTGTCAATGAAATTGAGAATTGTTTTCATTTTTATGATGCAATAAAAAACCGGCGGTGCATACCGCCGGCAATCATCATTCTTTTAAATCTCGTGCATATCCTCTGCTCTTTTCAGAAGGACCTCCATTTTATATTTAAGCGCTTCAGAGAAGGGCTTTCCCGATGCATAGCATTCAAGAGAAGGAAGATTATTTTCAAGCATTTCCCCTTCCGAAAGCTTTCTGACAAGCTGCTTTACCGTTCCCGCATTACCGTCAACGATGCGTATGTTGTCAGGTACCATACATCTTATAACATCCTTGAAGTATGTAAAGTGCGTACACCCCAGAACGATCGCAGAAAATTCCTCTAAGTCGTATTTGTAAAGCTGATTATTTATGTATTCCTCCGCATCTATGCCGAAGTCACAATTTTCCGCCAGCTCCACAAGCCCGGGCATGGGCTGAAGTACGACTCTTTCATCTTTGTCGTATTTCTCCAGAAGATGTTTCATTTTGTCCCCGTGTACAGTGACATTCGTCGCAAGGACAAGTATCTTCCCTTGCGGATTCTCGTCCATGGCCACTTTTACTGCAGGCTCCATGCCTATGATCGGGATAGGAAAAGTTTCCCGGAGATATTCTATTGCAGCACTGGTTGCCGTATTACATGCCACCACAACGATCTTGCAGTCATGTTCCACAAGAAAGCTTACGGCCTTTTTTGCATATTCTCTTATTTCCTCTACGGTCTTTTCCCCGTAAGGCACATTCTCCGTATCTGCATAAAAAACAAACTCCTCATGGGGGAGTCTGTTCATGGCCTCATTAAGGACCGTAAGACCTCCGGCTCCTGAATCATATAATCCTATTTTCATAATCTTTATATCTACTCCCAGCTGGATCTGTGAAGCTGTCCCTTTTTCTCAAGCCCGGGAAAATCGTTCTGTCTCAGGGCTTCATACAGAACCACAGCCACTGCATTTGACAGATTTAAGGACCGATTGTCCTTTACCATGGGTATACGTATGCATCTTTCCCTGTTCTTAACAAGTATCTCCTCAGGTATGCCTGCACTTTCTTTACCGAACATAATGTAGCAGTCCTCGGGATACTGTGCATCTCCGTATGTCTTTTCCGCCTTGGTGGTGGCCATAAAGATGCTTCCTTCGGCATCAGGATTTTTTAAATAGAAGTCTTCCAGATCCTCGTATACATTAAGATCAAGCTTATGCCAATAATCCAGGCCGGCCCTTTTTACGGATTTTTCATCCAGGCTGAATCCCAGGGGCTTTATAAGGTGGAGCCTTGCCCCCGCAGACACACAGCTTCTGCCGATATTTCCCGTATTATCCGGAATCTCCGGCTCCAGCAAAACGATATTAACCATTCTTAAGCCTTGCTTCCACGAATTTGGTCATCCTTCTCATGGCCTCTTCCAGCTCTTCAAGGGAATATGCATAAGAAACACGGATAAAGCCTTCTCCGCTGTCTCCGAAGGCAGTTCCGGGAACCACCGCAAGCTTCTGTTCCTTTAACAGCTCCTCAGCAAACTTGTCGGATGTAAGGCCCAGATCCTTGACACAGGGAAATACATAGAATGCTCCCAGAGGCTCGAAACAGCGAAGTCCCATTTTTTCAAAGGAATCCAGAAGGAATCTTCTTCTCTGATCATATGCCTCTCTCATGGTCTCCACATCTTTTTCGCCGTTATTCATGGCTTCAACCGCTGCATACTGAGAAGTTGTGGGCGCACACATTATGGCATACTGATGTATCTTTCTCATCTGGTCGATTATTACCTCAGGACCCTGAGCATAACCAAGTCTCCATCCTGTCATGGCAAAGGCCTTGGAGAAGCCGTTTATGACCACGGTCCTTTCCTTCATTCCCGGCATGGATGCTATGGATATATGGCCTTCCTCGGAATATGTAAGGGCTGCATATATCTCATCGGAGATAACATAAAGATCATACTTCTCCACGATCTCTGCTATCTCCCTAAGCTCCTTTTCCTTAAGGATAGAGCCTGTGGGATTATTGGGGAAGGGAAGAACAAGGATCTTCGTTTTATCAGTTATGGCCTCTTCCAGCTCCCTGCCTGTAAGAGAAAAATCATTTTCTTCCTTGAGTTCTATAATAACGGGGACCGCATCTGCCAGAATGGCGCAGGGCTCGTATGATACATAGCTGGGCTGAGGAATAAGGACCTCATCCCCGGGATCGACCATGGCCCGAAGAGCTATATCTATAGCCTCCGATCCTCCTACGGTGATAAGGGTCTCTTTATTCGGATCGTAAGAAAGTCCGAAATTTCTTTCCGTATATCTGCAAATGGCTTCTCTTAATTCCTGAAGGCCGGAATTTGATGTGTAAAATGTCCTTCCTTTTTCCAGGGAATAAATGCCTTCTTCTCTTATATGCCAGGGTGTATCGAAATCAGGTTCACCTACGCCCAGAGAGATGACCTCAGGATCATTCATCTCTGTAACAAGATCAAAAAATTTCCTTATGCCCGAAGGCTTGATTTCCTTGATTTTCTGTCCCAGGGGATCTCTCATGGCTGAATCGGTATCCTTTCTCTGTCTTTAACGGGATTAAGGATCGTTCCGTGATCCTTATACTTTTTAAGCATAAAATGTGTGGCTGTGCTTATAACATAATCAAGGGTGGAAAGCTTATCGGAAACGAACAGTGCCACATCCTGAAGGCTTTCCCCTTCTATCATTACACAAAGGTCAAATCCTCCGGACATAAGATAAACATCATCCACCTCCGGATAATTATAGATCCTCTCCGCTATCTTATCGAAGCCAATGCCTCTCTGCGGCGTAACTTTTACCTCTATAAGGGCAGATACTTTAGTGTTGTTATCCAGGGCTCCCCAGTTGACTATGGTATGATATCCGCAGATAACATGGTCCCTTTCCATTTCCTCGATGGCCCTTTTAACCGCCTCTTCTTCCTCTCCCAAAAGCACCGCTATGTCGCTTACGCCGAGTCTGGAATTTTTCTCAATGATGCTCAGAATCTTTTCTTTCATTTTTGACCCCCGGTCTCATAATAATTATTTTCTTCATCCCCGGGTCTTCCCGCATATCTGGTAATACCCTCATGGGTGATGAATATCCTTTTATTAGTGCCGTTAAATACTCCGGCTTCCCTGACGGATATCCCCGCCTTTTCAAGTCTTTCCGATACCTGATCCCTGTCTTTTGTGCAGATTATAAAGCTGCCTCCTGACGGGACATCATAAATATTAAGGTCGAAAACATCCGTAAATTCCACTGCACACTGGTGCATGGGTATATTATCAAGATGTATTTTAAATCCCGCTGAAAGCTCCTCGGCAAAAAGCCAAAGGCTGCTGTTAAGACCTTGTCCTCCTATATGAAAGAGCTTTGTATCTTCCATATCTGACAGGATATCCGGCACATCCGTCCTTTCGTATCCCTCCAGCTGCTTTCTTGCTTTTTCAATAAATTCGGGACTGTATCTTTCAAGCAGTTTTTCTTTTCTTTCCTTTAAAAGGGCATAGGCTGTCTCATCTCCGATAAAGCCCGTGATCATAAGGGACCACTCCATCACCCTTCTTCTCCTTCCGGTGCGGCTTCTGTTTCCTCTTCCGCAGCGGGTGCGGGCTCCTCCTGGGATTCCGCCTCTGTTTCAGGCTCAGTCTCAGGCTCCGGTCCTACGGTTATATATCTGGGAAAGGCACCGTATCTGGAGGTGTTAACGGTAGTGGATTCCGTAAGCTCTCCGTCCACATAAACATTTTTCTGAAGGTGCCCGGTATATCCCGTGTGAGCTCCCTGAGTAACCTCTCTGTAGCCTGCAGGCTTGGTCTCATCGACGGTTATAACATCCGCAGGTGCGCCTATGGTCGAGTCTATAACGCTTACATATTCCACCGTTCTGTTCTCGGGCCTTGTCTCTTTTCCGAAGATGGCCGCTGTAACCTTAAGATCGTCTGATGTATATGTATAGATGTATACAGGCGTATCCGTATTGTTCCTGAATTTAAAATTATCAGATCCTTCCGATACGGTGGCATCCATGCTTACGGGCACATAGCTTACGGTCATCATATGGTTGCGGCGCTCAACTATCTCCAGCTCCGCATTAAGGACCGCATTGTAGAGGGTCGAAGCCATCTGGCACACTCCTCCGCCCATGGCCGGAACAACTCGTCCTCCGTAACCGTAGCCTGTGGCCATAAGATATCCGTTGTCCGTGGTGTAGGGCTCCAGATAACTGTTAAGATCAAAGACCTCTCCTGGCGCCACAACTACACCGTTTATAAGCTTGGCTGCATTTATGATGTTTCCCACTCTGTTTTCCTTATAATAGCCCATGACCGTGGTATAGCTGCCGAGACAGTCCGTTATATCCGAAAAATCCGTAGTATCCCCTTCGGGTTCCGTAATATCTGCAACTATGTCAACTGATACAGTTTCGGCATCAACCTTTCCGTTAAGGGCGCCTTCTACCGCCTTTACCGTTTCATCCACATTGACTGCAATACCCGTCTCAGCGATCTGAACATAAGGAGTATCGTCTATTATCTCTATGGAAGAACTTCTGGCTTCCCTGTTAAGCTCGGGAAGCTTTGCTTCCAGAAGCGATATAAGGGCATCGCGGTTAAAAAAATATTCAGGCGTAAGATCCATTCCCTCGTCCTTTACCTTTTTAAGGGCAAAGTATCTCTCAAGAACATTTCCTGACCTGCCGATCTCCATGGCCTGATCAAGGGTATCACCTTCTTTGACCTCTGCTCCTATATCGGAAAGAGTGAAGGATAATTCCTCCTCTCCTTCGATATTAAGGGAGATCTTCGTATTTTTAATCTTCTCTATATGGTCAGATAACACCGTGTCCGCTTCTTCACGGGTAAGGCCGGAGATATCGGTCTCTCCTACTCTTACTCCCTCCGGCACCGTATTTTCTGATGCCATTACAGGGCGGGCAGCCATCATCATTATTAAGATCGTAATTAAAAAAGCCCTTATTTTTTTCATTCCTTAAAATCCTTCTAAGTGATAAAAGTCCTATAAGCCTTATAAATATATGATTTTACTATGTTTTTTAAGTTCAGTAAATGCATTCTCCCTGTATATCCAAAAAGTTTCTGTCCTTAGCTCCTTATTTCCTGCTGATCTTGGGACATATATCAGATAAAAAGCATTCCCCGCATTTCGGATTCCTGGCAGTGCATATGGTCCTGCCGAGCGTTATGATCTGCATGTTGTATCTGATCCAGTGATCCTTAGGCAGGCATTTCATAAGGTCGTATTCCACCTTCTCAGGGTCATTTTCCTTCGTAAATCCCAGCTTGTTGGATATCCTGTTGACATGGGTGTCCACTACGATGGAAGGTTCCCCGAAGACATTGCCTCTTATAACATTGGCTGTCTTTCGGCCCACTCCCGGCAGGGAAGTCAGCTCTTCCACCGTTTCCGGAACCTTTCCGCCGTATTCCTCCATGATCATCTTTGATGCCGCTATTATATTTTTTGCTTTGCTTTTATAAAGCCCAACGGAATGGATAAGCTCCTCCACCCGGGAAAGCTTTGCATCAGCCATTTTCTCCGCTGTGGGATACTTTTTAAAAAGCGCAGGCGTGGTCATATTTACCCTGTCGTCCGTGCATTGGGCCGACAGCATAACTGCTACCAAGAGCTGCCATGTGCTTTCTGATGTAAGATATATGATCTTTTCCGTGCCGTATTCCTTATCAAGGCGGGCCAGCACTTCTTTTATTCTGTCTTTTTTATTCATATGGTTCTTTAAAATAAATTGAAGGGCTGTCCGGAGACAGCCCTTCCCATTCTTCTAAAATCAGCCTTTTGAAGCAAGAAACTCATTTATACTGTCAACCAACGAATCAGGTTCGATACCATGTACCATGGCTGCCTCCCCTATGGATTCCATCTGGGAAGACGGGCATCCCAGACAATGCATTCCTATATCCATAAGAATAGGCGCGACTTCGGGATCGATGGAGATGAGTTCGCCTATAAGTGTATCTCTTGTGATCTGTACCATTTTTGTGCCTCCTTCCTCACCGATTTTGCTAAAGTATACCCTGAAAGTCCCAGTTTTGCAAGCCGCTTGCTTGATTTCCGTTTTCTTTTGGATTATAATCAATGACGGAAGTGCAGAATTCCAGAGTAACATGTAGCAGTAGAAGGATTTTAGGAGGTTATATATGGCTTTTGTAATTTCATCAGATTGCATCAGCTGCGGCGCATGCTCAGATTCATGTCCCGTTGGTGCTATCTCTCAGGGCGATTCTCAATATGTTATTGATGCTGATTCCTGTATCGATTGCGGTTCTTGCGCAGGCAACTGCCCCGTTGGTGCTATTTCAGCAGGAGAATGATCCATCGAACGAAAAGGATTCGGAAGGCTTGCCTTCCGAATTTTTTTATGCCCAGATCTGCGTTTTTCCCAGGATTGTACTTTTTCTCTTCAGGGCCCGTTTTCCCTTGACTGTGATGATGGAAGAGGAATAAGATGAATATGCAAAATTCAAAATACTGAAGATTGAAAAAGGAGGAACAGAAATGGGCAAAGCAAAATATGATCCTATTATCTTTTGCCAAAGGGAATCCCTGAACATGGACGACTTTATCGTGGGAACCTATTGGGCAAAGGCGGAAACAGTTGACATCCTTATGCGTGCCGGAGCAATGGCTGTAGAGCAGACCACCGGTACTTGGATGCGTGTACCCGACGAGACAGACGAAGTCAGAAGAGGTCACGTAGGCAGAGTTATATCTGTTTACAACGTACCCGGATATGAGCTTGACTGCCCCGATAAGGAAAGAGAATTTATCATGCAGATAGCTTTCCCTTGGGAGAATATCGGACAGCAGATCCCTGAGCTCTTATCTACCGTTTTCGGTAACATTTCAATGAGTAAGGATCTTAAGCTCCTTGATCTGGAGTTCCCCAAGAAATTCACGGACGGATTCCATGGCCCCCGCTTCGGCGTTCAGGGTATAAGAGAGCTTACAGGATGTATCGACAGACCTCCTGTCCTTGCCATGATCAAGCCTTGTACAGGTATCCCCATCAGCGTAATCGAAAAGCAGTTTGAAAAACTGTGCCGCGCCGGTCTTGACCTTGTTAAGGACGACGAGCTTATTGCAGATCCCGTTTATGCTCCTTTCTATGAAAGAGTTGAGGCCTGCCTGAAGGTTGCTGAAAGAGTTTACGAGGAGACAGGTCACCGCACGATCTATATCCCCAACATCACCGATCGTCAGGATATAGCTTTGGAAAAGGCTCACAGAGCTGTTGAAATGGGTGCAAGAGCACTTATGATCAACTCCCATGCTTCCGGTTACGGACTTACAGGCGCTCTGGCTGCAGACGATTCCATCAACGTACCGCTTCTTGCACATCCCTGCTACGCAGGTGCAGGCTATACTTCACCCACAGGCGGTATCTCATCCACTCTCGTATTCGGTAAGTTTATGAGACTTGAAGGTGCTGACATCGTTGTTTATCCTTGCGCTTACGGAAAGGTTCCCGGTCTTAAGGACAGATATATACGTTCCGCTCAGAGCATGCTCTCCGAGTTCAACGGCATGAAGAATACCTTCCCCAGCCCTGCAGCAGGACTTAATCCCGGTATGGTTCCCGCCATCATGGATGACCTCGGTCCCGACGTAATGCTTGGTGCCGGTGCAGCAATGCATGCTCATCCCATGGGACTTAAGGCCGGTGTTGAGGCCCTTCGTCAGGCAGCTGATTCCTGGCTTCAGGATATAGACATAAGAGAATATGCCAAGGATCATCCTGAACTTCAGGCTGCACTTGATATCTGGGGAGTTTATGATCCCAATAAATCAATCTTCGAACTTACAAATTAAGGAAATAATATGAAAACTGCCATATTTGATTTTGACGGAACGATCTTTGATTCTCCCAAATACTGGATCGAGACCATGAACAACGATCTTATTAAGAGAGGCTTCCCCGCCCAGGACGATATCTTCGATATAGTAAAGCCCATGGGCGTAAAGAACGGAGCCGCCTTCTTCAAGGAAAAGTTTTCCCTGGAAGATGATGTTATGGATATCGTTAAGGCATGGCGGTCCAGAATGGGCGTCAATTACCACAAGGTGATCCCCCTTAGGGAATATGTAACGGAATATCTGGAAAAGCTCAAAACGGAAGGCAAGCACATATGTCTTGCAACCGCTATGGAAAGGGATTTTATAATGCCCGCCCTTGAGCGTACCGGAATAATAGGATATTTCGATCACATCATATCCATCGAGGATATAACCACCGATAAGAGCAGTCCGGAGATATATCTCATATGTGCCGAAAGGACCGGCGCACAGCCATCGGAATGTACTGTATTCGAGGATTCTCCCGATGCCGCGCGGGTCGCATCATCCGCAGGCTTCGATGTGGTCGGTGTGTATGACGGAGTTTCCCAGGGTGATTACGAAAAGATCAAACCCTACAGCAGCAGATTTATAACCTCTTTTAAAGAACTTTTGTGAAAGGAGACTTATTTAATGAGCAAATACTATATCGGTTTTGACTGTGGTACACAGAGTACAAAAACAACTATCTACAACGACAACTTCGACTGCGTTGCAGAAGATATGATCCCCACCGAGATAAGCTATCCTCAGGCAGGCTGGGCAGAAATGGATGCAGACAAATATCTTGATTCCGTACTTAAGGGCATCAAGAACTGCCTTGACAAGAGCGGTATCGATCCCAACGAAGTACGCGCCATCTCAGGCGACGGCATCATCTGCGGTATCCTCGGTGTAGACAAAGACGGCAAGGCCATCACTCCTTATATCCCTTATCTGGATTCCAGATGTGCAGAGGATGCTGAGTGGGTAAAGGCAAACTGCGAGCCTTACTGGATTGAAGAAAGCGGAAATAACGCTGTTGATCCTTTTGATCCTCCCCTTATTGCAAGATGGTTCCTTAAGAACAATAAGGATTTCCAGGAGAGAGGCGCCAAGTTTATCAACAACGGCCCTTATGTTCTTTCAAGACTGGCAGGCCTTAAGGCAGACGATATCTGTATAGACTGGGCTACTCTTTCAGGATGGCTTATCGGTTATGATGCCATCAAGAAGGAATGGTCAAAGAGACAGATGGATGAGCTTGAGATCCCTATGGAGTATCTTCCCAAGATCGTTAAGCCCTACGATATAATAGGAACTCTTACAGAAGAAGCTGCTGCTGCAACGGGTCTTCCCGCAGGTATCCCTATTGCTGCCGGCGCCGGCGACACCATGCAGAGCAATATCGGCTGCGGACTTGTTAAGGCAGGTATGGCTGCAGACGTTGCCGGAACTGCTGCCATGTTTACCATAATGGTTGACGGCATCAACGAGGATCTTACAAAGAACACAGATCTTCTGTTCTCCATCGGAACTCTTCCCGATACATATTTCTACTGGGGTTATATAAGAACAGGCGGTCTTTCTCTTCGCTGGTTCAGAGACAATATCTGCGGAAGAGTAGACGACAACAGCTTCTACGATGAGATCCAGGCAGAAGCATCTCAGGTGCCTGCAGGATCCAACGGAACTATCTTTATGCCTTATCTTACAGGCGGTACAGGAACACTTGACGGTGCAAGCGGATGCTTCCTTAATATGACCATGAACACCACCAGAGGCGAAATGTGGAGAGCTCTCCTTGAGTCCATCGCTTACGAATACAAGGGACTTACAGATTCCCTTAAGGCAAACGGCATCCCTGTTGATGAAGTTATCATCACAGAGGGCGGTTCCAAGTCTGATCTCTGGAATCAGATCAAGGCTGATATGCTTGATGCACACGTAACCACCATGAAGAGAAAAGAAGGCGCCGTTATGGTGGATGCTCTTCTTGCAGCTTATGCTGTAGGTGATATCGATGACCTTGGCGAGACCGTATTAAAGACACTCGGTGTTCTTGGCGAATATGATCCCAACGCAGAGAATACTGCAAAATACCAGGAAGTTTACGAGGTACAGCAGGAGCTCGTAAAGGGCGGAATGTATCCTGTATTCCAGACTCTTAAAAAGCTTCAGGGCTGATAAAGGGGCCGCAGATGATACATGATCAATTACTCTCAAAGCAAGGCGAAGTAATAATGAAAATGTCCCGTATCCTTCTTCTCTTAGAGAAGAAGGATACGATCCCCACCAACCAGGTGTTAGCAAATCAGCTTAAGGCCGGTGCCGGGACTATTCAATCCGCTTTAAAATACTTTGAGGAAGCAGGAGCTCTTACTCTGGAATCCCACGGACATCAGGGTACAGTTGTGGAGGAAATTGATTATGTCAAATTATTCAATCTTTCTCCGACTCCATGGATAACCGGCGAAATGCCGCTTCTCTATTCTGCTGCTTTAGAGGGGCTGGCTACCGGACTTTATGAAAACTTCGACGATGCCGGTGTTTTATTAAAGCTCTCCTATGTAAGAGGCGGAAAAGCGCGTATCGATTATCTAAAAGAAGGAAAAATGGACTTCGCCGTATGTTCCAAAATGGCCGCTCAGGCCGCTCTGTCATCATATGACGATCTGGAACTGCTGGCAGAATTCGGGCCTAAGACTTATGTTTCTTTAAGCGGGATCATTTTCAGCAGAAAGGGCCAGACAGAAATAGAAGACGGCATGAGACTGGGAGTTGACGAAGACTCAGTGGATCATGTCAATCTGAATAAGCTGGCAGCAGGCAGCAAAGATGTTAAGTTTGTAAGGCTTAAGTACTCCCAGATATTGCCCAAGCTGGTCAAGGGAGAGATCGATGCTACCGTATGGTCCTTCGATAATATCAGAAATGCGGGCATAGAGAACTGTTCCATGATCCCTGCTGCCGGAGAACTGGAGAAATCAATATCTCCTGCCGAGGATGCAGCGATCCTTGTAAAAAAGGACAGTCCTGCAAAAAATGTTATTAAAGCTGTTCTTAATATTAAAAAAATAAGCAAGATACAAAAGGATGTTATAGAGCAGAAACTCATACCTTCCTACTGATCTCTTCTTTAGAGTCTTAAAGCCCTTGGGGTATATATAAAGCCCGGCGGAATGATCCGTCGGGCTTTTCTTTGAAATGATTACTTATTAACGCATATGTTCTTACATGGCATTTCCTATGGTCTCTGCCAGTTTCTTCTGTTCCTCAGGATCACTCTTACCGGGCTTCCAGAGTACCTGCTGCCCGTCATCCTTATACCTGGGAATAACATGTATATGGAAATGGAACACGCTTTGTCCTGCCAAGGCTTCATTGTTCTGTATGACATTTACTCCTTCGCAGTTTAATCCATTTTTCATGGCAAGGGCAACACTTCTCGCCGTTTCAAAGGCTCTCCCTGTATATCCGCTTTCCATGTCATATATATTTGTAAAATGATATTTCGGAAGCACCAGCGCATGGCCCTTTGTTGCAGGGTTAAGGTCAAGGATAACCCTGAATTCCTCGTTTTCAAATACTGTATCCGAAGGGATGTCTCCGTTAGCTATCTTGCAAAAAATGCAATCAGGATCTTTAGTCATTTCTTTTATCCTTTCTTAAAACATAAGATCTTTTCAAAGAAATTTTACTTAAAGTTTCCTTCCCTTTCAACAGCTTTGTCTTATCCGTATACAGGAAAAGCCTCTATGCTCTTATAAATCCGGCTTCGTAGCTCATTCCGGCAAAGCCCACCTTGTCTCCGTCCCTGATCTCCACCGCTGCATTCTTTTTTATTTTCTTTCCGTTTACATATGTTCCGTATACAGATCCAAGATCCCGCAAAGAAACTATTCCTCCGTCATATTCCATAAGCGCATGCCTTTTATCAACAAAGGAATCCTTTATTACAACATCTGCTTCACCGGGCGTTTTCCCTATGGATGCAGGGAAAGATGCCACCTCGTGCACTTCTCTTCTGTCTTCCGTATTTCTCAGAACTATATGTATATCCGGGTTTTCTTTTACAAAAGAAGGGATTCCGTTATGGAATATGATCTCATCTGCCTCTTCAGGATCCCAAAAGTCATCTTCCCTTTCCTTTTTAAATACTGTTCCTATTCTTCCCCGTATACCTTTTAAGAATTTTTGAGATCTTTCTTTTACATAATTATCCTGTATTCTTTCGGATATCTTTACTGCAGATTCCTCTGCCCCCTCCGGCTCTTCATCCGCATTATCCGGAAGGTATAAAAATGTATTATGATAGACATCGCTTTCCCGGGAACCGGCTTTCAACTGCTGCCTTTGTTCTTCCTTTTCTTCTCCGGAGCAGCCAAGCATTTCCAGTGAAAAATCCTCCTTTGACAGATCCATCATTGCCTTTTGGAGGATATCAAGCAATTCTCCGTTACTGTAATCTGCATTTTTAAAGAAAAATGTACAAAGCTTTCTGATCTCTTCCTTTATCTCGCTTTTCTGCCCGGGTTTATAAAGAAATTTAATTCCGTTCTCATCTTCAAATATTTTCCTGGGCTCCAATATCATCCCGCATGGATCCAGAAAATAGTTACCGCAATCTTTCCTGTAGTCTTTCAGTGTATTTAAGACCTTAAAAGCCATATCCGCAGAAATCCCCTGATCCGTCAAATCGGCCAGGCACCTGCCCTTTCCGATGTTATAAATATAGCTTTTCTCTCCGTCTCTTTCCCGTACTGTCATCGGCAGTATCGTACAGCCGCAGACATTTTCCAGCATCCTTTCCTCCAGGGTATGATCTCTTCTATCCTTTTGCTTTATTACCAATATCTCTTTTCTTCTGCCTGAAATGTTTTCCATAAATTATTCCGTTCCTGTGATCTCCTTTCCGTTTTCCATTAAGAATCTGTAGCTTTTAAGATCCCACATATAGCTCGCTCCATATACCGAATGCTCTCTAAAAAATGTGCTTCCGAAAAAAGAAAGCTGTTTTTTTATGCCTGCTGATATGGTCACTTTAAAGCTTTTTCCTACCCCCATCCATTCTCCTTCTCTTTCCACATTTATTACGGGATCGCACGAGATGATAAAGGTTTTTTCCAGCTCTGCTGTCATCTCTTCTATGATATCTTCTCCTTCGAGATCAAGAGCATATGCCTCTGCAAGTCTTATGGCCAATTTTCCTGCAGCATGTTTCATTATCATGTGATCATAAACAAAAAGTACCAGGCATACTGTGATCATAAAGAGAATCACTGTTATGGGGACGATCACGCACGCTTCCACTGTGATGCTGCCCTTTTGATCTTTTTTCCGTATTTTATTCATATAAAGATCACCCCCAGGCACGCTACCGCTGTAAACGGGCCGAACGGCAGACTGTCTTTAAATCGGAGCTTTCCAAAAGCCATTAAGATCATTCCCGTAGTACCTGCCAATAATAATGATACAAAAAGGATCACAAGAGTCAGATACAGCCCAACCAGCAGACCTATTCCCAAATACAGAATGCCGTCTCCGTATCCCAGTTTATCCCTTGTAACAAATGCTGTTCCCATAAGGATCATCCCCGGAATCATTCCGGAAAGAAGCGTAAATAGAGGCTCTCCTGTCATGCCCTTAAAACAGGCACCGGGTACGGCAAAGCATGCCACGGCTGCAGGGGATATCCCGCCTGTCCTTAGATCCCTTATACCCTCCAGGGCAGTCATTATAAGTGCCAGTGTTTTAAATATCATTTCAGCTGCCATTCCCGCACTTTGAGCAGCATCTTATACTGCCTTCCTTTTTGATCATCACTTCTTTGTAAACGGGCCTAAGCGCCTTGCAGTCTGCCGCCCAATGATATCTGTCCCCGTATTCCGTCACCCATACAACTGATGTGCCGTTTTCTCCTGCTTTTCTGCAAAACCTGCATGGATAGTACTTCCCGCCTCCGCTGTTTCTTTCATTTCCCACCAGAGCATGCTCTAATGCCTTTGGTCTTCTTGTGAGATATGTGCATCCGATATTTATATGGTATACGCTTCCGTATTCTGTCATATAAGCTCTTATATATTCCTCTTCTCCGGTATCCTCTGCAGTTCCGGGTTCGTATCCCATAAAAAGAGGCACATATGCACTCTGATCCTTTTGGATGATTCCTATACCGAATGTGCTGATCCCTGATATTTCTGTGATGCAGGAAACAGACGCCATATCTCCGTCTCCCAAGACAAGCGGAGTCGTTTGCATCACCTTCCTATGGAAGAATGGCTCCCTTTCTTTCTCATCTGTTACGGAGGACATAAGATATGCCGATGCTCCTGCAAGCTCTGCACCCCCTTCCGTCGCTTCTGCATAAACGGAAGCGGAAATAAGGCTGTCGCTGATCCCGGAATCTATGGAATGGATGCGTATTGCCATGGACAGAACAATCATGGCCATGATAAAAAGCGGGAGTCCCAGAGTAGCCTCCACCGTTATGCTTCCTTTAAGAGATGCAGATGCAGATGGCCTATTTACCATTGTCTTTTGCTTTTCTTTTATTTCTGTATGGTGTTTATGAAATCTATACTTAACTGCTGCCATCCATCGGACATGACATATTCCCCTTGTGCTTTTCTTAGGGGGAGAAGAAAAAATAATATTGGATCTGTGTGACCAGGCCATCTGTATCTGCACCTCCTTTCTAATATCTGACTTTGTAATTGACCGTATACGGGCCGAATCTGTTGATGTGATATCTGCAGTCCGCATCTATACCTGTAACTGCATTTCTGATGCAGAACTCCTTATACCCGGGGACTGTTTTTATATTTGCCTCTATGATGCCGGCCAGCCTTTCGTATTTTTCCGTTTCTCCCATGGCATATAATAAAAGCCTCAGATACCCTTCATATCCCGGACCTCTGCTTCCATCTCCCGTCAGACTGTCAATGCCCGTCTCTGTAACGGCTAAAAGCCCGGAAAAGGACAATTTCCATTCGGATGCATTTTTGATCATGGGTACGCCATAGCCTTTCATCAGTGTCCTTACATCTATAAGGCCTTCCCCATAAGCCCAGGCCGAAACTATAAGCATATAAACTCCCGGCTGCAGAGGAGGCCACCACAGCGTGAGAGCTGTTGCTGCGGCACTGGCTTCTCCGGATTTTACGCTGTCTGACAGAATGTGGGCCCCATTGAGAGATGTCCTCAGTAAGAGGATCTTATTCAATGTCTTCTTAAGATTTTCCTCATCAGACGCTGTGCCTCCGATGATGAATTCTGTTTCATAATCCAGACAAGTATCTTCCTTTAAAGACAATGCATTACCCAATACTCCCAAAATATATTCGTTTAGATAAATATCCTCCTCTGCCTTTTCGAAGAATCCTCCGAAAGAGGAAAGGCCGCCGGCAACATCGTCATAAGATCTGAAATCGGAAATGAACATGGTTGCACCTTTTGCTCCTTCCCTGTAACAGCAGCTTAGATCGGCTTTTCTTTGGGACAGGGAGAAGTCCTTCGGCAGGACCAGCGCAAAAAAACCTTTTCGCATAAGTTTATTCATGCTTATTCTGGGATCCTCATCTTCCTTTACATCGCCCGGGTCTTGCGCCACTTCGCCCGTCTCACCTTCCATGGAGGTGCCTTCTGCTTCCCTGTAATAATCCTCCTCTGTCCTCTTCCCTTCCTCCAGCTCATCAACCATGGAATCCTTTTTCTCAAGTGCCTCATTTGCATCATCCACGCCCCTGAAGAGCTCTGCTGCAGCTCTTACAGCAAGTCTTTCCCTCACATAATCTCCGATGGCATCCTTCATATTGCGCCCCGAGCTCTCTATCAGCATCTCCGCCTGCTTTATTTCCACCTCTTCAGCAAAAACATCATCCCCTGCGTATGGCATAAGAGAATCATTCTTGTTTATAAGATCCCTGATCCTGTTTTCCATAACCGAAAACCTTAAGGATCCTGTGTCATAGCCTCCGTCTATGGCCAGTATTCCATACCTGTCCCACAAAGGCCTGCAGTGATCTCCCAGGATCCCCCGCACACTCACGGCACTTCTCATAAGTGCATCCTTTTTCCCTCCGTCGATTTTTACAGCGGAGTATACGGCCAGGAGAAAAAAGATCATCACGCCCAGAAGCATGGTAAGAAAAACGGTCATGTAGCCGGCTCTCCGTTTAAAGAGCTGTTGCATCACTGTTAACGCGTTTAAATAATTTATCTACCAGTGCCTGAAGCTGATCCCTGAAAATGATCACAAGGCCGATCAGTACGACCAGGATCAGTACCACTTCCACCACTCCTACTCCGTCTTCTTCTTTTATAAAACTTTTTATATGTTCCATCCCTTCTCCTCCTTAAAAACTGATGGTGCTTAGGGCGGGAAACATAACTGCGATCATCACTGAGACCATTAGCAGCATTATGGGTCCGAGAAGTTTCAGTGATGCCTCCTCACCCTTTCTTTTCAGCAATTCGTTTTTGATCATCATTGCTTCCCTGCCGGTATCCGATAAAGCCCTTTTGATATCCCTGTCTCCTGTAGCTGCAAAATGGGATACCATTCCTGAAAGTCTCATATATTCCACAAAGCCGCAGGCATTTCCGAATCCCTCCAGGGCCTTTTCCATATCACCTCCGTTTCTTATATCTTCAACTAATCTTCTTAATTCCAAAGGCAGTCTTCTTTCTGTATAACCTCTCTTTTCCATGTCCCGAAGTATCATGGAGAGGCTGTTTGCTATTCCCACACCTGAATCAAGATAAAGGACAAGCTTATATGCAAAATCCGGATAATCCTCTTTTAACTCTTTTGCTGCTGCCTCTTCTTTAATTCTGTTCTTTCGGATCCACGCCACCGGAAGCAGGCATATAATAAGCAACCCTGCTGCCAGTATCTCCTTTTGCCCCACATCGTCCTTAACAGACCAGCTTATTTTTCTGCCGTCTATTTCCTCGGGCAGTTTTAACTCTCCGTTTTCACGGGTGCTTTTTTCCTTTTCTTCCAACAGATAAAGCAGCTGTTCCCTGAAAGGCATTTTGGAAGAGGCTTTATAAAGGACCAAATGTATATCTGTTTCCCTCTCCTCAGTGCCCGCCCTTAAAATGGCGGAAACTGAAGTGGCTGTTCCGTACTCGGAAGAAAGCGCTTCTGTATTTATCTTTCCGTTTCTGTCTATAAGCTCAGGATCTTTCGGGATCCATCTGACATCAACCATTCCGTTTTCCAGCGTCCGGACAAAGTTCAGGTCCTTGGTTATCTTTTCCAGACTTTTGTTTTCGCCCTTAACTTCCTTTAAAATCGTTTCCCCGGCATTATCTAAATACCTTTGAGCTTCCTCATATGATAACTGCCTCGGTTCCACTTCGAAGCTGATCTCCTCTTCTATTCCTTCTCCCTTTGCCTCAAGGACCACTGTTTTAGTGTCTCCCCCTGCTTCTCCCCTAAAAAGAGTGTTGTCTGTTATCTCCCGGGAGGATGCCATATCTTTGATCCCCATCACGACGGACAGAACATTTACAAAAAACAAAAAAGTAATAAATATTCCCAGCCGTTCCGTATCGCTTCTCCTGTCTCTGTCTTTCTTTCCTTTAAAGGGAATGATGCCGTAGACAAATGCAGAAAGGGCAGAGAAAGGTCTTCTTCCGCAGAGGCCCCTGCCTTTTATCCGCAAAACAAGCTCCCCCAGAAGAACAACAATGACCATAAGCATGCTGAATAAAAAAGCCGCATCCATACTTAAAACTCCAGTATCTTTCTTCCCCAAAGCCATGCGCTGATGTAAATCATCAGGCATATAGTCATGGCGACCTTCCCCGAAAAAGATTTATAAAGCACCTCTGTCATGTCTCCTCCCAAAAGCCTCAAATATATCAGTATAAGAACAGGAATGGCTTTCATTACAAGAAATTCCTTTTTCTTCCCTGCCACTGCTGTTCCGGCCTCCTGCTCCCGTTCCAGTTTTTCAGTGATCCGATCGATAGTCCTTTTTACTGCTGCCTCTACATCCCCTCCTCTTTCCCTGATGCTGATAACGATATTTACAAATCCCTCAAGATATTCGTCTCTGTAATACCGGGATACCTTAAGAAGGCATTCATCCATGGGAATATTGACCTGCTGCATACTGCATATATCGTTAAATACGTCGATGATCGCCCCTTTCCCTCCTTTGTACTGCATCTGCAGATCTTTTAATGCCAGAGAAAATGCATTTTCAAGAGAAGCACCTCCCGAGATCCTGCCCTTTAATGCAGTAAGCCCGTCACGTAATTCCATACTGAATTCTTTTTTCATTGAGATCTTCTTATCCTGTTTATTAAAGAACCAAAGCAGCGCCGCAGCAGGAATGGTGATCAGAAGCCCCTTGGGTGATCCGTAAAAGGCCAAACAGAATAAAAATGACAGAGCCAAATATGATGCAGCAGTCGGAAGCTCCTTTTTAAATATCCTCCATTGCAATCCCGGCCTCCCTGAGCTTTTCCCGGTTATTAAGCTTATTGCCCGACTTTCTGAGCCGACCTTTGACTTCTTTATCATTTAAATCTCCCTCCTCCCGAAAGAAGAACAGATTATTTAGCTTTACGCCCCTGTCATCTGCACAAAGCACCTCGTCTATGGAAAGGACTCTTCTGCTCTTGTCCCTCAGGCGTCCCAGATGGATGATTATATCAATGGCCGAAGCAATCTGTTCCCTTACTGCCTTAAGGGGGATATCCATTCCCATGAGCATCATAGTCTCCAATCTTACGACCATATCGCCGGAAGAATTGGCATGCCCTGTAGACATGGAACCTTTATGCCCCGTATTCATGGCCTGCAGCATATCAACAGTTTCCGCACCTCTTACTTCCCCCACTATGATCCGGTCCGGCCGCATTCTGAGACTGGTCCTTATGAGATCCCGTATGGTTATATTCTTTGCACCTTCTGAATCTCTCCCTTTTGTTTCAAGTCTGACGAGATTCGGTCTATCTTCCATGCGTAACTCAGCGGGATCTTCTATGGTGATGACTCTTTCGTCACGGGGAATAAACTCGGAAAGGGCATTTAAAAATGTTGTTTTTCCGCTGCCTGTGGATCCCGATATAAAAATGTTGTAACCTGATGCTACGATCTTTTTTAAGAACTCGGCAGCATCCCGCGATAATGCTCCCATGTCTGTAAGTTCAGATAATTTAATATTTCTTTTTCCGAACCTCCTTATGGTGATCACCGGTCCGTTTAAGGCCACCGGTCTTAGAGCTGCATTTACCCTGGAGCCGTCATCCAGGACCACATCCAGAACAGGATTAGCCGCATTCACGGGTCTGTCCTTATTTCCCGCCATTCGCTGGATAACATTAAAAATCTTCTCCTGATTTTCAAAGGTCTTATTCCACCTTATGATCCTTCCGCCGGTCTCATAGAAAATGCTCTCTGTCCCGTTGACCATGATCTCCGTAACATCATCCCTGTCCAGAAGCTCCTGAAGGATGTCATATTTCCTGATGGAATGAAATATCTCTTTTCTGAGGATCATCTTTTCCTTAAGACTTAGAAAGCTTTTGTCCGACAACCTTTGTATACTCCTGTCGATTATCCCGATTACTTCCTCATCCGTTAATGCGCCTCTGCCCTCGGATTCCGAAAGAATGCTTTCCCGTATCTGCTCTTTGAGATCCTCCACAGGATTCATACAAATATCTCCTCCGTCCGGCTTACTGTTCCTTCCATTCCCATTCCCTTAAGCATATCTTTGAAGGCTTCGCCTCGTTTATCCCCATGATCTCCTTCAGGTATCAGCAGTTTGTCGCACAGACCGAAGATCCCCATATCTGAAGGTAGGCCGGAAAAATTGATTATCAGGCTTTCCACATCAGTTTCTCTTCCTATGGCCTTAAATAACTTCTCCCAGGTGTTCTTATCTATGTCCTTAATGTCCCCGGGCCTGCCTCCTCCGTTTACGGTCCATATGCCCTTGTCTTTAAAAATTACCTCCTGCATCTTGATCCCTATCTTTCCTCCAGGACTGCTTAAGTAATAAAAAAGATCCTGAATGCCTCCTGCCGAACATTTTTGGGGGAAATCCTGCAGATCTATAAGCAGAACATTTTCCGATTCGGCTTCCTTTCCCGCAAGTTCCAGCGCCAGAGAATATGTGTCTTTTAAAGGATCAGGCGAATATATGCCCGTTATTTCCATGTCCTTTGTTTTTTTATAAAAGATACCGGGGACTGTTTCCCTTATGTCCATGCACATATCAACAAGTCTCTTGTATATCGCCTCACCGGGCTGATATTTATATAAGCCCTCTATCTCAAACAGTTCCTCCGCCATTCTGCCGTCATGAAGTATCAGGGTCCTTTCCTTTGAAAGCCTTATTCCGCACCCTTCTGCCAGTGATGCACTGATAAGATTGATGCCGTGTTCTGTAATATAGCCTTCTTTTATGTCCGTATGGGTTTTCACGGAAAATATATTGTCTTTTCTGGAAAGAAGATAATCCTCCAGCCTGTCAAGATACTTAATATCATTATCAAAAATATGCAGATTTATACTTTTCAAAATAACTCCTTAAAAAACAAAAGTTTTAAACAATACATTGCCGCTGCAATGAAGATACATGGGGATAAATGGAACAAGTGTCTTTTATCTTCAGAGGTCAGATCATCATAAGGGATGACCCTCCTTCTGCGGAGGCTTTGCCTCGCATAATCCCTGAAATAGTTAAATCTTTCTGCGAGGATCCTTCTTTTTAACATTAAAAATATTGACACTGCTCCGCCCAGAAAAAGCGTTCCCAGCATAATATTTATGACGGCCTTAAGCCCTAAAAACGCTCCTGTTACGGAAATAAGCTTGATGTCTCCTGCTCCCATCATGGAAAACACATGTAATATAAACAACGCCAATATGGGTACTGCCGTCCCCATAAGCTTATCTGCAAGGCCGCCTGCACTTGGAAAGATCAACTCCAGGGCCGGACCGGCAACAAAACCCGTAATGATTATCTTATTTTTTACTTTACCGGTCTTAAGATCTGAGATCATGCCCCACAAAAGGATCGCTGTCAGCACGGGTATCTTTATAACTATACAGGCATCACCTCCCTTCTTTAGGGGCATTATAGGTAAGGGAAGAACGGCCGTAAATAAACATAAATCGATGGAAATCGACAGCCCTCGACAAAAATATATTGACAATGCAAATATCTATATGATATCTTTTTGATATCATATAGATTGCATTTCCGAAAGGAGCTTAAAATGAAAGAAAAAGTATTAAATAAGAGAAAGAACGGCCTGCCCGTACTTATACTGGGAATAGTACTGTATCTAATAGCTGTGCTTGGATGTGTTTACGGTGCAGTCAATGCAGGTTTTACTTCCTTCGGCCCCGTTATACTCGTGATCTCCATAATCTATCTGGCTTTTGGCTGGATCATCTTCCTCGGACTTAAGGTCGTTGGCCCTCAGGAAGCTCTGGTGCTTACTCTGTTCGGTAAGTACTACGGTTCCATCAAGGAAAACGGTTTTTATTTTGTAAATCCCTTCTGCGTTGCCGTTAACCCTGCTGCAGAAACGGAGCTTAACCAAAGCGGAGATGTCAATAAGAAAAACCGCTCTATCTTTTCCTCGAAGGGTGAAAGTACATCCATAGACATTAAGTTCGGTTCCGGAAAGAAGGTCTCCCTTAAGGTAATGACCTTAAATAATTCCAGACAGAAAATAAACGATTGCCTTGGAAATCCCGTAGATATCGGTATTGCCGTCATCTGGAAAGTCGTGGACACCGCAAAGGCCGTCTTCGATGTGGACAATTACAAAGAATATCTTTCTCTCCAGTGCGACAGTGCCTTAAGGGATATCGTCAGGATATACCCCTACGATGTAGCTCCAAATGTTGATACCACCGGTGACGGCATTGCAGACGAAGGCTCTTTAAGGGGTTCCAGCGAGCTGGTTGCATCAAGGATAAAGGAACGCATCCAGGAAAAAGTGGCTTCTGCCGGCATAGAAATAATCGAAGCCCGCATAACTTATCTTGCTTATGCTCAGGAAATCGCTGCAGTAATGCTTCAGCGTCAGCAGGCATCAGCCATCATTGATGCCCGCAAGATGATCGTTGACGGAGCTGTAGGTATGGTAGAGATGGCCCTTGAAAGATTAAATGAAAATCAGGTGGTTACTCTTGATGAAGAAAGAAAAGCTGCCATGGTATCGAATCTGCTTGTAGTTTTATGCGGCAACCATGATGCTCAGCCCGTGGTAAATTCGGGCAGTCTCTATTGATCAATGGATGATAACAAGAAAAAGCAGGTCCCACTCCGACTGTCACCAAAACTATATGCCGCAATAGTAGCATGGGCGGAGGACGACTTCAGATCCGTAAACGGGCAGATAGAATATCTGCTTACGGAATGTGTAAGGCAGAGAAAAAAGAACGGCAAATACATTTCCGATGAAATAGACTTGCCGCCGGAGCTGGACATAGAATAAAACGCATTATATCATGTCCCCTTTAATGGCTTAAACCATTAATCATAAATCGACAACTGAAAAAGATCTCCCTCTTAAAACATCGGATCAGATAATATCCTTTGTCCCAAAAGGGAGATCTTTTATTGTTCTATCCGTTATTTCCGTAAAATATTTATCTTATTGTGGCTTTTACGGGTTTATACCCTTCCTCAAGATCGAAGGGATACATATTTTTCGGAAGATTCTTCCACTTGAATCTTTTAAGATTCGATGCTCCGGCACCGGGCGTATCGGCAAAGCATATCTCTCCTGCAATAGGTCCGTAGGGAACTCTGAAGGAGGTGTTGGCCTTTACAACTATAAGGTCATAAAGCTTGGGCTCTATGCCGAAATGGCGCAGTATCTGAGGATCACCGGAAGACATGGGTTTTTCGCATACCATTATATCCGTATTTCCCACTGAGATAACACAGGCTCTGCCCACATTACATGGAAATCCCTTGCCTGCCGGTCCTTCCTGAACAAATTCTCCGTCCGAAAGCAACCGTACCCTGCCCTCTGCAACCAAAGGTCCGGGCACATCAGGTGTAATCTTCCCGCCGATACGGAATAAAGCCGTATTTCCCACTCCAACGGAAAAGGCCTGTTCCACGGTTTCCGGATCCTTTACGAACATACCTGCCTTTAGGGTGGAGCCTCTTTCAAAAAGTCTTAAAGCCACAACAATGCTGTCTCCCACGGCTCCTCCGTTTGGAGAATCGGCCGGGTCTGCCAGGATAACAGGTTTTTTTGTTTCCTTTGCCTCTGCAAGATCGATGATCTCATCCACAGACATCATATCCGGCCAGCAGTCATCCTTTATGGCAAAAAGCTTTTCTGCTATATCGTCCGCATATCTGCAGGCGGTATCTCCGTCCTCTGCCAGCACAACAACGGTAGATCCGATCTCATCAATATCCAGCCACGGCTGAACATAGGAGGCCGAATAATCCAGTATCTTTCCGTCCTTAATAAGGCTGTTGCCGTAATCTATAACTTCCTTAAAGGGACTTTCAAGAGAAGTAAAGCCCGACGGAGGCACAAGAACAGGGAGGGTGGTTGCTGCCATTACCACAGGCTCTCCTGCAATGATCCTCATTCCCATCTTTCCTGCTCTGTATCCGGTTTCATAAAAGTCCACATGAGGATATGTCTGATAAAGGCATACGGCATCCGCATTTTCCAGTATCCTGTCGGTTATATTGGCATGAAGATCAAATCCTGCTGCGATCACCTTATCCCTGCCGATGATGTTTCGGATATGCTCTATGTAATTTCCGCAGGCATCATTTATTGATTCCGTAACAGTGGCCCCGTGAAGAGAAAGAAATACTCCATCCAGTTCACCGGAGTTTTTAAGATAATGATCCGTTCTCTCGATCAGAAGATTGTAAACATCGTCTGCAACCACTCCTGCAGATCCGGAATAAAGGGATATTCCCGGTACGACCTCCCCTCCTGCTTCCTCGACTGCATCAACTATGCCGTGAAAAAGACTTGGTATGCTCCTATGCTTTAAAAGAAGCTCTTCTCCTTCTGCGTGGATACCGCTGTCAAAGGAGATAAGCTGCGCTATCTCCGGGTTAAATGTGTCTGTTTCCTCATGGAATTCGCATATAAGAATACGTTTTGCCATTCTGCTCACCTCTCAGACTGTATCTGATGCAATAATATTTACTCCGCATCCGCAGATGTTCTCGATGATCACATCGTGCACACCTACCGGTGCCTTTGCCACTGTATTTCTGATCTCCTCCATGCAGGAAGGTATCAGCTCTTTGGGAACGGGGCCTTCAGACCTTACGGGGAGCAGCGGCTGATCCGCTCCCGTTATCTTTACGGTGCTTGTAAGGATCCTTACGGGATGACTGAATTCCGCTCTTCCGTATTCTTCTCCTCTTTTGCAGGTAAAGCCTTCGATCCTATCTATCCGGTCGCCTTCTCCTTCAACGAATATATGACAGCCCATCGGGCAAACTGTGCAGATTATTTCCTTTTCCATAAAATGCTCCTTTCCGGATTATTTTACCACACTTATTGTAACATCATCCCCGGTGATGTCTGCAGCATTGATGACTACATGGCACATTTCTCCGGGATTTACACGAAGCTCTTTCTTTCTGTATATCTCCTTGCCTGCTGATGATGCCGTAAGAAATACGCCTGTATCCGGTGCCATTACTCTGAAATAGAGGGATATTTTTTCATCCTCTCCTGAAATATTTATAGTCTGAGGACAAATGTACCTTACATTATTTCCGCATACGGAAGGAACTGTTCTGTTTCTTGAAGGCATTTCTCCCTTGGCATATTTTGCCGCATATTTTCCGGCTTTCTCGCTTTCCACCGTAACATTATCCACCAGGTCATTAACATGTACCACATTTCCGCAGGCAAAGATGCCTTCCTTGGAAGTTTCCATATACTGATTGACCGTTGGTCCGTTTGTTACGGGAGATATCTCTATTTCCGCTCCTCTTGTTATCTCGTTTTCGGGAATAAGCCCTACGGAGAGAAGAAGCGTATCGCAGGGAATAAATTCCTCGGTTTCCGGAATGGGCTTTTTGTTTTCATCCACTTCCGCGATATACACGCCTTCCACTCTTTCGTTGCCCTTTATCCTCGTAACCGTATGAGACAGTTTAAGAGGGATCCCGAAATCATCAAGACACTGGACCTTATTACGGGTAAGTCCTGCCAGATAATCCATTATCTCCACAACGGCATGGACCTTACATCCTTCCAGGGTCATTCGGCGGGCCATAATCATTCCAATATCACCGGATCCCAGGATAACGATGTCTTTTCCCACTACTATATTCTGACGGTTTATAAGTCTCTGTGCAGCCCCTGCCGTATAAACGCCTGCCGGCCTTGTGCCCGGTATCTGTATCTGGGCTCTTGTCCTTTCCCTGCAGCCCATGGCAAGTACAATGCTTCCCGCATGTATCTTAGTCACACCGTATTCCGAGCATACACATGTTACGGTTTTTTCTTCACCGTCCACGGAAAGCACCATGGCATCCAGAAGAGCATCAACAGAAAGCTTTTTTGCTTCTTCCTTGAATGCTCCTGCATATTCCGGTCCGGTAAGCTCTTTATTAAAATATGTAAGACCGAATCCGGGATGGATACACTGCTGAAGTATGCCTCCCAGCTTAACGTCTCTTTCTATGATCAGAACTTTTTCAGCCCCTTCTTTTTTAGCTGCAACAGCTGCGGAAAGACCGGCGGGGCCGCCACCGATAATGGCTACATCACATTTTGTTTCGTACATTTTCCCCTCCTTATCTTGTCTTTCCTACTACCATATAGGAACCGTCGTTGTTCTTATTTATCTTTGTTTCATCCACCTGGGCTTCTCTGGCCAGTATCTCAAGCACCTTGGGCCCGCAGAATCCGCCCTGGCATCTTCCCATTCCGGCTCTGACGCGCCTCTTTACTGCATCCATGCTCCTTGCTCCAAGAGGACGGCGGATAGCTTCAAGTATCTCACCTTCTGTGACGGTTTCGCATCTGCATATGACCCTTCCGTAAGCGGGATCACTTTTAACAAGGGCATCTCTTTCCTCTTCGCTAAGCTCTTTGACCCTTGTTATGCCCTTTCTTTTCTCCTTAAAATCTTCCTTAAGGACCATAGGATAACCCAGTTCCCTAATAAGATCGGCTATATATATTCCCATGGATACAGAAAGAGTAAGACCTGTGGATCTGACTCCTGAAAGATTGATATATCCCTTAAGATCCTCGTAGGTGTCCACATGAAGGCCTTCGGGAACTCTGTTGGGACGCAGTCCCGCATACTGAGTGATGCCGTCTCTTACATTAACTCCCGGAATAAGCCTTTTAACATCATCCTCTATGGACTTAAGGCCTTCGGGCGTTACGCTTTTGTCTGTTTTATCATCAAGATCTTCTGCCGTGGGACCCACAAGCATATTTCCGTGGATGGTCGGGCACATAAGCTTGCCCTTTGTAACCTTGGTGGGAATGGGAAGAACGATACCGTTTACCTTGCAGGAGGTATTTTTATCCAGTATGAAAAATTGGCCTCTTCTGGCCACGACTTTATAATCCGCCTTCCCCACCATGGCTGCGATCTCATCACAATAAAGAGCTGCACCATTAATAACGATATCCGCCTGGATGGTCTCCTTCTCTGTGACCACCTCTTTGACCATGCCGTCTGCTGTTTTTATATCCGTCACCTTGGAATTCAGAAGGAATCTGACTCCGTTGTCGTTGGCATTCTCAGCCAGCGCCTGTACAAGGATAAAGGGATCTATAATGCTTTCCCTCGGGATAAAGAGCCCTCCCTTGACCTCCGGGTTAAGGTTTGGCTCCATCTCCAAAAGCTCCGGACCTGTTTTATATTCAACATCGTATACCCCGTTTAAAAATGCCTTATGTTTTATGTCCTGAAGCTTTTCAAACTGTTCGTCAGTGATGGCCGGAAGTATTGCCCCGCACCTTTTAAAAGGTATATCCAGATCTTCCGTTATTTTGTCATACATGACATTTGCTGAGACCACCAGCTGAGATTCAAGAGTTCCGGGAGAAGCATCGTACCCCGTATGGATAATGGCGCTGTTGGATTTAGAGGCATCTCCCCCGATATCCTCATTTTTATCCACCACAACAATATCCAGCTTATACCGGGAAAGTTCCCGGGCAATGCCGCACCCCACTGCTCCGGCACCTATGATTACCACGTCTGCCTTCATACTATCCTCCTGCATTTGTAATTTTGATAACTTTTTAGCAACTTTTATTGCATTTTAATTATACGTGTATGAAAAAATAAATCAAGGCAAAATCGCTGGTTTTTGAGAATATTTTTTTCGTTTTTTCCGATAAAATGCCAATATTTTGTGGGTTTTGCGGAAATTTCCAATTTATTTCCTTGAAATTTTCTGTTCCCTTTGGTACTATTTTGTCATCATTATTGGGAGAAAAAATCAAACCTCCAACAAATTCCAACTCAAGGAGAAGAACGCTCATGCTTTATGACAGACGGGAACAGATATTGTCAATGCTGGAAAAGGACGGCATCGTAAAGGTCTCCGACCTGACAGCTACCTTTGGCGTATCCATAGAAACCATAAGAAGAGACCTGGAAGCACTGGAAAAAGAAGACCTTCTTAAAAGAGTTTACGGAGGCGCGATCCTTAAAGACCACCGCAGCAAAGAACCCACTTTCCAGAAGCGTCAGGAAAAAAATGCAGATGATAAATATCGCATAGGAAGACTGGCATCCACATTTGTGGAGGATGGGGATGTTATTGCAATCGACCTGGGAACTACAACCATGGAAATGGCCATTGCGCTGAAGGAAAAGGCCACCCGTGTGATCGCCATAACAAATTCCATTCCCATAGCCGCCGAGCTTTCCAAAAGCGAAAATGCGGAAGTTATTCTCATAGGCGGACATGTCAGAGGCGGAGAGCTTTCTGTTGGCGGTGATGTCCTGACAGAGACAAATATGAGAATGTTCCAGACAGATAAGATCTTTCTCGGTGTAGGCGGATTAACGGAAGCCTTTGGCATAACAGATTACAAAACAGAGGAGATGGCTTTCCGCAGAATAGGCGTGGAAAGGACTCAGAAGGTTTTCGCCCTTGCAGACCATTCCAAATTCGGAGTTACCGCCATGAACCAGATATGCGAGCTGGACCGCATAGATACTGTTATTACAGATTCTAAAACAAACCGGACCATGATAAATGCCATAAAAGAACGGGGTGTCAAGGTCCTGGTAGCTGAATGACAAGAGAACAATGCTCAACATCAAAATGCCTCACAGACAAGATCTGTGAGGCATTTGTTTCTTTTTATTTATATTATTTATTGTGACATTTAAAAAGGCACTGCTTCTGCAGTGCCTTTGATGAGCCATCGGGGATTCGAACCCCGGACAACTTGATTAAAAGTCAAGTGCTCTACCACCTGAGCTAATGGCCCAAATATCTTACTTTATATTTATAGTAGAAAAAGAAAAATGCCCAGGACCGGAATCGAACCAGTGACACGCGGATTTTCAGTCCGCTGCTCTACCTACTGAGCTACCTGGGCATAGATAAAAGAAGTAGCGGGGATAGGATTTGAACCTATGACCTTCGGGTTATGAGCCCGACGAGCTACCGTACTGCTCTACCCCGCGTCGTTGAGGGACCTTGATCTTCCCCTAATATAACATAGCTTACGCTATGGAATGGATGGGGGTGGATTCGAACCACCGAAGCAATTTGCAGCAGATTTACAGTCTGTCCCCTTTGGCC
>CADBUJ010000065.1 GCA_902797845.1 uncultured Eubacteriales bacterium | reverse complement strand
TGTCCTTTATCTCCTGATTGATGACGACTCTTGATACGCCTTTTAGATTTGCGATCTCCGCCCCTGTCTTATAGACATCCGCTCCGTCATTAAGATCCATATATAAGGTCTTCGGTTTATATTCTCCCCGAAGCTCTTTTAAGGACTCATCATTTATATACATGTAATTATACACATAATTGTCGCAGAGATCCGTTACCTTAAGGGAGATGCTGTCCTTTTGGGAAAACGTGAACGTTACGGTCTCTCCCTTCTTTATACCGAAAAGCTTTGCTGCTTTTTTTGACAATACGGCTTCCCCGTCACCGGGATACTTTATCTCTCTTTCCCCGTCATGAAGATCTATCATATGGCTTATGCCTGCATCATCAGTTGCTATAAGGAAGATGTTTTTGGTAGTCCCTTCAACCGTAACTTCAGCAGATTCCTTGAAGGCCTTTGCATATCCTGCAAGATCTTCTCCCACCATCTGACTTATGCCATCCATATCCTCCTTAGAAACCTCGTCATTATAATCCGCTTCAATGGCATATACCTGTATGTCATCAAACTGGAAATTTGCAAGGTTTGCAATAGAGTCCTTTAAACCGAAGGCGGTTATAACAAGAGCAGTACACCCGGCGATTCCCAGGATCATCATTATCATTCTCTTCTTGAAACGGAAAATGTTTCTAAGGGTTACCTTATGCAAAAATGAAAGCTTATTCCAAAAAGGAGTAAAACGCTCCAGGATTATGCGCTTGCCGCTGCTGGGAGATTTCGGTCTTATAAGCTCGGCCGGCACCTCCTCCATTTCTTTTTTGCATGAAATGTAAGTTACAAGAACAGAACATGCCATGGATACTGCAAAAGATATAAGAAACAGCTTCCAGTCAAATATCTGAACATATCCCGGAATATTATAAAGCATGGTATATGCCTGCCAAATGGCAGAAGGGAACAGGATGCCTCCGAGAAAATATCCGCCGACACAACCCACCAGAGCTGCAAATCCCGCATATATGAGATATTTGGAGATAACAGCATTGCGGCTGTATCCCAAAGCTCCCAGGATGCCCATCTGTGTCCGTTCTTCAGATACCATCCTTGTCATTGTAGTGGAGCACACAAGGGCTGCTATAAGGAAAAAGAATACGGGCAGAAATCCTGCAAGCTTCGCGACCACAGAGGAATCGCTTTCAAAACTGGAATAGCCCATATTTATATTTCTATCAAGTACAAAGACCTCCGGATCCTTAAGATCCTCATATTCCTTTCTGGCTTCCTCAAGCTTGTTTTCTGCCTCTTCAAGCTCTGCCTCTGCATCAGCTGTTTTTTCGTTAAATTCCTCAAGACCTTCCTGATACTCTTCTCTGCCCTGCTCCAGATCTCTCTTTGCATTTTCCAGCTTTTCATAGGCTTCATCGTATGCATTTTTGCCTGCATTGTATTCGTCTACAGATGCCTTGTAAGCCAGGAGCATGTCGGCTGTCTGATTCGCAGCAGCTTCCCTTTCATAAAGAGTTCTGTTTATCTCATCCATCAGAGCATTATATTCTCTTTCTGTTATTGCCCCGGTGCTGTAATTGTAGTACGCTTCATACCCGGCATTCTCCACCTGATCAACGAACTCGTTCCAGCTTCTTGTATATTCTTCCGCCCCTATATCATAGGCCTCATCAAGACTCTCTGCATCGGGCGCTATCTGCTTTGCGGTCTCATCAAGAGCTTCGTACGCTTTATCCAGTTCAGCTTTTTGGCCTGAAAGGAGCGCCTCCGTATCTGCGATCTGCTTTTCGGCATCTTCAAGCTCCTTAAGGGCATTATTCAGTTCTTCCTCTCCTTCAGCCTTCTCCCTGTTAAAATCAGAAAGACCTTTGTCATATTCCTCCTGTCCCTTATTTATCTCGTCCAGGGCTTCCTCTTTTACATCATCAAATCTCTCCGTAACGGCCTTTAAGGCTTCAGCCTTGATGATGTCTTCGTTTTCCTTGATCTCTTCTTCATACCTGTCGCTGTACAGCTTCGGATCGAGCTGGAGATCTGCATATATTTCCGTATAACGGGAAACATCAAATCCTTCGCGGTTTATATATAAAGCCCCGTCCAAAGTACCGTCTCCAAGGCCCGTGGTCCCTGCTATCTTGCTTATATAAAGAGGGCTTGCACAGATACCCGTAATGGTATATTCCCGGTACTTAAAATTCTTAAGATCCTCATCCTTATTGGAATCGGAGATCTTTATGGTCTTTCCTATGTCTTCCTCTCTGAAGAAAACACTGTCGCCCAGACATTCGTCGTCCTTTTCGGGAAGGCGCCCCGCCTGGATCTGCGGAGTATTTATGCCTTCCGTAAGCATATGGAACCTGTATTCAAGGACCTCCTCATCTCTTTCCACAACGATATCAGCCTGAACAGATCCCTTTATGCTGTTTACGGCAGGAAGCTTTTCCAGGTCTTCTATGTCTTTATCTTCGAAGCCTATGGTGGAAAGAAGCCGGAAATCATAAAGGTTTGATTCCGCAAGATACCTTTCCAGAGTCCTGTTCATCACAGGATTAGTCAGCTTAAGCCCTGCGAAAAAAGTGACTCCGAGCATGGTTATAAGCAGGATCCCCATAAACCGTCCGAAACTTTGTTTAATTGTCCGTCTTATATTCTTTCCCAGTTCCTTTGTCATCTTACCAATCTATCTCATCTATGGGCCTTGCCTCATTCTCCCTTACTTCCACCACTCTGCCGCTCTTAAGGCGTATGATCCTGTCTGCCATTGCCGTAATGGCAGAATTATGTGTAATGATGATTACTGTTTTCCCCTGATCTCTGCATGTGTGCTGCAAAAGCTGTAAAACAGATTTTCCTGTTTTATAATCCAGCGCTCCCGTAGGCTCATCACATAAAAGAAGCTTGGGTCTTTTTGCCAGTGCTCTTGCTATGGAGACCCTCTGCTGCTCTCCGCCGGAAAGCTGAGAAGGGAAATTATCCATACGGTCTTTCAGCCCCACGGCAGAAAGAACCTCTTCTGCAGGTATGGATCCTGATGTGAGCTGAGATGCTATCTCCACATTTTCCCTGGCCGTAAGATTAGGGATCAGGTTATAAAACTGGAAAACAAATCCCACGTCGAATCTTCTGTAATCCTCCAGCTGTCTGCGGTTGAACTCGGAAACTTCGTTAGGCCCCATAAAAACATGTCCGTCCGTCAAAGTATCCATGCCTCCCAGTACATTAAGAAGAGTAGTCTTTCCTGCTCCGGATTCTCCGACTATAACAGCCAGTTCCCCCTCCCTGATGGAAAAGGATACATTATCCAGAGCCCTTATCTCCACTTCTCCGCTTTTATATACTTTTGTTGCATCAATAAATTCAATATATTTCTCAAATTTCATGGTCGAGACCTTTCTCACGTATAAAAACCAGGATATCATTATATACATCATCCCGGTCCAGCTCATTTAATATCTCATGCCTGTCACCCGGATACAGTTTAATGTCCACATCCTTAAGACCCGTTTCCATAAATCTGTTGTACACTTTGATGACGCCCTTGCCGTATGATCCCACAGGGTCGTCTTCTCCCGACAAAAAGATAACAGGGAGATCCTTCGGGATACGTTTCATGTTCTTTTTGTCGTCCGCGTATCCTATTCCTCTGAACATATGATAATAGGCATTTGCGGTAAACCTGAAGTTGTTCCAGGGGTGCTCGAGAAACTTATCCACTATCTTTTCGTCTCTTGTGAGCCAGTCATCGGAAGTTCTTCTGTCCTTTACGGAATTACTGTATCGCCTCAATGTAAGATCATCCAGAAGATCGCTCTTTTCTCTTCCTCCCTTTTTAAGCATGATCTTTAAGGCCACCTTTTTTGCCACCTTTACTGCGGAAGCCTCCACATCGCCGGTGCCTATAAGGATCGCCCCCTTAAGATCCCTGCCGTATAAAGTGATGTACTGTCTTACAAGAAAAGATCCCATGGAATGTCCTGCCATAAAATAAGGCAGATCGGGATACAGTTTTTTAGTAAGCTTATACAGAGTATGCATATCACCGATAACACACTCGTTTCCGTTCTTATCGCTGAAATATCCGAAATCCTCTTCTTTTGCCACGGTTCCGCCGTGGCCAAGATGGTCATTTCCCGTGACAAGGATCCCGTTATCTGCCAAAAATGATGCAAAACCTTCGTATTTATCAATAAAGTCCACCATGCCGTGGCTTATCTGCAGAATACCTTTTACCTCTCCTTCAGGCATCCACCTTACGCCGTGGATCAGATTTCTGCCGTCCTTTGATATATACCTGAAATCCTGTCTTTTCATAATCACACCTCAAAAAAGTTTTTTTATTTACATAAAAGGGCACGGTACCCCGTGCCCCTTTGTTTGTTGATCAGTCAAGCGATGATAATAGCTCAAGGGGTTTATTCCTCTGCATGTCCACACACATCTGAATGAACTTGTCTTTCGGAACATCCTTAAGCTGCTGCTTAAGCCCCCTTATATTAAGGGATACTGTTCCGTCTTTTGCTTCAGCATCACCAACAACTACTATATAAGGCTCCTTAAGCTTTCTGTAAGCCTTGATCTTCTCATTCATGTTCTTGTCGGAAAGATCTACTTCCACTCTTATGCCTGCTTCCATAAGCTCGTCATAAAGCTCCTGGGCATATTCGTTATGCTCTTCCCTTATGGGTACTATGCCCACCTGGTACGGGCTCATCCAGAAGGGGAACAATCCCTTGAAATGTTCCACGATGATGCCTATAAAACGTTCTATGGAGCCGTAGATCGCCCTGTGTATAACAACAGGCTGCTTAAGGGTCCCGTCTGCATCAGCATATGTAAGTCCGAAATTAGCAGGCAGCTGGAAATCAAGCTGTATCGTTCCGCATTGCCACTCTCTTCCGAGAGCATCCTTTATCTGAAGATCGATCTTGGGTCCGTAAAATGCTCCGTCCCCTTCGTTTACTTCGTAATTGCCCTCGCCGTATTTATTATCAAGGATCTTCTTGAGCGAAGCCTCAGCCTTGTTCCATACCTCTATGTCGCCCATATAATCATCGGGCCTTGTGGAAAACTCCGCCCTGTATGTAAGGCCGAAGGTTCCGTATACTTCGTCCACAAGATCCATGATGTCCTTTATCTCATCCTCGATCTGGGATTCCATAACAAATGTATGGTCATCATCCTGCCTGAACTCCTGAACCCTGAAAAGGCCGTTCATCTGTCCGGATTTTTCCTTTCTGTGAAGGACATCGAACTCGCTGTATCTTATAGGCAATTCTTTATAGGAGCGAGCCTTTCTCTTATATGTCATCATGGCATTGGGACAGTTCATGGGCTTTGCAGCCATTGTATCCTGAGCCTCAACGGAATAATGGAAGTTGTCGGGATCAGGCACTACCACATCTTCAGCCTTTATACCTGATGTTACACCGGGTATAAGGAACATATTGTTGACATAATGTGCCCAGTGACCTGATATGAGCCAAAGCTTCTTGTTATTTATTACGGGACAGGATATCTCCGTATATCCGTGTTTTGTCTGAAGGTCTCTCATAAATTTAACGAGAGCCTGATACATGTTCCATCCTCTGGGAAGCCAGTAAGGCATGCCGGGAGCGGTTTCCTGGAACATATAAAGTTCCAGCTGAGAGCCGATCTTCTTGTGATCCCTTTCCTGAGCCTCCTGGATCATGGCGAGATGTGCCTTTAATTCCTCTTTTGTAGGGAATGCATATACATATATCCTCTGGAGCTGATCCCTTTTCTCGTCTCCCCTCCAGTATGCGCCTGATGCGGATCTTATCTTAAAGGCCACATTAAGGAGTTCTGAAGAATTCGATATATGAGGGCCCGTACAAAGATCCACGAAATCTTCCCCTGTATAATAGATGGAGATCGTCTCTCCCTCAGGAAGTTCCTCTATAAGCTCTGTTTTATATTTTTGATCATGAAAAATGGAAAGAGCCTCGTCTCTTGAAACCTCTTTTCTTGTCCAGTCTTCCTTTCTCTTTAATATCTCCCTCATCTTATCCTCGATAGCAGGAAGATCCTCCTCCGTTACGGTCTTCGGTAACAGGAAATCGTAATAAAGTCCGTCAG
>CADBUJ010000064.1 GCA_902797845.1 uncultured Eubacteriales bacterium | reverse complement strand
TAAACCGGTGTTTCAACCTCTTTGCCCTCAAGCATAGTTGTGATGTCGGAATTCAGTTGTTTTGTATCTATGGCCTCCAGGCATTCGTAATCGATCCTGCCGTCAGCATCCCTGGGAGTCTGATCTCTGTCAACAAAATAATTGTCAACAGCAAGGGGTCTTGCCTTGATTCCCAGGGCTTTAAGCTGAAGTGAAAGCCTGTGGGAAAAAGAGGTTTTCCCTGATGATGAAGGTCCCGCAATAAGGATCACCCGAACCGAATCCCTTTCGGATATCATCTGGGCGATCTCGCCTATTTTTTTCTCCTGATAGGCCTCCTGCATGAGCACTATATCGTTCATATTACCGGATGCGATAGCTTCATTTAAGGAACCTACATTATCGAGTTCCATGCTCCTGCCCCACTGAGAGGACCTGTTCATTACTTCAAAGAGCCTGTCATAGGGTTCGTATTTTCCGACAGGTTTCATAACGCCTTTTTCCGGGAAGTTAAGAATGAATCCGTCTTTATACGGTATAAGATCCCAATACTTGATCTGCCCCGTCGAATATGACATGTATCCGTAATTATAATCCTTAAAGCCGTCTATCTCATAAACGTTTATGGTGGATGCCATACGGTAATTAAGAAGCTTTACCTTGTCGTACATTTTAGCCTCTTTAAATTCAGCAATGGCCTCTTCTATGGGCATGGTCTCCTTCTTTATGGGAATATCCTCATCTATTATCTCCTGCATTCTGGCCTTTATCCTTTTAACAAGGGCTTTTGTCACCTTCTTATCATTGTCCAGTCTGCAGTAAAAGCCTGTGCTTATGGAGAAATCAACGATCACATCCGTTTCATTGTCATCATCGAATACATCCTTAACAGCCTTAACAAGGATCATTGTGGCTGTTCTTCTGTATGTCTGATATCCTATATAATCCGATGTATCAAGGAATCTGACAGTACTGCCCTCCTTTAAAGTATGGTACAGCTCTGATAATTTGCCGTCGACCACTGCAAGGATAACATCCTTGTCAGGTTCAAGTATCCTTGATGCCTGATAAAGGGTACTGCCTTTCTTTAAATTAACTGTTTTATTATCGTATGTTATCTTCATTTAACCATCCTCCAGGTACATAAGAGCATGCTCGATATCTTTAAGGGTATCTTCCACTCTTTTTATATGAGTAGCCTTTGCATCTGACATCAGAAGTTCCTCAAGTATATCTTTAAACTTAATTTTTTCCTTTTTTAAAAAGCTTGCAAGGCAGGGATCCTTATCTTCAAGCCCCGATTTACCGAAACGGTAAAAGACAGGGTCTTCATATTTTTCCTCACCTTTTTGAGCCGTTATTATCACATAATACTTTTCCTGCTCCATGACCCATTTTTCTTTCAGGATCATAAAGCCGCTTTCATGAAGAAAAGTACGGAACTCAGGTATGTTGGACTGAGGCTGAAGGATGAGCATCGAATGTTCTCCGATCTTCTGGGACCCCTCTCTTATTATCTTTGCCATCAGATCCCCGCCCATGCCTGAGATCACAACAGCATCAAAATCTTCTGTAATGCTTTTAAGCCCGTCCGACTGTTTCAGTTTTATAAAATCTTCCAGACCTTCTCTTTCCACATTGTCTCCGGCTCTTTCGAGTGGCCCATGATTAACATCTGTTGCCAAAGCTTTTTTGGCTATGCCCCTCTTAACAGCTTCAATGGGAACATACCCGTGGTCCGTTCCCACATCAAGAAGCAGATCACATTGTGGTATAAGATCAATGATCTCCGATAATCTTTTGCTTATCATCAGTCCAGATAATCCCTAAGCTTCTTGCTTCTCTGAGGATGTCTCAGCTTGCGAAGGGCCTTAGCTTCGATCTGCCTTATCCTCTCTCTTGTTACGTTGAATTCCTTGCCGACTTCCTCCAGGGTCCTTGGCCGTCCGTCATCAAGACCGAACCTTAATTTGAGTACTTTTTGCTCTCTTTCCGTAAGATTGGAAAGCACTTCCTGAAGCTGCTCCTTAAGGAGGGAGAAGGCTGCTGCATCAGGCGGAACAGGAACATTATCATCCTGTATAAAATCTCCAAGATGGCTGTCTTCCTCTTCGCCTATGGGTGTTTCCAGAGAAACCGGTTCCTGTGATATCTTAAGTATCTCTCTTACCTTTTCAACAGGGATCTTCATTTCCACTGCTATTTCCTCAGGGGTAGGCTCTCTGCCGAGTTCCTGAAGGAGCTGTCTGGAAACCCTCACCAGTTTATTGATGGTCTCCACCATATGGACAGGTATTCTAATGGTCCTTGCCTGATCTGCTATCGCCCTTGTAATGGCCTGTCTTATCCACCATGTGGCGTATGTGGAGAACTTATATCCTTTTCTGTAATCAAATTTTTCCACGGCCTTTATAAGACCCAGGTTACCTTCCTGAATAAGATCCAAAAAGAGCATTCCCCTGCCTACATATCTTTTGGCTATGCTGACCACAAGCCTGAGATTTGCTTCTGCCAGTTCCTTTTTGGCTGATTCGTCGCCCTTTTCCATTCTTTTTGCCACTTCGATTTCTTCATCGGCACTTAGAAGAGGTATCCTTCCGATTTCCTTAAGATACATCCTGACAGGATCCTCTATACTTATGCCCTCAGGCACACTTAAGTCTATCTCCTCAAGCTTTTCTTCATCGTCGTCAGATAATTCCTCTTCAGGCACATCCATGTCTTCATCAGATGTAAGCTTAAGTACATCTATCTCGTTTGATTCGAGAGTTTCATATATCCTTTCCACATCATCGGGGCTAAGCTCTACATCGGCAAAGAAATCATTTATCTCCTGTACCTCCAATATGCCCTTCTTTCTGTGTGCATAGGGAATAAGCTCCTTAAGTCTTTCGTTAAACTTGTCGGAGTTGCTTTTTACCGCTTCCCTTTCAGCCCCATCCATAGCCTGGCTCTCATCCTCAGGGGAGATCTCATCTTCAGTTTTCTCTAAAGACGCCGGTTCCTCCGAATCTGCCTTCTTCGTTCTTCCCCTCTTCGATGTTTTCTTTTCGGCAGGTTTTTCTTCTTCAATTTGATCTACAGCGGCTTTTTCTTCTTCAGCTTTTTCCGTTTCCAAAACAGATACTTCTGCTTCTTTCTTCTTTGAAGCTCTCTTTTTAGTCTTCTTCTCTTCTGCCTTTATCTCTTCTTTTTCAGCTTTCTCTGCCTTGTCCGCTTTTGATCTTTTATCTTTCTTTTCTTCAGAAGTGATATCAGGATCCGCCTTTGAAGCTTTCTTCTCTGTTTTTACCGGCTCCGGAATATCGTCAGCCTTTGTTTTCTTACGGCTTTTACCGGAAACAGCCGCCTTTTCTTTATTTACTTCCTTTACTTCCTTCTCGGCTTTTTCTTTCTTCGTTTCCTTTACGACCTTGTCGGCTTTTTCTTTCTTCGTTTCCTTTACGACCTTCTCAGCCTTTTCTTTCTTCGTTTCTTTTACGGCTTTCTCAGCCTTTTCTTTCTTTGTTTCTTTTACGGCTTTCTCAGCCTTTTCTTTCTTCGTTTCCTTTACGGCCTTCTCAGCCTTTTCTTTCTTTATTTCCTTTACGGCCTTCTCAGCCTTTTCTTTCTTTATTTTCTTTACAGCCTTCTCAGCCTTTTCTTTCTTTGTTTCCTTTACGGCCTTCCCGGTCTTGGAGCCTTTTGTTTCCTTGGTTTCTTTTACTTCCTTTTGCACCTTTGAGCCGCTTGTTCCCTTAGTTTCTTTTACTGCCTTTTCGCCTTTAGAGCCTTTTGTCCCCTTGGTTTCCTTAACTTCCTTTTGCGCTTTGGAGCTTGTCGTCCCCTTTGTTCCCTTGGTGTCATCACCTTTAGCCGCAGCTTTTTTCGATCCTGATACAGCCTTTTCAGAAGATCCTTCAGACGCTTTTTTTATCTCTTGATCTTCTGCTGTCTTCTGTATCTTTGTCTCGCTTGCCAGCCTTGATGTACCTTTTTTAGCTCCTACTTTTTTTCCTTCTTTTGATGTTATTTCATCATTCGTTCTCTTTGCCATTTTTACTCCTTTGTTTAAAGCTCTATTTTAAGCTCCTGCAGCATCTTCTTATTCTCTATAAGTTTCTTTAGTTCCTCAGGGCTTCTTACTGTACCCCCGGCCCTTTCTATACTTTGCTTTTTTATTCTTTTAACGATCTCGGTAAGGGCTTTTTCCTTTTCCTCTTTTTCCATTTCCTCCGGGAAAGGTGCGTTAAACAGGGCCGCTACTCTTTTCTGATCCTCCGGTTCGGGAAAGAAATTTATCATCTGCCCCGGAGATATCCTTTTTCCGGTCCTGTATCCTTCGTAAAGGAACTCAGCTGCCTTGCGTGCCACATCATCGCTGAAATCCTCCGGTGCGATATATCTCTCGATCCTTCGGAAATTGTCCTCATCCTCGCTTAAAAAGGTAAAAAGCATACATCCCGTTCTTTTTAAGACATCGTCCGCACCCTGCCTCTCCAGGGAAGGTTCTCTCGCCCTTTCAGACTTTGGTGCCTTTACCTTAAGTGCTGTCTTATTGATGAGCGATTCCATCTCTTTTCTTGATATATCGTAGATACGGCAAAATGCTTCTATATAGTTATTTCTCTCTATCTCATCGTCGAAAATGAGAAAGCGTTCCGCTGCCTGTCTGTAAAATGATGTCTTAAGATCAGGATCAGACATATCAAAGCTTTGTTCCAGCACATATATTTCGAAAAGGAAACCGGGCACTGCTTCCTTTATCTTTTTTTCAAAGGCCTCTTCGCCTTCTGCCTTAAGGAATTCGTCCGGGTCTTTATAGGGCGAAAGCCTTAATACTTTTACGTTAAAGCCTGCATTTCTTAATATGGGAATAGCTCTTATTGCCGCCGTTCTTCCTGCGCCGTCACTGTCGTAGGCAATAACAGCCTTATCGAAATATCTCTTTAACAGAATCGCCTGCCCCTGTGTCAGTGATGTTCCAAGAGATGCCACCGCATTGTTAAACCCTGCCTGATGCAGCGAGATGACATCCATATACCCCTCGCATAAAAGAGCATAGCTTTTCCTTGATGTTCTGGCTGCATTAAGGCCGTAAAGATTCCTGCTCTTGTCAAAAAGAGATGTTTCCGGAGAGTTAAGGTATTTGGGGAGCGCATCTCCCATAACTCTTCCTCCGAATCCTATTACCCTGGAATTAACATCCATGATCGGAAACATGACTCTGTTGAAGAACCTGTCCGATGGGCCTCTTTTCTCATCGTAATGGAAAAGGCCGCTTTCTTTAAGGATCTCATCGGCATAGCCTTTCTGCTTAAGGTACTTATACAACGCATCGGAATACTTGGGAGAATACCCGAGTCCAAAGGAGTTTACGGTCTTATCGGAAAGCATCCTGCCTGTTAAATAATTGTATGCCTTTTCTCCTTCTCTGGACCTTAACAGATGATGATAAAAATATGCAGCATCCCTGTTGGCATCCATAAGCATCTGCTTTTTTGCTCTCTGCTGTTTTTCCTTTACGCTCTCCTCTCCTTCAGGCAGCTTTATTCCCACACGATCAGCAAGATATTTGACTGATTCCTGAAAAGTAAAGTTTTCGTATTCCTCTATAAAAGTAAAAACATTGCCGCCTGTGCCGCATCCGAAGCAGTAATACATCTGTTTCTGCCGGCTTACGGAAAAAGAAGGTGTCTTCTCTGTATGAAAGGGACAAAGTCCGAAATAAGAGCTTCCCTTTTTTTGTAATCTGATATAGCTTCCTATTACGTCCACCACATCATTTCTGGTACGGATCTCCTCTACCAGATCATCGGGATAATACATTGTTTCCTCCGCTTAATAAATGCTCCATGCTGTAGGCAGAACTATGTCTCTGAATATATCAGTGGCATATTGATCGGTCATGCCGGCTATATAGTCGCAAACTACCCTTTCTTTGGTTTCTCCCCTCTCCATAAGCTTAAGAAATTCCACGCTCATCTCCTGGGGATTATCCATGAAATGAGAGAACAGAGCAGCTACCAGATCCTGTGCCTTTTTTTCCTCGGCTTTTGCAACTTTGTTGATATAAACGTTTTCGAACATGAATTTCCGCATGTCTATCATGGCATCATAAGTGCCCTTATCCATGTTTATATCCCTGCTGTCCATGCTTGAATCTATAACACTGTTTATCAGGGTATTAAGCCTTTCCTTAGTACTCCTTCCTATAGCATCCCTTAAGTCCTTGGGAATATCCTCCTCCGTAATGATATGTGCTCTTATGGCATCATCTATATCATGATTGATATATGCGATCTTATCGGAAAGGCGTACTATCTTGCCTTCGTTCGTCGACGGTTCCCTTGAAAGAGAATGGTTAAGAATACCGTCTCTTACTTCTAATGTAAGATTAAGACCTCTGCCGTCCCGTTCCAGCACCTCTACGATCCTTACGGATTGCTCGTTATGCTTGAACCCGAAGGAACATATGCTGTTAAGAACGGATTCGCCGGAATGTCCAAAGGGTGTATGCCCCAGATCGTGCCCCAGTGCTATTGCTTCCGTCAGGCTTTCGTTCATATTAAGAGCTCTGGCTATAGTCCTTGAAATCTGTGATACTTCAAGAGTATGCGTCAGCCTCGTTCTGTAGTGATCGCCCTTTGGTCTGAAAAAGACCTGTGTTTTATGCTTCAGCCGCCTGAAGGATTTGGAATGTATTATCCGATCCCTATCACGCTGAAAAACAGGTCTTATATCATCCTGAGGTTCTTCCCTTTCCCTTCCCTTGGAACAGGAACTGAGCGTCGCATAAGGACTGAGAATCTTTTCTTCCAAAGCCTCCTGCTTTTCTCTAATGGTCATGTTTAAACCTCCCAGTATTAAATTCTGAAGTGATCAAAAAAATCCCTTTTTATTTTCAGTTATTTTCTTAATAAGTATGTCGGGAAAATCCTTGCTTAAAATCTCTTCCTCCCCTATAACGGTAATACCCATTTCCCTGCCCTTTTTCCTGAGACCGAATTTCCCGCCTCTTGTATCTGCCAAGGACACAAGAACAGGTATGCTGTATTCTCCGCCAAGGCGCCTTGAGACTACATAAAGCTCGTTCAGAGCTTCTGCTGAAGCTGCCTTCTCAGAGGATTTGCAGGACATTATAACAGGACGGAGACCCATTATAGCCGTTACATCGAGCTCATTATCTACATTTTCGTTGGCATCTTTCCTGTACCAGTCTATCTTGATACTTGTACGCACATCAGATAATTCAGGTATCTGAAGTGCAGCAAAATATGTGTGAAGCTCAAGCCACACACCGAAGGTGGTAAGGGAATCCATTATATAATTGTCTTTTATATTGAATTCCAGGCGGGCATTATTGTAGGAATAGTTTTTAATAAGCTCCGTATCGGCAAATGCCTCCATTATTTTTACGGACGGCACATCTCCCTGTCCTTTGCTTCTGAAATGATAACTGCCCGTTTCCCTGTTGTATTCCATTTTCTTCTGGAAATAATAACAGGCCTGCGACCATTGATTTATATTAGAAAGAAGAACTCTTCCCGTTGCCTCCAGTGCATCTTTGTTTTTTAATAAATATTTTTCGTCCGTCTGAGAGATGATCCGCCCCTGAACTCCTGTTACAAGGGTATCTATATCTACAGGCGTCCTGGAGAAAATATAATCCTCTTTACCAAAGCCTCTTATCCTTCCGTTTGGTATATCGGAGTAAAGTATATCTCTGTTTTTCTCCTTAGCGATATGGAAAGCGGCAAAATGGACTATATCTGATCCACCGGTCACATCGATGATCATCTCGTCGTTAATATTCTCGTCGAGATACTGACTCAGCCTGTTCCCTACCTCATTTATATTTGAATAATCAACACCTATAAGCTCGTATCTCAGGCCGGGAACATACCTTTTGCATGCATCAAAGCATTCCAGGGCCCTTTTGTGATCATCGCCTTTTTTATCATAAAAAAAAGCAGCAACATCAGGCTTTATGCTGATCACTCCCGTAAGGTTCTTTAATATGGTATTGTCAAAAAACTCTATTAATACTTTCATTTCTTTATTTATGATAAGGCTCGTTATTTAAAATCTTGAATGCTCTGTATATCTGTTCCAGAAGTATCACCCGCATAAGCTGATGGGGAAAAGTCATATCTGAAAAGCTGATCTTGGAATCTGCTCTTTTTATAACCTCATCTGATAATCCGTTTGATCCGCCAATTATAAAGGTGATGCTTCCCATGCCCTTCATGCTCATCTGAGAGATCTCTTCTGCAAAGGATAAGGAATCATATTTGGTCCCGTTTATGCAAAGAGCCGTTACGAATGATCTTTCCGGGATCTTCTCTATGATCCTCTTACCTTCCTTTTCTTTTGCCTTTTCCGTAAGCGAAGGTGACGGGATCTTAGGGTCCTTTTCATCCTGCACCTCTGTTATCTTGATATCAGAAAATCTGGAGATCCTCTTTTTATATTCCTCTATTGCATCCCTAAGATAAGTTTCTTTTATTTTTCCTGTGCAAATAATGTTTATATTCATCTTAAGACCGTTTATCCGTTAAAAGAACTATGCCTATGGTGATCAGTCCGACTATGGCAACAGGCAGGAATAACCTGAAAAGGCTGGCAATAAGACCAACTACCAAAAATAGAATGATGCATACAGCCGCAACGGAAAGGATCATCTTTGCTTTTGCCGAAAGGCCCTTTCCGCCTGATCCTTCCTTCCTTCCCGGATCTGATGCTCTTTCATAAGAACTGTCATCCTGTGCGGAATAAGTGTATTTAACACGTGAACCTTTGCCGGTTTTTTCCTGTTCCCTTGCAACCTGGTCGATAATCGACCTCCCTATGATGGTAGGCTCTCCCAATTCTTTGATCACATCTTCTTCCGATCTTCCCTTGTTTACCTGAGAATCAATATATATGCTGTAATAATCCAAATTTTCGTTTATCACAGACCTGTCGATATTATAGGAACCCAGATATTCTTTTAATTTTCCCAAGAATTCAGCTTTGTTCATGTCACACTCCTTACAAAGCTCTATTATACACAAAAATAAGGCGGATTCCTATAAAAAGTACCCGCCTTATTGCTGTCAGATGTTTAATTAAATATTCTGTCCGAGAGAAAGTCTTCTGTATTTATCATATCTCTCTTTGGCATCTTCTTCCGTCTTTTGATACAGCTCTTCCGCAACTTGAGGGAATGTCCTGTTAAGTGCAGAATATCTTGCCTCAGACATGATAAACTCCCTGAAATCTCCTGAGGGCTCCTTGGAGTCTAAAAGGAACGGTATCTCGCCCTTTTCCTTAAGTCTGGGATCATATCTCCATAAATGCCAGTAGCCGCATTCCACCGCCTGCTTCATATGAGCCTGAGCCCCTCGAAGTCCGCCCTTTATACCATGGTTTATACACGGTGAATAAGCGATTATGATGGAAGGCCCGGGATAATTCTCTGCCTCCTGTACAGCCTTCATAAGCTGTGCAGGACTTGCGCCCATAGCTACCTGAGCTACATATACATATCCGTATGACACGGCCATCATGCCAAGGTCCTTCTTCTTTGTCCTCTTACCGGCTGCGGCAAATTGAGCAACAGCGCCTATGGGCGTTGATTTTGATGCCTGGCCTCCCGTGTTGGAATAAACCTCCGTATCAAGCACAAGGATGTTTATATCCTCTCCTGATGCCAGTACATGATCAAGTCCGCCGTAGCCTATATCATATGCCCAGCCGTCTCCGCCGACGCACCAGACTGATTTTTTCGCAATGTCGTCTATCACCGAATCAAGCTCCTCGCCCTCCGGACTCTAGTTATGCGCAAGATATGACTTTATCTCAGCGATGTGTTTTTTCAGCGCGCGGATATCGGCTTCTGTCTTCTGCGGCGCCTCAAGAATCTGCTTTACTCTGTTTTCTCCAAGTTCCGGGACCATCCTGACAAGCAGCTCTTCGGCATATTCTTTGCGCTTGTCTATGCTGATGCGGAAGCCGAGACCAAATTCGGCAGCGTCCTCAAAGAGCGAGTTGCTCCATGCCGGGCCGCGCCCCTCGTCGTTGACCGCCCACGGCGTCGTCGGCAGGTTGCCGCCGTATATCGACGAACAGCCCGTAGCATTCGCTATTATCGCCCTGTCGCCAAAGAGCTGCGAAAGCAGCTTAAGGTAAGGAGTCTCGCCGCATCCGGCGCAGGCGCCTGAGAACTCAAAGAGCGGTCTGAGCAGCTGCACGTCTTTGACTGTGGCCGTGTTGAGCTTCTCTCTGTCTTCACCGGCAACGTCGGGGATAGAGAGGAAGCAGTTCCAGTTGGCGCGCTCTGTCTCTCTGAGCGGCATCTGGGTCTTCATCACCAGCGGGCGCTCCGTTTCTTCTT
>CADBUJ010000063.1 GCA_902797845.1 uncultured Eubacteriales bacterium | reverse complement strand
TGTATTTAAAGTTACTTTGTATAATTCATAAATAAACCTCGAAATTAGCAAAAAAACTTATCTAAAACTTATCTAATCGCCTTTTTCGAGGCTTAATTACCTAAAATGTGGAATCATAAAAAAACCCGCAATCCCTTTATTTATGCGGGTTTGCAGGCTTATTTACCGTGGCACATTTTATATTTGCGTCCACTGCCACATGGACAGGGGTCATTTCTGCCTATCTTCTTCCCCTTAACTATAGTAGTTGAGCTTTTTTGTTCCTTGTAAAGCTCTTTTCTTCTTTCCTCCGGTATAAGCTCCTCCCATTGAGGAAGCTCGTAAAGCCAGTCTGCCTTGGCTTTAACCATGTTCTTATATAGCTTTTCAAGGTCAGGATCTATACATATACTGGAGTCCTCCTCCAAAGTATATGTGTCTTCAATAGGCTCTTTCTGAGATTCGTTAATGCCGTCCATAAATCCGGCAAAGGATACCGGATCCATATCATATTTTTCTGCCAGTTCCTTTAATGTACCTGATACAGCCTCGATGGGAGGTGTAAGTAACTTCTCGTAAACAGCCTGCTCCTGTTGATAATAATTAATAAAGAATCTTTGCTGGGCGCCGGGATCAGCTGCCATCTGTTCCATTTGCTTATCCCATTTTTTAAGTAAACTCATAGAAACCTCTCTAATATCCTATAGTAAAAATAACCTCGATCTTATCTCCGTTTTTTATAGGAGTCCTATCCGTAACAGTATCAACGAAGCCTCCGTTGCGGTAAAGGGCCCACCATTCGTCCTTTTCCTGATCAGCAAATTCTCCGTCCACGGTTTCGATAAGAGTACCCATAAGAGCATCACTTCTGCCGGAGGCAAGCCCCTCTCCCGTAAGAAGAGGACCAAGATATGTTTCCCTGGTGGTATAGGAAAACGTTTTCCTGCTCTTATCCGAATGTACTACTGTCACGTCGATCTCTTTTACATTGTCATCTGTATATTCCTTAAGGTTGAGCCATATGACAACAGCCGCAGCCACAATGACTACGGCCGTTATGATCCAACCTACGGTTTTTTTATTAAATTCTTTTGTCATTTTATGCCAGAGCTGCTGTTATTATTGCCATGGAATAAACTTCTGAGGCATTACATCCTCTGGAAAGATCGTTGATGGGAGCATTAAGACCCATAAGGATAGGGCCGAAAGCATCGAATCCGCCAAGTCTCTGAGCGATCTTATATCCTATATTACCTGCATTGATGTCAGGGAATATAAATGTATTGGCATGGCCTGCAACTGCAGAGCCGGGAGCCTTGAGCTGTCCTACTTCAGGAGCAACAGCAGCATCAAACTGAAGCTCGCCTTCGATATCCAGCTCGGGATATTTTGCTTTTGCCTTCTCGCATGCGTTTCTTACCTTATCCACATCCTCTCCTTTTCCGGAGCCCTTTGTGGAATAGCTGAGGAAAGCGATCTTGGGATCTATACCGAAGACCTTTGCAGTATTGGCTGTCTCGCCGCAGATCTCCACCAACTCATCCTCTGTGGGCTTGATATTGATGGCGCAGTCGCCCATGGCAAGCATCTCGTATTCACCTACGTTTTTCTCTCTTATAAGTATGAAGCATGAGGAAACTATGGTATTTCCGGGTTTTGTCTTAATAAGCTGAAGGGCAGGTCTTACTGTATCAGCTGTAGAATAAGTTGCTCCTCCCAAAAGCGCATCAGCCTCTCCGATCTTAACAAGCATGGTGCCGAAATAATTAGCTTTAAGAAGTGTATCTCTAGCCTCTTCTCTTGTCATTCCCTTGCTTTTACGAAGCTCGCAGAGCACATCTATCATCTGCTCCATCTTAGAGTAATTAGCAGGATCTATTATTTCCGCTCCGGAAATATTATATGTTCCTGCAGCAGCAGCATCTCTTACTTCCTTTTCGTTTCCTACCAGAACGGGAGTAAGAAGCTTATCCTTTAAAAGCCTTGAAGCTGCGCCGAGTATTCTGGGGTCTGTACCCTCTGTAAAAACGATCTTTCTGGGATTAGCTCTTAAAATCTCTTTAAGCGAATCAAAACCATACATATTGGATGTATCTCCTTTCAAATGCTTCATGTGTATCAATAATTGAAATCAGCTTATTATACCAAAAAAAGCTTTTTTCTTTCAACGGTTTTTCCCCTGCTCCTTTCTCTTTTCAACGGCAGGGATCACAATCTTTTTTATTACCAGAGAAGCTATAATACCTGTTATGATGCCTATGGCTGCACCTGCAAGCACATCTGTTGGATAATGGACTCCAAGATACAGTCTGGATATCCCCACCAGCACCGCCATAACTGCTGCCGGAACAGAAAACTTTTTGGGTGCCAGCATCACCATGGCAGATGCAACGGCAAACCAGGCTCCCGTATGTCCGGAGGGAAAGGAATAATCAATCGGTATATTCCAGCTTACCGCCCTGAGACCATCTATATCCACATAGGGCCTTGTCCTTGCTATCAGCGGCTTAAGGGTCACATTTGTAATGATCGCTTCTGCTGCCAGGGACATTGCGGCTCCTATTCCGCAGTATCTCGTTTTCCGCCATGCCATCATTAAGATACACATAAATATGGGGAATAAACCATGTTCTCCGAGCAATGATATTACATTAAATATCCCGTCAAGGACAGGTGTCCTTATGCTCTGAAACCATAACAATATATCAGCTTCCATTATTTTCTAAGCTCCATTCCTTTATTTGACAAGCTTTCGATGATAGCATCCATTACTTCATTGACTTCGTTGTCGGAAAGGGTCCTGCCCTTAGCCCTGAAGGTAAGATTATATGCTACGGATTTTAAGCCTTCTTTTATCTGTTTTCCCTGGTATATGTCAAAAAGCTCAAATCCTTCAAGGATCTTGCCGCCCTTTTTCTTTATTATCTCTTCCACATCACCTACGGGTGTATGCTTGTCCATAAGTATGGATATGTCCCTTAAAACAGCGGGGAATTTTGCGAGTCCCTTGTATTTAATACTGAAATCGGACATACCGATCGCCAGACTCATATCCAGAACAGCTGTATAGGCTGTACGCTCTATCTCATAAGCGTCAAGCACATCAGGATGGAATGCGCCCACAAAGCCTATTTCTTTTCCGCATGCAATGATATTGGCTGATTTAAGGGGGTGAAGATAAGGCTTGTCATCAGGCCTTTCGTATTTGATGTCTTCTATACCGCAGCGGCTGAGGAAATCTTCTGCAGCACCCTTCATGAAGAAGAAATCTATGTCATCCCCATAAGCTCCCAGAGTAAACATCACTCTTTCATCAGCATATTCCGTAAGCGGAAGACTCTTCGGCAGATATACTTTTGCCATTTCAAAGAGTCTTGCCTCTTTATTCCTGTAATTGAAATTATTGGAAAGAGAAGTAAGTATTCCGTTAAGACTTTGAGTCCTCATAAGCGAGAAATCCTCTCCCAAAGGATTGGCTATGGGAACTGCATGTCTTAAGATGCTGTCCTCGGGAATACATAATTTATCAAACACCTTAGGGCTTTCAAATGAAAATGTCATGGACTCGTTAAAGCCATAAGCCAGAGCCGCCTCGCGTCCCATTTTCTGGAATCTGAGTTCTGCAGAAAGTCCGCCCTCCGTATCTGCCATCACGGGAAGAGTCGTAGGTATCTTATCGTATCCGAAGAATCTGGCAACCTCCTCTGCCAGATCCGCATTTGCAAGGAGATCCTGGCGGAATGTAGGTATCCTTACGATGCCTGTACCTTTATCCCATACAAGCTCCAGCCTCTTGAATATATCCGTTATCTCATCTTCAGATACATCCGTTCCCAGCAGTTTGTTTGCTTTTTCCTGATCGAATCTTATTTCAGATTCTTTCTTGGGCTCAGGATATACATCCACTGTTCCTGATACCACATCTCCCGCATCCAAAAGCTCTACAAGCTGACATGCTCTGTTTACCGCTTCCATGGTAAGTTCGGGATCAAGACCCTTTTCAAATTTACCCATAGCCTCCGTATGCATTCCGAGTCTTCTTCCGGTCTGCCTTATATTAGTTCCGTTGAAGCATGCAGATTCAAGGAGCATCCTTTTTACGGAATCCGTGATCATGGTGTTTTCTCCACCCATGACACCTGCCATGGCTATTTCCTTCTCCCCGTCACATATCATAAGGGTATCGTTGTCAAGCACATGCTCCTGTCCGTCCAGAGTAACGAATTTTTCCCCGTCCTCTGCCCTTCTTACTACGATCTTTCCGGAAGCTATCCTGTCAAGGTCAAATGCGTGGAGCGGATGACCGTATTCCAGCATTACATAATTTGTTATGTCCACTATATTGTTGATGGGCCTTACGCCGCATGCCGAAAGCCTTCTCTGCATCCATAAGGGAGAAGGAGCAAGTCTTATATTCTCCACAACTCTTGCAGTATATCTTGAGCACAGCTCCTTGTCCTTTATCTCAACGCTTATAAGATCTGCCGCATTTCCGCCGTTTTCTTCAACACTTACAGCAGGCAGTACAAAGTCCTTTTTAAATGTTGCTGCCGCTTCTCTTGCGATACCTATTATCGAATAGCAGTCCACTCTGTTCGATGTTACCTCGAACTCAACCACATCATCCCTAAGGCCCATCTTTTCGATAGCATCATCACCGGGTCTTACATCATATGCATCGCTGAATACAAAGACGCCGTCTTCGGGAGCATCCGGATAAAAGTCTCTGGAAGATCCGAGTTCCTCCACAGAGCACATCATACCGAAGCTTTCCACTCCCCTTAATCTTCCCTTTTTTATGACGATCCCGTTTTCGGGATTGGGGCTGCCGTCATGGCCGCCTGCCACTTTGCCGCCTGCAAGCACCACAGGAACAAGGTCGTTTTCCCTCACATTGGGAGCACCTGTAACGATCTGAACCATCTCTTCCTGTCCTACGTCAACGGAGCACACAACGAGACGTTCCGCATCCGGGTGCTTTTCGATCTTATTTATCCTTCCGACGACTATGTTTTCCAGATTCCTGTCAAGGGATCTGTATCCTTCTACTTTAGTACCTGAAAGAGTCATGGCATCGCAAAACTCTTTGATATCACAGTCAAGATCCGGCACAAAAGCTTTGATCCATGATATAGGTGTATTCATATTACGTCTCCTCCTTAAAACTGTTCCAGAAATCTTACGTCGTTTTCGTACAACAAACGAAGGTCGTCTATTTCGTACTTAAGAAGAGCTATTCTCTCAAGCCCTACGCCGAAGGCAAATCCCGTATACTCATTCGGATCGATATTGCTCATCTCCAGAACATGGGGATGGACCATGCCGCATCCCAGTATCTCTATCCAGCCCTCATGCTTGCACATGCTGCAGCCTGCGCCCTTACACTTAAAGCAAGTTACATCCATTTCTGCACTGGGCTCTGTAAAAGGAAAATGATGAGGTCTGAATTTGACTTTTGTCTCTTCTCCGAACATCCTTCTGGCAAATTCCGCAAGAGTTCCTTTAAGATCTGCAAAAGTAATATTCTTATCTACAACAAGTCCCTCTATCTGATGGAAGCAAGGCGAATGTGTTGCATCAACTTCATCGGCTCTGAATACTCTACCCGGGGCTATCATCTTAATAGGTAAAGGTCTCTCCTCCATGGCATGGATCTGTGTACCTGATGTCTGAGTTCTGAGAAGCAGGTTCTTCGTTATATAGAAAGTATCCTGTTCATCCTTTGCAGGGTGCCCGTCAGGTATATTTAACGCCTCGAAATTGTAATAATCATATTCGATCTCTGGACCGTCCATCACCTCATATCCCATGCCTATAAAAATATCCTCTGTTTCTTCAAGTGCTATGGTATTGGGATGCTTGTGCCCGTATTTTATCTTTCTTGCAGGAAGAGTAATATCTATCTCATCCTCATACAGCTTCTTTTCCCTGTCTTTTTTCGCAAATTGCTCAAGAATGTCGTTAAGCTCATCCTCGAATTTTTTTCTGGCTTCATTAACTGCCTGTCCGAAAGCCGGCCTTTCCTCCTGGGGTATGTCCTTCATCATCTTAAGAAGTGATGTGAATTCACCCTTTTTCCCAAGATACTTAACTTTAAGATCGTTAAGGTCCACAGATCCTTTGATGTTTTTAAGCTCTTCCAAAGCCTTGGCCATGATCTCCTGGGGTTTTTTATTCATGTCTTCCCTCCGTAAATAAATGATTCAAAAAAATAAGTCCCTGACATAAGTCAGGGACGATCGATCGCGGTACCACCCTAATTCCGGAATAATCCGGCGCTCTTTAAAGGATTAACGCTCCTTAAACGGCATTTCCTACATATCAGAAATGCGGCTGCTGTGTGAAATTAAGCAATTCATGTTGCCGGATCCCTCTCAGCTGTAAAGATCCTCTCTGATGGACTTTGAAATGCCTTTTGCACAGTAAACGCCTTTGTCAGATGTATAATTTAACAAGTGTTAATTTTAACATAAGAAAACCAAAAGTCAACGACCCTTTGTCCCTTATTTTGCATTTATACCGTACCTTGCGCATATCTTTCCGAATTCAGCGGAATTTGCAAAGCCGTTGAATATCTGGGTCTTTGATTGAGTCTTCATGTCATTCAGTTTTTTCCGGATCTCTGATTCGGAAGGCGTTCTTCCAAGCATGCCTCTGTAGCATCTGATTATAAACTCACGGTTTTCCGGGTATTTCTTACCGAATTCGGCACTGAAATAAAATCCTGCTGCTATCTGCCTGGCCGTCTGAGTCTTCCTCTTAAGCTGCATGGTCTTCTTTGCAAGTCCTCCTGTATCGGGCGCTCTGTCAAGGCATACATTGTAAAGCCTCCTTACAAAGGCCATTATCTGATCTTCCTTTCCGCAAGCACTGCAGGGTCCCGTCTGAATGGCTGTCCCGTATTCAGGCACACCGACCTTATCTCCTCTTTCTATGCCGTACTGACCGCATAGATTCCCGAATTCCGCACTGACTACGAAGCCGTTAAATATCTCTTCCCTTGTCCTTCCGCTCTCCAAAAGCTTTATCTTGCTGGCTTTTCCTCCTGAATCAGGTGACCTTCCAAGTATGGCATTGTAAAGATATGTTACATAATGATCGTCACAATAATTCTTTTTCTTGAACTCCGGGCTGAAAAAGAAGTTATAGGCTGCCCTTGCTCCCGTAAATGTCTTATTTGTCAGCCTCTCGTACCAGTTCTTAAATCCTCCCGCATCAGGATTTCTGCTTAGGCATGTTCTGTAAAGCCTCCTTATAAAGGCTGACACGGGATCCTCCACCGTTACAGTGCAGGATGCCTTGATACCGTCCTTTGTAGTTGCTGTTATGGTAACTTTTGCAGCACTTACTCCCTTATCGGACACACCTGTAACAACGCCCCTGTTATTTACCGTTGCTATGGATATATCAGAGGAGCTCCAGGTTATGGATGTATCATTGGACCTTACTGTAGGAGTTAAGGTCAAGGTCTTCTTGAATTTTCCTGCATTTACAGTTCCGACAGAGGCTGTTTTAGGCATGGTGATGTAGGAAGATATCCTGAATCTCTTTACTGCCTGCCCCGAATACTTTCCGATGCCATTAACTGTTATAATTCCGTTTCCCACATTGATATTATCGGAATAGCTTAGAGTATAATCCTTATCCTTTGTAAGTGTTTTTCCATCTAATGATACTGTCACTTCCGGCTCGAAGGGATCTCCGGTGTATGTCTTGTCCGGTATATCTTCTATTGATGCTCCGGATATATCTATGGGAATGTATATTATTTTTTCCTGATCTTTATATCCTTCTTTATCAAATGATGCCGTATACTTTATTCCCGGAGGCAGCGTATCTGTTTCTTTTATTTCTTCCACGCTGCATGATACGCTGATCTCCTCCGTATGTGAAGGATCATTCTTGCATCTCCTTATGCCTGTAACTGCAGTATTGTCGTCACTCCATATGTATTCCGCGTCACCCCAGTCATGTCCTTTTGCCGGGATCACCGTATCGCTTTCATTGATCTGATTCTCACCCGCCTCATCAAGGAAATATTTCCCGCATGAAGAACTCCCGCCGGTGCAGATCCAGTAAGATATATTTCCGGTTTCTTCACAGGATGCAGTTTTTGCCTCCACATGCACCATGCTGTGCTTATGCTCTTCTATCTGAATAGCACGCCTTTCTGTGTGAGAGGCGTTTAAAATGCACACTCTCTCTTCTATCCCTTCTTCCGTTTCAGTGACAGGTTTTATTACCTTCCATTCTCCCCACTGATGAGCATCAGGATCGATATTCGTCTTTCGCGTTTCTGTATGGGAGCTGTCAAGCTGACAAACGCGCTGTTCCTCGCCCTCATTTGAGCATGTGGCTTCCGTAATACTTGTCCATTCCCCCCAGACATGTCCTCCAGGAGAACCGGGTATCGTTTCTGTCTTTTCCAGCCCGCATACAGAACATACATAAACTGTATATCCATCGTTTATACATGTTCCTGCAACTGTCTCTCCCTCTGTAAAGGTATGAGAATCATAATCGCATTTGGAGATGATCCTTTCATCGTCCTGATAGATCTGATCCAGGCCGCTGTAAATGTAAGATGCGTTATCCGATCCTATTCTTATGGTATATCTGCTGCTGTTTCCCGAGGGATCTCCCTTTAAGAATAATTTGTCGGGATAGCCTATCATTCCGTAGTCACAGTTCGTTACATCAGCCAGATAATTTCTGCCGTCGTCCATGGTCAGAAGGTTCCACATATGGTCGCCGCCGTTTAAGGTTCCCTCAACGATATGGCATTCCACAGAGTTGCTTTCAAAATCTGTAAGATCGCAGAGCAGTTTGAAGGCTTTTGCATAGCCTTCGCATACCACGTCTGTGGACGAGTCATTGTCAAATACGTAAATAAGCTGCCACGGATCCCCGTATGCTGTCTGTCCGTTTGATGCAATCCTGTTATATGCTACCTGACTGCAGATCCATTCCCTGTAATAATTGACCTTTTGAAGGTCAGTCATAGAGGCTGCATCTGCCACGACATCAGCGGCATTTTCGGCTACACCTGCAGCTGCCTTTGTCTTTGTCACATCAAGCTCAAAGGTGCCTACTTCTCCGCTGAGACTGTAATTTGCTGAAACATAGAATAAAATACCTGTAGACCTGGCCTGTTTTACGGTTATAGAGTCTGTGTCCGGATCATATTCTGCAGTTATCTGGGGATAATAATACTGATAACCTCCCACACTCTCAGACGTACTGAGTATGGTTTCCGTTTTATCGAACCAATAAAACTCGTAGGGACAGTCAAGCATAAGAGCCTTTATGACTTTGCTGACATCAAAAAGTGCTGCCTTTGCCTCTTCAGAGAGTCTGAATCCGGAAGATGTCTGTGTACCCAGCGTCTCTACTCCGAGATCAGCTGCCGTAAAGGAATTCCCCCGGATCATATCTTCTGTCACAAGGATATTGTAGATACGACCGTCGTTGGTCTCCCCGTTTGCTATTTTTAAGACCTTCGTCTTGATATCATCGTATGCATGTTGTTCGATGATATTAAGCCTGTTTTTTCTGGGTGCTTTGAGCAAAGGCTTTGCAGGAATCTGCGCCATATATCCGAAAGCATCATTCTCGATATACTGCTGCAGAAGCTGATCGCTGTCAGGAAGATCTATGTCCCTGACTGTTACAAGTTCCCCGCTTATTTCCGCTTCCGAAGAAATATCATCTTCTCCGTTTGATGCAAATGCAAATTCCTTATCCGCTCCCAGTGAAATGAGCATCAGGGCTGCCATGATAACAGCAACATACCTTACGACTCTTTTCTTTCCTTTTAAGATCTTTCTCTTCATAAAACTATCCTCAGCTTAAATCAATGCAATCTACGGTTCTACACAGACTTCGAATTATCTATAGAATAAGTGTTTACAGATCTTTTCCTATGATTATACCACCGCAGGGCAAAAGGGTGCATAATTTATTTAAAGTCCTGTTTCTTTACGAATCATATCGGTTATGCTAACATTACCGAAACAGGTGATAATCATGGAAAAGATCAAGCAATTCGTAAAAGATGTTTACAATATTTATAAAACCAAAAATATCCCCACTTATTCGGCCCAGTGCGCTTTCTGGATCGCTCTGTCCGTCATTCCCTTTTCCATGGTGGTAATGCTAATATTTCAGGCTCTTCCTTTTCAGCCGCCGGATATCGCCGTATATCTGGAATCATACTTTCCCGAGGACAGCTACGAGCTTATCCTTTCCGTTGTTGAAAATCTCGCCAGAGCTTCAAACCCTGTTGTGCTGATAGTTTCCATAATCGGTGCCCTGTGGGCAGCATCCCGATCCATGATGGCTATCCGTCAGGGTCTTAATTCCGTATACGGCGTAAAGGAAACAAGGAATTATTTTTATGTACGGCTTTTATCGCTGATATATGTATTTCTTTTCGTCCTTGCAATAGTCCTTACCATGTTCTTTCTTGTCTTCGGAAGCCGTTTCTATGCTAAGCTTGTGGAATTCATACCGTTTTTAAAAACACATGACATCATATATGAAGGCTTTAAGATATTTCTTACTTTGATCGTGCTAACCCTTTTATTTATGGCATTTTATACATATTTTTCGAACCAGCGCCAGAAATTCATATTCCAGTTCCCCGGTGCAGTAGTTGCTGCTGCAGGGTGGATAATCTCATCATATATATTCTCGTTATATTTTTTGTATTCCACAAATTTCACCTACCTTTACGGTAGTCTGGCAGGCATAACCATGCTTCTTTTATGGCTTGTAACCTGCCTGTATATATTCTTTATAGGAGCTGCAGTTAATTCTATCCGTGCCACATACGCAAAACGCAGAAAGCGGGAAAAATACACAGAGGAGGACGAATACATTGGGACAGATCTATGACAAACAAGCTGTGGAAAAAGTCCTTGAAGGACTGAAAAAAAGAAACATGACCGCATATTTTGAAGAGACTTCCGAAAAAGCTAAAGAGCTTATATTAAGTCTTATACCTGCAGATGCTGCCGTATCCTGGGGAGGATCCCAGACAGTTGCAAAAATGGGGCTTTTGGATGCGATCAGGGAAAAGGGCTGCACTACCTATGATTTCTTTTCAGGTAAAGATGCGGAAGAATCAAGAGAGATCTACTCCAGAGCTGTGATGTCTGATTACTATCTGATGAGCACCAATGCCATCACAGAGGACGGCATCCTTATAAACATAGACGGCAGAGGAAACCGCGTTGCAAATCTTATATACGGTCCCAGCCATGTTATAATAGTGGCAGGAGTAAACAAGATAGCTCCTGATATGGAATCGGCTCTTTACAGAGCAAGAAATACGGCGTCGCCTCTTAACACGGTAAGGCTTAATAAAAAGACGCCCTGCGTTACTACGGGAAAGTGCGAGGACTGCTTCGCTCCCGACGGTATATGCAATCAGTTTGTCTTTACGAGAAGAAGCCGTGACGCAGGAAGGATAATAGTTGTTCTTGTGGGAGAAGAATTGGGTTACTGATAAAAATACCGGAGGGTGACCTCCGGTATCTTTTATTTCTCTAATATTCTTATCAATGTTTCCTTCATCTCTTCAGGAGAGCATTTTATATCATGTCTTATGGGTGCATTTCTCAGTGAAAGGACTGCATAAGGTATATCCACCTTTGCTATCTCCGACAGTCTATCAGTAAGGATCTCTTCATCGTCTCCGGCATCCTCCGGCGAAAGAGCTTTTATTACGCTCTGCTGAAACTTGAAGGGACTGGCTGTTGATGCAATCACGGTAGGCCTATCATCGCCTGTCTCTTCTTTGTACTTCCTGTAAACAAAGGAAGCCACCGCAGTGTGAGTATCTATCACATACCCGGAATCATCAAAAACTTTCCTGATCTCCTCTTCTGTTTCCTTCTCCGACGCAAAGCCGCCGTAAAAGCTTTCAAGACCTTCAGCCTCTTTCGGCAATATCTCGTATCTTCCAATATCTGCCAGGCTCTTCATAAGATCAGATGTTTTTTCCGCATCACGCCCTGTTATCAAGTATATCAGCCGTTCAAGATTGCTCGATATGAGGATATCCATGGAAGGGGATGTGGTAACGAAGAAATCTCTGTTTCTGTCATATATATCTGTGGAAAAGAAATCATACAGTACTTTATTTTCGTTGCTGGCACAAATAAGCTTGTTTACCGGAAGACCCATTTCCTTTGCAAAATATGCAGCCAGGATATTTCCGAAATTCCCTGTGGGTACTGCTATATTTATCCTGTCCCCTTCTTTTATGATGCCCTTTTTAAGCAGATCAAGATAGGCATAATAGTAATATACTATCTGCGGTGTAAGGCGCCCTATATTGATGGAGTTGGCCGAGGAAAGCAATATTCCCCGATCCTTAAGTGTCTTTTCAAATGCTTTGTCATTAAATATTTCTTTTACTCCCGACTGGGCTTCGTCAAAGTTTCCGTATATGCCCACAACAAAGGTATTTTCTCCTCCCGTTGTAAGCATCTGCTTCTCCTGTACGGGACTTACACCGTCTTTTGGATAGAAAACAACGATGCTGGTACCCGGAACATCCTTAAAACCCTCCAGTGCTGCTTTCCCGGTATCTCCCGAAGTTGCAGTAAGAATGACTATCCTTTCTTTGACGCCGTTCTTCTTTGCGGCAGTTGTAAGAAGCCAGGGCAGTATGGAAAGAGCCATATCCTTAAATGCAATGGTCGGGCCGTGGAACAGCTCCAGATAATATGCATCACCCTTCTTCTTAAGAGGAACTATGGCTTTATCATCGAATTTTGAATCGTAGGCTTTATTTACGCATTCCCTCAGTTCCTCTTCAGTAAAATCCGTAAGATAAAGCTTCAGGATATTATAAGCCAATTCTCTGTAGTCCATTTCAGCAAGGCCTGACAAAGGGATATCCATTTTGGGGATATATTCCGGCATAAAAAGGCCTCCGTCTGCAGCAAGGCCCTTTAAAATGGCCATAGATGGCGTCCTCTTGTCATTTCCTCTCGTGCTTATATATTCCATAGCTTTCCTCCTTTCAAATACATGTTAATTCTAGCAAAAGCTCTTTTACTGCACAAGAAAAGATGACATAATAGACTCTGCAATCTGAAAGGGGGCACCTATGCAAACGAAAAAACAGCTGATCCCTCAGATAATAATGTCATTGGTTGCAGCAATCTTCTTCATCTCCTTTGCTGTTACTGTCACTTTGCACTTCAGGCAGCTGTATTACAGGGATGTGGATAAACTGGATATACCCGGGACATCAGGATATTCAAAAGAGATATGCATAAGAAATTATGATGTCCTTATAGATTACAACTCTTTTACGGGGCCGGAGGAATTGATCTTTCCTGATCTTGCCATGTCTGAAACAGGCAGGATACATTTTGAGGAAGTAAAGAACATTTTCCTTATTTTTGAAGCAGCTGCCGTCATAACCGGAATAGCTTTTGTATCAGGATCTGTATATATATTCAGGAAAAAGAAAAAGCATTCTTATCTGCTTTGGGCTGGTCTTATTGATATTATTATTCCTGCCGCTCTGGCTCTCTTTATTTATTTGAACTGGGACAGATTTTTTGTTTTCATGCACAGCATCCTTTTCAATAACGACTACTGGATCTTTGATGAGACGACGGATCCTGTAATAAAGATATTGCCGGATACTTTTTTTGAACATGCGGCTATAATGATAATAAGCATAGTTCTTATTCTCAGTCTTATTTCCGTAGCAGCGTGGTTTATAATAAGACATAAAAGCAAGAATAAAGCCCTTGATTAAAGGAGGAGAAATATGATAAGCATCACAGAATTTATAAAGAATTGTCCTACACCTTATCAGTCTTTGGACGTAATAAAGGAGATTCTTGATGAGGAAGGCTACATAAGGCTTGATCCCGCTGACGAATGGGGCCTTAAACCCTGGGGAAAATATTATACGGAGATCAACGGTTCTTCTCTTATAGCTTTCAGAACACCTAAGAATAAACCCTACAGTTTTATGATAACCGCTTCTCATAACGACTCTCCGGGCTTCAGACTCAAGGAAAACCTCCAATCAAAGGACGGTGAGTACATAAAGGTCGTTGCAGAGCCATACGGAGGAATGGTCATGCATACATGGATCGACCGTCCCCTTAGTGTGGCCGGAAGGATAAGCTTAAGGACCGAATCCGGTTTCGCACTTAAAAATGTGGACTTGAAAGACCCTTGTTGCATCATCCCCGGAGTGGCTATACATCTTGATCCCGAATTAAGAAAAGGCATAAGCCCCTCTCCTCTTAAAGATATGGTACCCATAATGGGCTTGTCAGAAGATACACCCGGAATAAAGAAGCTTATCTCAGGCAAATACGGCATTCCTTCAGAAGATATCCTTTCTTACGATCTGTATCTGTATGAGCCTTCACAGGGAACACTTGTAAATGATCTCCTTGTAAGCCCCAGGCTGGATGATCTTGCATGTGCCTATTCTTCTCTTTCCGCATTCCTTGCATCAGATACATTAAAGAGCATACCGATGTATGTCCTGTTTAACAACGAAGAAGTGGGAAGTCTTACCATGCAGGGAGCAGCCGGAACTTTTCTCGCAGACACCATGGAGCGCATCTCCGGCGATCTTTCCTTATCCAAGGAAGAGCATTTAAGATCACTGTCCAGAAGCTTCATGCTCTCATGCGATAACGCTCATGCTCTCCACCCCAATCATCCTGAGCTTTCAGACAAGGAAAACCACCCTGTGCTTAATAAGGGTATCGTTATAAAGGCTAATGCCAATATGAATTATGCGACAGATGCTGTTTCAGGCTCAGTTGCAAGGCTGGTATGTGAAAGGGCTTCCGTTCCTTATCAGTTTTATTATAATCGTTCAGATATCAGAGGTGGCACTACCCTCGGAAACATTGCACTCAGCCATGCTCCGATACATACCGCTGACATCGGGATAGCCCAGCTGTCCATGCACTCCGCCATGGAAACATGCGGTCTCAAGGACATATCTCACATGACAAACGCCCTTAGAACATTTTTTGAGACAAGCATCGTCAAATATAATCAGGAATATATCCTGGACTGAGAAACAAAAAAATACCCCCGGATCCGAAAGATCCCGGGGTGTTTTTATTAAAGGGGGCGTAATATCATTTTTCTTCCAAAAGCTTTTCTACAGATGCCAGCTTTACGCATATGGTAAATATTCTGGCAGCCTCTTCTATTTCCTCAAGGGTAGGGAAAGTAGGTGCGATCCTTATATTGGAATCTCTGGGATCCTTGTGATAAGGATATGTGGCACCGGCTCCTGTCATAACGACTCCTGCGTCCTTTGCCAGCCCTACTATCCTCTTGGCACATCCGTCAAGGGAATCAAAGGAGATAAAATATCCTCCTCTGGGTTCGATCCAGCTTCCTATCTCAAGTCCGGAAAGATCCTCCTTAAGTATCTTTAAGACCATTTCAAACTTGGGACGTATTATGTCTGCATGCTTCTTCATCTGAGCCTTTATACCGTCAAGATCCTTAAAGAATCTGACATGGCGGAGCATATTTACCTTGTCGGGACCTATAGTCTGGAATTGGAGCTTATTCTTAATATCCTCTATATTATTTTTGGAAGCTGCGATACATGTTATTCCGGAACCCGGAAAAGTTATTTTAGATGTGGAGAAGAATTTGTAGACCATATCCTCGTTGCCGTTCTTCTCCGCTTCTGCCATAAGTTCAAGGAGCTGGTCCTGTTTATCATCATAAAGATGATGGACCGCATATGCATTGTCCCAGAAGATCCTGAAATCCTTGGCTGCAGGCTTAAGTGCTGCAAATCGCCTTACTGTCTCATCAGAATATGTGCTTCCCTGGGGATTTGAGTATTTAGGCACACACCATATTCCCTTTACAGTCTCATCGTTATTTACATATTCTTCCACCATATCCATATCGGGGCCGTCTGCCGACATGGGTATATTTATCATCGTTATACCGAAGAACTCCGTAATGGCAAAATGTCTGTCGTATCCGGGTACAGGACAAAGAAATTTTACCTCCGGGAGCTTGCACCAGGGCGTACTTCCCATAATTCCGTGGCTCATTGCTCTTGCCACCGTATCGTACATAACATTAAGTGATGAATTACCGAAGATTATTATTTTATCAGGACTTACTTCGGACACCTGTGCCAAAAGCCTCTTTGCTTCTGGAATACCGTCAAGGCCTCCGTAATTTCTGCAGTCAACGCCGTTTTCATCTTTAAGGTCGGAATCTCCGTTAAGTGCATCCATAAGACCTTTTGAAAGATCGAGCTGAGCGTTGGAGGGCTTTCCTCTGGCCATATTAAGATTGAGCCCAAGATCCTGCTTTTCCTTATATTTGATTAAAAGATCTTCCTTTAAAGATATAAGTTCCTCTTTAGTTAATTCAGCATAAGGTTTCATATTGCATAACACCTCTCAAAATTATTCAAAAACAGTATACTATAAACGTCCGATAAAAACATCAGGAATTTGTATTTTTTATGATAATACTTTGATTTTATGCTTAATACCTTTAAGAAGTCGGAATTATAATAATGCATATTTATCGCCGTGATGCGGCATTATTATTGAAAGATCTCGGGAAATTCCTTTTTAAGAGTGATGTAGAGCCTGCTGACCGGGAGGCCCATAACAGTAAAGAAATCCCCTGATACGTATCTTACGAATCTTGCTCCCAGCCCCTGTATCCCGTATGCTCCGGCCTTGTCCATGGGTTCTCCTGTCCCTATATAAGACAATATCTCTTCATCAGACATATCTATAAATGCAACCTCAGTTTTCTCAAAAAAGGTTACGGTTTTTTCAGAGGAGCGCACAGTAACGCCTGTATAAACTTCATGTACTGATCCCGAAAGCTCTTTCAGCATTCGGAATGCTTCGTCCTTATGGGCAGGCTTTCCCAGTATACGCCCGTCCTTATATACCACTGTATCGGAACCGATAACTATATGAGAAGGATTATCCTTAAATACAGCTTCAGCCTTTATGGCGGAAAGCTCCATAGTAAGTTTATCGGGCATCTTTTCGGAAATATCCTCGTCAACATGCGCAGGGACTACTTTAAAGTCCTCTGTTATAAATCTTAAAAGCTCCTGCCTCCTCGGCGACAATGAGGCCAGTATCAGATCTCTCATTTATTATCCTCGTTTAGAATTCTCAAGGCAGTTGCCATATCCCTCTGCATCTGTTCTTTAAGCTCATCTACAGTGCCGAATCTTTGCTCGCCTCTGAGATATTTTTTAGGTATGACCATTACATTTTCATCATACAGATCTCCGGAAAAATCCCAAAGGAATGTTTCTGCTGTTATATCACCGTTTTCCTTAACAGTAGGATTCCTCCCTATGTTGGTAACGGAGAAGTATTCTTTTCCCTTAACAACCGTAACAGAGGCGTAAACACCTTCCCTGGGCACAAGCTTTTCCTTATCGAAAGACATGTTTATCGTTGGCATATCCATTGTGCGGCCCAGGCCCTTTCCTTTTTTTACGATGCCTTCAATAAAATAATCACGTCCCAGGAGGGAGGATGCAAACTCCGCCTCTCCCTCTAAAAGAGCTTTTCTTATAAGGGTGCTGCTGATGCGGCATTCCCCCTTAATATCCTCCGATCTGAGAGAATCAGGCACCTCTGTGCAAAGATCTTTAAACTCCGAAACGGAAAACCCGTACGTTTTTCCAAGCTCTTTCAGCATTCTCACATCTCCGGCTCTTTTATGACCGAATCTGAAATCCTCTCCAACTGCAGCAGATCTTGTTCCAAGGCTCTCAGAAAGGATATCTTTTACAAATGTGTTCGGATCCATGGATGACAATTCCTTTGTAAACGGAAGCTCCACCAGTACATCCATATCCATACCCCTTAATATCTCTCTCTTTTCTTTTATGGAGAAGATATTCTTTCCGGAAGGATCTGTTCCATCAGATCTTACAGGATCAACAAATGTAAGCACCACCGACTGCTGCCCTTCCTTCTTTTTGCTCTTTATCTCATCAAAAAGAAGCTTATGGCCCAGATGAAGTCCGTCGAATTTTCCTATGGCCACTGCCGAATCCTTTAATTGAACATTCTTAAGATCTCTTATTATATCCATATTTAAACAAACATTTTATATGGCCTGAGCCATTCTCCTTCGTCAATATAAAGAGCCATAAGGTCGCCCTCTTTGGAATACATCCTGTAAATATCCGCAGGATCTCCTTTTATATCCGCATCATTTGAAAATATATCTCTTTTACGGATCTTATTTCCGTTTTTTACCGTAAAAGAGCATTTTTCATCAAGATCTATCTTTTCGAATCCTTTAAGAAGCTCATCCATGGAAATGATGCAGGAATCCTTATCTGTAAGAGCCTCGATCTCTTTAAGCCTGTAAGCATGCTCAAGAGTAAAATCTCCTGCAGCCGTTCTTGTAAGATCCCCCATGGCAGCCTTTATCCCAAGCCTTTCCCCAATGTCTGAGCACAAGGTTCTTATATAAGTGCCTTTGGAGCATCTTACTCTGATCTTTCCGGAAGGCATGCCTTCCTTTATATACAGATCTTTTAGTTCTATGGAGATTATGCGGACCTTGGCCGCCTTCCTCTCTATCTGAACACCTTCCCTGGCATATTGGTATAATTTTTTACCGTCTATCTTCTTTGCAGAATACATGGGCGGGATCTGCATATAGTCTCCCCTAAAAGAGTATATGGCTTTTTCGATGTCTTCCCTGTTCTCATTCAGCCACTTTTCTGCATCTCCCAGATCATTTTTACAGATGACATTCCCCGTTAGATCTCCCGTATCTGTTTCTATACCGAATATGATCTCACCTGTATATACCTTATCCTGTCCCGAAAAAAGCTCAGCCAGCTTCGTTGCCTTCCCCGTTAAAACAGGAAGCACTCCCTCCGCTTGCGGGTCAAGAGTGCCTATGTGTCCGGTCTTCTTTTGTTGTAATATCTTTCTTAGCTTAAAGACGGCATCATGGGAAGTAAGACCCTTTTCTTTATTGAGTATAACTATACCGTCTTTCATTTTTCGCATGTCTCCAGCTGTTTATTGAACAAAACCGTCATCTCTTCCATTATCTTTTCGGGTATACCTTTTACGGTGCACCCTGAAGCCAGTATATGGCCCCCTCCTCCGTAAAGAGATGCTACGGCATTTACGTCGATCCTTCCGTTGGATCTTAAGCTTATCTTATATGTCTCCTCTCCTATCTCCGTAAAGAAAACGGCAACTTCTGCGCCTTTTGTTACTCTCAGCTGATTTACCACGCTTTCCAGATCTGATGCTTTGGCATCATATCTTAAAAGCAGGTTCTTTGACGCTACAGAATAGATATAAAGGCCTTCGTCAAGGAGCTTTGCTTCTTTAAGACATTCTCCCAGAAGCTTATTCTGTGTAAAAGTCATTTCGTAAAAGACTCTATCTATTATCACATCATTCTCGACACCCTTATCCAAGAGTTTTCCTGCTATTTCCATGGTCTCTCTTCCGGTGTTGGAATGATGGAAGCAGCCCGTATCCGTTACGATACCCGTAAAAAGACAGACTGCCGTGTTTAAGGATATCTTCTCCTCCGGCAGAAGACCGAAGAGAACTTCGCAGGTCGAACTGGAGGACGGCTCGATAGTCCCCAGATTTACATCCATGGAATTAGATATATGATGATCCACTATAAACAGCTCTTTGGCTGTTTTTATTAGTTCCCCTGCAACTCCGGTCCTTTTTTCATCGCTTGTATCCATAAGGACAAAAAGGTCATATTCTTTATCATGAGGCAGAAAATGCTTCACATCGGAAATAGAAGGTATAAAGTCAAAGCATCCCGGAACCGCTTCCAGATAAGCATCCGCTTCAACATCCTTCAGATTGTCTTTTATATAATTATACAGGCCCATTACGGAGCCGATACAATCCCCGTCAGGCCTTGTATGTCCGGCTATGGCAACGGACTTTACGCCTTCCATGGCTTTCAGAAGATCACTCTTCATCTTCTTCCTCTTTATCTGTTATATCCTTGTTGACCTCGTCTATATAGTGGGACATGTTAACGCCGTACTCTATGGAATTATCCATGATAAACTTTATCTCGGGCGTATTCCTGAGATTCAGATCTTTTGCCAGTGTCCTTCTTATAAATCCTATGGCACTTGTAAGGCCTTCATATGTCTGTTCTCTTTTCTCGGCATCTCCCATTACGCTGATATAGGCCTTGCACTCCTTAAGATCAGGTGTAACGTCAACAGCAGTAACGGAAGTAATGGGATCTATCCTGGGATCCTTAAGCTCTCTTGTTATGATCCTGCTTAAGGCCCTTAACACTTCTTCATTGACTCTTATGTTCTTAATACTGTTCTTTCTCATATTTTAATCAGATCACCTCTGAACCTCACGAACTTCATATGCTTCGATCTGGTCGCCTTCCTTGATGTCGTTGTAGTTTTCAAGGGTCATACCGAATTCGTAACCCTTAAGAACTTCCTTAACATCATCTTTAAACCTTCTGAGAGAAGCTACGGCGCCGTCATAGATCATGATATTGTCTCTGAAAAGCTTGGCCTTGCAGTTTCTTTCCATTTTGCCGTCCAGCATATATCCGCCTATGACAGTTCCTACTCCTGATGCTTTATAAGTAGCTCTTACTTCTGCATGACCTATTACAACGTCCTCGTAAGTAGGCTCCAGCATACCCTTCATGGCTGATTCCACATCTTCGATGGCATTGTATATTACTTTGTAAAGTCTTATATCCACATTATCTCTTTCAGCATCGATCTTAGCCTGTGCATCAGGACGCACATTAAAGCCGATAATAAGAGCATTTGATGCAGATGCCAGCATTACGTCTGATCCGTTGACTGCTCCGACTCCTGAATGTATTACTTTCACTGCAACTTCATCATTGGACAGTTTCTCAAGGCTTTGCTTAAGAGCTTCCACGGATCCCTGAACATCTGCTTTAACAACGATATCCAGTTCCTTAAGATTACCTTCTTTTATCTGTTCAAAGATGCTGTCAAGATTAAGTCTCGACTTGGTATCCTTAAGAAGCTTCTCCCTCTTTGATGCCACAAATGTAGCTGCCATGTTCTTTGCTTCTCTGTCTGTATCTGTTGCTACCATTATCTCGCCTGACTCAGGAACTTCATTAAGGCCCTGTACTTCAACAGGCACAGACGGTCCGGCAGTCTTCACCCTTTTGCCTTTATCGTTTGTCATGGCTCTTACCTTGCCGTATGCAGTTCCTATGGCTATATTGTCACCAACGTTAAGAGTACCTTTTTGTACAAGCACGGTTGCAACGGGGCCCATGCCCTTATCAAGCTTGGCTTCAAGAACGATACCTCTTGCATTTCTGTCAGGATTTGCTTTAAGCTCTTTAACTTCCGCATCCAGAAGTATCATATCGAGCAGAGTATCGAGTCCTTCTCCAGAATGTGCGGAAACGGGAACCATGATCGTCTGTCCGCCCCAGTCCTCTGCAACAAGCTCGTATTCCGTGAGTTCCTGCTTAACTCTGTCTATATTCGCTTCAGGCTTATCTATCTTATTTATGGCAACGATAATATCTACGCCTGCAGCCTTGGCATGATTTATTGCCTCAACTGTCTGGGGCATAACGCCGTCATCCGCAGCCACCACAAGTATGGCGATATCAGTTGCCTGAGCGCCACGCAAACGCATGGCTGTAAAGGCCTCGTGGCCCGGTGTATCCAAAAATGTTATATTCTGGTCATGTATATTGATCGTATAAGCGCCGATATGCTGTGTGATGCCTCCGGCCTCTCCTGATGTTACATTAGTCTTTCTGATGGCATCCAGGATAGAAGTCTTTCCGTGGTCAACATGACCCATTACGCAGACAACGGGAGGTCTCGGCTTCAGATCCTTCTCGTCTTCTTCCTCTTCCCTGAGCATCTCCTCAATGACATCCACCACTTCCTCGTGGTCTACCATTATCTCGAATTCAAGGGCGATGGCCTCAGCCTCTTCAAAGGAAAGATCCGAATTTACATTAACTATCTTGCCCTGCATAAAGAGCTTCTTTATGATGTCGGAAGCTGACACCTTCATCTTATCTGCCAGATCCTTGATCGTTATGGTATCAAGGATAGTAATGATCTCAGGTTTTTCCTCAACGGGTTTTTGCTTATGGACAGGAGGTCCGACAGTCTTCTTTTCAAGCTGGATGTTCTTTTCCTGCTTCTTTCCGCCTTTTCTGTCTCTTTCCTGATCCCGCATCTTATCTTTGGAATCCTTAAAGTTTCTTCTGGCATTTCTGTTATCTTTTCTGTCCGAAGGAACACCCTCGGAAGCTTCGTTTCTTACTCTTTCGGACCTGCCTCTTGTATTGTCTCTTCCTCTTGATTCTGATGTATCCTTATCAAAAGGCCTTCTCTGATCCTGAGATCTTTCGTCATTTCTTCTTCTTGCAGGTCTTTCGCTTCTTTCGGCTTTTTCAGATCCTTCTCCTCTGGAGGCACTCTTGTCCCTTACGCGCTCTTTGCGGTCGTTATCAAGGGGCTTTCTGTCTCCTCTGTCTGTCTTCCTTCTGTAGTTCTTTTTATCTGCTTCTGCCTTGTTTGCCTTTTTAAGATCAGCTTCTATCTGCTGGGGTGTCCTGACCGTTTTTCTGGGCTTTTCTTCTTCCTTGACCTCTTTTTCTTTAATCTGGGGCTTCTTCTCTTCAGCTTTTTCTTTTACTTTTTTGGCCTTTTCTTCCACAGGCTCTGCCAGGGATTCGTCTGACTTTTCGACCTTATTTTCCTCAAGGCCTTCAACTTTCTGAGCCTCTTTTTCTTCAGCCTTTTCTTCTTCGGCCTTAACTTCCTTTTTAGGGTCCTCAGAAGATACGGGCTGCTCTTCCTTCTTGGCTTTTGCCGTTTTCTTAGCAGGTTTCGCTTCCGGCTTTTCCTGTTCTTCAGGCTTTTTGGCATCATTTGAAGAGGCTCCGGTCTCTTTTGCCGGCTCCTCTGCCTTTTCGTTGTTTATTTCAACTTCGGTCTTAACGCCTTCCTGAGCTTCCTTTTCAGCCTTTTCCTTGTAAAGCTTAAAAACCTTTTTGATAAAGTCCACGGTCTTGTCACTTAATATCGTCATGTGACTTTCCGCATTAACTCCGTAATTCTGGAGCACGTTTATAATGTCCTTGCTCTTGACATCAAGCTCCTTTGCCAGTTCGTGAATCCTCATTTTGGCCATATAGTTTCCTCCTTAAGCCCTGGTCAGTATTTTAGTGATGCTTTCAGAAAATCCCTTGTCTGTTACTGCCACAACAGCTTTTTCTCCGGACCCAAGAGCCTTTCCCAGCTGCTCTTTTTCCGAATATGTAAAGCACGGAATATTTCTGAAGCTGCATTTATCTTTAAATCTTTTCTTCGTGTTATCCGAAGCATTTTCGGCTATTATGACTAACAGTGCCTTATGCTCCTTTACGGCATCCATTACCGCCTGATCTCCGCTTTTTAAAAAGCCCGCTTTTTTACAGAGACCCAGAGTGGATAATATTCTGTCCCTCATCTGTTTATCTCCTTTAAGAGAAGCAGTCTGAGATCCTCAGGCGGCACTACCTTAAATGCCTTTAAAAAACCCTTCTTTTTGAAAGCTGTCTCTATACAGGAATTCTGCCTGCATACATAAGCTCCCCTGCCGTTCGCCTTTCCCGTACTGTCAAGAAATACCTGTCCGTCTTTGTCCCTTACGACACGAAACAGTTCTCTTTTGTCTTTCATTTCATTGCAGGCAACACATTTTCTGAGAACAGTTTTTTTATCATTCATCAGATTCCTCTAAGTCCTCTCCGCCATCATCTTCTGCATCAGACATATCTTCTGAAAGATCTTCTTCTACAGCCTCTTCAAGATCTTCCCCAGCCGTATCACTTTCTTCACTTTCTTCTTCCTGTCCCTGGGGAGTCTCTTCAAAAAGGCCTTCATTTTCTTCTTCTGCTCTTTCTCCTGTTTCCGGAGCGTTTTCGGTCTCCTCTTCACTGTCTTCAACCCCTTCCCGGGAAGCCTTAAGTGCTTCCTGTTCCAAAAGATCCTGAGTTTCGCTCTTTATATCTATCTTATATCCGGTGAGCCTTGCAGCAAGTCTTGCATTCTGTCCTTCCTTGCCGATGGCAAGAGACAGCTGATAATCCGGGACAACTACAGATGCAGTATGTGCCTCTTCATCAACATCCACATATACGACTTTTGCAGGATTAAGGGCATTTTCTATAAGCTCTGCAGGATCGTCGCTCCAGTTGATTATATCTATCTTTTCTCCTCTGAGCTCGTCTACAACGGCATTTACCCTGGATCCGTTAACGCCTACGCATGCGCCCACAGGGTCCACGTTTTCATCATTGGACCATACTGCCATTTTTGTCCTTGATCCGGCTTCCCTGGCAAGGGCCACGATTTCTATGGTACCATCCCTGACTTCCGTAACTTCCTGCTCAAAAAGCCTTCTTACAAGCTCGGGATGTGTTCTGGATACTGTTATCCTGGGTCCTCTGGATGTATCTCTTACATCCACAACGTAGAGCTTTATCCTTTCGGTAGGTCTGAACTCCTCACCGGGAACCTGTTCCTTTTCAGTAAGGACTGCATCCACCTTGCCCAGATTTACGGAGATATTATTGCCTACATACCTCTGAACGATACCTGTAACGATCTCTCTTTCCTTGTCGTAATACAGATTGTAAAGAGATTTTCTCTCTTCTTCCCTTATCTTCTGTACTACAACCTGTTTTGCCTTGCCTGCCGCTATACGTCCGAAGTTCTTGGGAGTGACCACAAGACCTATCTTGTCACCGATCTGATAATTCTCATCACGGAGCTTTGCTTCCTGAAGACTGATCTGTGTTGTTTTGTCAGTTACCTTCTCCACGACATCCTTGTCTGATATAACAGATATCTTTCCGGTATTTCTGTTTATATTTACACGTATATTATCAGCTTTTCCGAACTCATTCTTACATGCAGCAAGAAGAGAATTCTCGATCGCTTCTATAAGCACCTCTTTATCGATCCCTTTTTCTTTTTCTATCTGATTAAGGGCCTCAATTAAATCGCGTTCGTCAGACATCAGTTTTTCCTCCTTAATTGGAACTTAAATATCAAATCTGAAATATAATCTTATAAGGGATATATCATCCCTTGAAAATACAATGGTCTCTCCCTCTTCTGTCTCTATGGAAACAGAATCGGCATCATAAGAACTCAGCACTCCCACATATTCCTTTGAGCCGTTAAGAGCCTTGAAAAGCTTGATCTCCACTTCTTTTCCGATACTCATCTCAAGGTCTCTGTCTTTTTTAAGGGGACGGT
>CADBUJ010000062.1 GCA_902797845.1 uncultured Eubacteriales bacterium | reverse complement strand
TTTGCGGGTGTAGTTCAGTGGTAGAACACCAGCCTTCCAAGCTGGACATGTGGGTTCGATTCCCATCACCCGCTTTTTTATGTCCTTTAAATGCGGGACATAATGCCGGCGTGGCGGAACAGGCAGACGCGCGGGACTTAAAATCCCGTGGTGGCAACACCGTACCGGTTCGATTCCGGTCGCCGGCATCATTAATTAAAGCCATTAAGGAAAGACCCTTAATGGCTTTAATAATAAAAAGGAGCACATCATAAAGAATATGGAGCATGTAATAGATATAGAAAATCTGCACAAATCCTATGGTAAAACGAAGGCTGTAAGCGATCTATCCTTCTCTGTAAAGCCGGGAGAGCTCTTCGCATTCCTGGGTGTTAACGGTGCAGGAAAATCAACTACTCTTTCTATACTTTGCGGACAATTAAAAAGAGATTCTGGTTCCGTTAAAGTCTGCGGTATGGATATAGATAGGGACATGGATGAGATCAAAAAAAGGATCGGCGTTGTTTTTCAGGACAGTGTTCTGGATAAGGTCCTAACCGTAAAAGACAATCTCAGATCAAGAGCATCTCTTTACGGTATAAAAGGCAGCAGTTTTAAAAAAAGATATAAAGAGATCGCTTCCCTCCTTGATATAGAGGACCTTACGGATCATGTGGTAGGGAAGCTTTCGGGCGGGCAGAGAAGAAGGATAGATATTGCAAGAGCCCTCTTCCATTCCCCTGAGATCCTGATACTGGACGAGCCCACAACAGGGCTGGATCCTCACACAAGAAGCATTATATGGAATGTTATCGAAGATCTCCGTAAGAAGGAGAATATGACAGTCCTGCTTACGACACACTACATGGAAGAAGCTGCGCCCGCAGATTATGTAGTTATAATAGACAGCGGGAAAAAGGCCGCATCAGGCACCCCCCATATGCTTAAGACCCAATATGCCAAGGATCTTATAACCATTTACGGAATTACAGAGGAAGATGCCTTAACTGCAGCAGAGGGGAGAAAGATAACAAAAATAAGAGACGGTTATCAGATAGAGATCAACGACACATCCGAAGCTACGGAGCTTATACTTTCTCATAAGGATCTTTTCCGCGATTACGAGATAACCAAGGGCGGCATGGATAATGTGTTCCTTTATGTAACAGGAAAAATTCTGGGAAAGGCAGGTAATTAAAATGCTATCAGAACTTGTTAAAAGGCATTCAAAGCTTTTCTTTAAAGACAAGGGAATGTTCTTCACATCACTTATAACGCCTGCCATACTGCTCATTCTTTATTCGACATTTTTAGCCAGGATCTACAGGGATTCCTACAGAGCAGCCGTCCCGGAGGGATTTATCCTTGAGGACCGGCTCCTTAACGGACTTGTGGGAGGTCAGCTGGTGGCATCTTTGCTGGCAGTATCTTGTGTTACCGTAACCTTCTGCGTAAATCTTGTCATGATACAGGACAGATCGAACGGAGCCATAAAGGACCTTACCATGGCTCCCGTAAAGAGCACCACTCTTGCTCTGTCCTATTATGTATCTACGCTGATAAGCACACTCTTTATAAACTTTATTACACTTGGCATCTCTCTTATATATTTAAGAGCAACAGGATGGTATATGTCATCAGTCACGATCCTTATGGCTGCCCTGGGAATATTCCTGACATGCATGTTTGCCACTGCTCTTTCTTCCATTATCTGCTATCCCCTCAAAAGCCAGGGAGCAGCATCAGCTGTGGGTTCCATCGTCAGCAGTGCTTACGGTTTTATCTGCGGAGCATATATGCCCATAAGCAATTTCGGAGCAGGCCTACAGAGAGTGCTCTCCTTCCTTCCGGGAACTTATTGCACATCTTACCTTAAGAATGCCTTTACAAAGGGAGCTTTTAATGCAATGGCAGATGCAGGCGTTCCTCAGGAAATGGTCTATGGAGTAAAAAAGAGCATAGACTGCGAACCTGACTTTTTCGGGCATACGGTCACTGAAGCGAAAATGATACTGATCATGGTATTATCCATCGCAGTTCTTCTTTCCGTTTATATCGCAATAAATGTGGCTGCAAAGAAAAAGAAGACAAAACCTGCCGTATAAAATAATTAACCCCTTTTACTATCATATACTGGTATGTTAAACTTTCCCTAGCAGGAGACCTTGCATCTTTTAATGGAGATATACTATATGAAAACTAATTTCAAAAAGATACTTTCGTTTGCTTTTACAGTTATCATCACTGCCCTTATGGCATTTCCGACTATTGCATCAGCTGATTCATATGATGGCACTATCGGACCGGAAGGGGAAAAATATAAAGGCAGCATTATCCTGTCAACGGAATTTACAGCCGGAAGCGGGATCAAGGGCAAAGATATCGGGCTTATCTTTGATATATCCAATCTTGATCCAAACACGGATTACGGTTATTTTAGGTCTGACAGCTCAGGCAATTCCATACAGGAAGTGAGTCAGTCCATTGACAACGGATCCATCCGGATACCTCTTTCTGCAAAGATCAACAGCATTAAGGTCGTATGGCAGGATAGTGTAAGCGACGCCATAAAGAATAATTACCGTCTGAATTTCAGATTCCCGTCGGGAGTCATCATCAAGGAAGATGATACAGGATCACAGTGGAAGGACGGAGCCACTGTTTCAGACACTATAACAGGAGCAGATATCCCCTGGCTGACTTTAGGAAAGCAGTCTGATTCCTTCCTTTCGATAATGGCAGAGGCCGGTTATACAAACATAAGAATAAAGAAGGTGGATCAGGAAGGGCTTCCTGTTTCAGGCGTTAAATTCGAGATCCTGGAGACCATGCCCGAAGAAAGAAAACTGGGAGAATTTTCCACAGACAGTTCAGGTATCATCGATCTAAAGGATGTAAAACTCTTATGCAAAAGCGATAATACGCTCTACCCTGTCTGGGATGATTATCTTGCGCAGGGAATAGGAAACGAGCTTATTATAAGGGAGATAGAAACGCCTGACGGATACGAGACCCTGCCGGAGGATACTGTCTTTAAGATCGAGCCTCCTTCCACAGCTTCCATCTTTGTACCGGATGATCTTTCCTGGACTGAGATAACCATCGTAAACAACAAAATACAACGGCATAAAGTCCTTTTATCAAAAAAGGTTTTCGGCGGATCCGAAGTGGAGGGTTCCCATATAAAGATATCTTCCATGGACGGCACGGAGATACTTACATGGGTATCTGATAATGAGGGCGGTTACGAATTCGAGCTGGCTGCAGGCGAATATACACTGGAAGAAGTGGTTGCTCCCGCAGGATTGGCAAGAGTTACGACTGTTATAGTCTTTGCAGTTGACGAAGAAGGCGTTGTAACCCTTAAGGAAGCAAATGTTTCAGATGAAGAAGGAGCCATATCCGTACTGGACAATAACCATCTGGTACTGGAGGATAAGCCCTTACCGGAGGAAACAACAACGGAAGACTCCTCGGAGGACAGTTCCGAAAGCGGCGAAGAAACTGAGACAGAGACCGTTCCAACGGAGTCTCAATCAGAAAGTAAAAAGGGAAAAAGATCTCCCTCCATCACACCCACAGGAGATGAAACAAATATAATCATTCCTCTTATGATAATTATCATGACTCTTCTGTCATTATCAATGATCCGTGTAAAACGCAGAGTTAAATAAAAATACAAGGAGGTGCTTCACAAGAAGCACCTCCTTTTTCTTTAAATCAATCAAGGTATCTTAATCCACATAGCGGGTCTTACTCCGCCCTGAAGAGCCGTGTAAACATATCTGCTTACTGCATCCCAGGCCTCACCGCAAAACTTGCCGTTCATCAAGTGGTAAAAATCGTCCTGCTCCGGCGTGCGTTTTAAAACAAATTCGTCACCGGCATGAAAGAAAGGACAAGGGCCGGATGAGGGGTCTGCCAGATATTGCTCCTGAAGTTCCGGAAATACCTTTGTTTCCAAAACGGTGATCTTGCATTCGTGCTTCATATTTTACCCTCCTGATTTTAGGATCTCTATTCCAATGATGATAGCTTTTTAGATATCAGTTCTATGGCCTCTTCATATGCATCAAGGCTGTAAGTACCGTTCTTAAGGGCCTCGTCTATATCCAGAGCCACGGACTTTAATCTGTAATCTTTATCTCCCTCTATCCGTGCTATCTGTCTGTCGCCAAGGTAAATGTGACAGGGGGTTATGGGCCCATAGCCCTTTTCACATTCGAAGCCGTTATATTTATGACACTGCGGACAGAAATAAATAAAATTTGCAGATGTGGGCGTGCGGTAATCGGATCCGCAATACTTGCATGTAATAGATTTATTTGTCACGGTTTGATCTTCTCCCTTTTGTAACATTATTTGCGTTATGTATCGATAGGATTGGTTTTAGAGTATACCTTTTGATATAAAAAATTTATCCCATTTGGTTTAGCTATGACTGATGTATTTGATTATTATTTTCAAACCACCATTTGTCATGCTTACTGCGGTTACATTTTATGCAAAGTACTTGAAGGTTAGATGGAACACTCTTACCTCCTTTTGCAACAGGGACAATATGATCTACCTCAAGGCCAAACTCATCCGGCATATACCTACCGCAGATCTGACATGTATAATTATCTCGTTCTATAATCTGTCTTCTTAACTGTGAAGTCATCAAACATCTCTGCTGCTTACTGAAATACTTCTTCAGACTGGTCTCATAACCAATCTTCGATAATTCAGTATTACGATTTGCTAAATAGCTATAATCGCATGTGTATGATGCAATATCATTATTCACTTTATATGCTGTTTTAGTATAATTCACCTGTTTATATTTCGTTTGTCGGCGATATAGTGTAAAACGATACGCATGCGTATCATCGATAGCATCCTCATATTGTCTTTGTCTAAGATTATGTAGCTTACTCTCTTGAACCTTCTGTTGGCAATCAGATTTCCATTGTTCTATTAATTGTTGGTGTCTATTTATTTGAACCATCCTATCCTTAGAAATAAACTCATCTAGCAATTCCGACACCTGCGGATTTCGTCGTCCGGTTACATCTATGTATTTTTCAAAATATGGATAATTAAACGGCGATTTACAAATAGCTCCAATAACAAGCAATAATATGCCAACAATTACTGCTATAACAATTATCAATTCCATAATTTATATAATACTCCTGATTATCACACACCTACTTAAAGACCTCCAACATGCCTCTCACCCTTGAAACAACTGCCGGCGTCAATGCACCGGCAGTCTTAACATGTTGCTTTTAGTTTTCTTTTCTTCGCCTTGATCTCACCATTACGAGCATTATCAGAGAAATTGCAAGAAGGATAAGATAATTCTCTATCTGAAGCATCTCCTGCGCAGTGCCAGAAGCAATACAAAGAAGGAAAGACCCAGAGCCAGATACAGCCCTGTATGATCCTCTGCGCCGGTCTGCACTATAAGCTTATGGGCAGGTGTCTTTGTCGTCTTGGATACGACTGTCTTAGGCTTTTCAGCTTTTGTCGGAGTCTTGGGCGGAGTTTTGGGCGGATTTTCAGGCACCTTGCTCTCCGGCAGGTTCTTTACGGTGATTATCTGCCCTTCGACGGAAGCAGCACTGTCCTTGTCCTCTTTGATAACAGGCACTCCGTCCTCGTCTATAACATATGTATCTCCGTGATCTTCTTATATCCTTCCGGAGCACTTGCCTCCACGATGTAATAATCACCGGGCTCTGCTGCGATCTGATGCTGTTCGGTACCGGAAACCCATTCGTCGATGATATTTCCGTCCTTGTCCTTAAGCTGCATGCTTGCTCCCGGAAGGGGTTTGCCGTTCTCGTCTACCTTAAGAATGTAAACAGGATCAGGCTCAGGCACATGTGTATTTTTAACGGTAAGCCCATCGATCTCGGCAGTGTATCCTTCTAAGGATATAATTCCATATAAACCAAAAGGACCGGTCTTCCGAAGAAAACCGGTCCAAAGGGAGCTAAAATCAGCTAAGAATTTT
>CADBUJ010000061.1 GCA_902797845.1 uncultured Eubacteriales bacterium | reverse complement strand
TTTCGGGGGATTCGGACAGCAGGGATACGGCTATAATGTGGAATATCTCAGAAACGAAATTGGAAAGATCATGGGTATAGATAAGATGCAGAATCTTATCATCATCGGGGCAGGTAATCTCGGTCAGGCATTGGCAAGCTACGATTTTGAACATGTGGGATTTAAGACGGTTGCTTTGTTTGATGTTAATCCTTCCCTTAAGGACAAGGAGATCAAAGGTGTCAGGATCATGCTTATGGACTCTCTTGAGGCATATATCAGGGAAAACCGTGTAGACGTCGTTGCCCTTACTGTGCCCAGAAGAGTTGCAAAACCCATAGCTGAGAATCTAGAAAAATGGGGTATCAAGGCCATATGGAATTTTGCCCCTCTGGACCTGATGCTTTCAGATAAAGTCATGGTCAAAAATGTGCATCTGACTGAAAGCCTTATGACCCTGTCATACGAGATAAAGAACAGTCATAAAAAATCGGGGGATTCTAATAATTAAATGATCATCGGAATCGGTACAGATCTGATAGAAGTTAAGCGAATTAAAAAGGCGTGCGAAAGAAAAGCCTTTTTAGTTCGCTGTTTTACGGAAAAAGAAAGGTTTTTTATTAATGAGGATCCTCATAAAGCAGCGGATAATTTTGCCGTTAAAGAAGCTGTTTCAAAAGTGATGGGAACAGGCTTTGCTGGGTTTCATCCTTCGGAGATCGAAGTATTGAGACATGATAACGGAAGGCCTTATATAAATCTTTACGGCAAAGCTCATGATAAGGCTAAGAAACTCGGCATAAGGACCTTCCATATAAGTATTACAAATACCGTTGACCATTCAATGGCTTTTGTAATAGGAGAGGATTAAAAATGAAAAAAATACTCAGCCGGTCACAGGCTCAGGCAGTAGATAGATATACGATAGATGATCTGGGCATCCCGTCACCTGTTCTTATGGAAAGAGCAGCACTAAGTGTTGCAGAGGAAATAATCAGGATAGGAGCCAAGGGGAAGAAGATACTTGCCGTATGCGGAAAAGGAAATAACGGCGGAGATGGTATAGCGGCTGCAAGGATCCTGTATAATAAGGGATATGATGCTGACATATACGTGTCTTCAAATAAATGGGATATGTCGGGAGAAGCTGAAAGACAGCTGGATATTGCCGTAAAAATGGGCATGGATATTGTAAAGGATGCAGATATCAGATCTTATGATATCATCATCGATGCCATCCTTGGCACCGGCGCCTCCAGAACGGTTGATGCTGACACATCCTTGCTTATAGAATCCGTAAACAACTCCGGTAAGACCATAGTTTCAGTCGATATACCCAGCGGTATCTCCGCTACTACAGGGCGTATACTGGGATGTGCCGTTAAGGCGGATCATACAGTTACATTCGGTTTTCAGAAGCTTGGAACTGTTTTATATCCGGGATGCGAATATGCAGGACATGTAACCGTTGCAGATATAGGATATAGGGATGAAACAGATTTTCTTGAACAGAAGCCTGTTTTAAATGCCGAAAGAGAAGACCTCATGTTTTTAAAGGGTCACAGATCTAAAAGCGGCAACAAGGGTACTTTCGGAAAACTGCTCGTTATTGCAGGCAGCAGCACCATATGCGGAGCGGCATATCTTGCCGCAAAGGGAGCTCTTCGTACCGGGGCCGGACTTGTAAAGATTCTTACTCATCATTTAAATAAGACATCATTACAGCAGATGATACCGGAAGCACTTATAAGTACTTACAGCGATGAGGAATTCTCGGACATCTTGCATAAGGAGCTCAGGTGGGCAGACTGCGCAGTAATGGGGCCCGGAATGGGTACGGATACCGTGTCGGAATCCATAGTCGCCCATGTCCTTAAGAACTTCAAAAAACCTTTGCTCATTGATGCGGATGGATTAAATATCCTGGCAGGAATGCAGCCTCTTCTGTTCGACTACAGCTCTGATATAATAATCACTCCTCATATAAAGGAAATGAGCAGGCTGGTGGGCACAGATGTGGAAGCGGTTCTTGATGCACCGATGGATTGTGCATCATCATATGCGGAAAAATATAATGTCATATGCGTACTCAAGGATGCAAGGACATATATTGCAGATCCAAACGGCAGGCTGTGGATAAATACCTGCGGTAATAACGGTATGGCTACAGGAGGAAGCGGAGACGTTCTTTCAGGTGTCATCGGAGGCTTGTTCGCCCAGGGGCTGAGCACAGTAAAGGCATCTGTATACGGGACCC
>CADBUJ010000060.1 GCA_902797845.1 uncultured Eubacteriales bacterium | reverse complement strand
CGAGCAGGAAAGAGTTGATGCCATGGCTGAGGCTATAGAGAGTGCCATAGCAGGTCTTGTTGAGGATTATGATCCGGTGGTGGCTTTCGTTACAAGGCTTTATAGGGTATGTCTCGACAGGGAACCTGATGCGGAAGGCCTTAATACATGGGTCAGAGTCCTTAAAAACGGAAGCTATTCGGGCATAGACACAGCTTACGGATTTATATTCAGCCGAGAGTTTAAGGCGAAGAGTTACTGCGATGAGCATTATGTGGAATATCTTTACAGAGCATTCATGGGCAGGGAATATGACGCCCCCGGCAAAAAGACATGGATGAACGCGCTTACCCGGGACGGATGGACAAGAGAGCAGGTATTCAACGGGTTTGCGGCCAGTAAAGAATTCGGAAGGATATGCGGCGAATACGGCATAGTATGGGGCAAGAAGATCAAGGAACCTGCGGCAGGTACGGTTTCCGCCGGAACATGTCATGCCGTTCTGTCAAACGGTAAAAAATGCGGGAAAGAGGATCTTGTGGCAGCCTTTGTAACTAGGCTTTACAGAGAAGCCCTTAACAGAAATCCTGAGGAGGCAGGTCTTAAGAATAAGACTACTCAGCTTAAAAAGAAGACCCAGACTGCAAAGCAGATAAGCAGAGGCTTCTATTTCAGCCCGGAATTCAAAAAGAAATTCCCTTCGGACAGACAGTTTGTAGTACAGCTTTACAAGGGCATCCTGGGAAGAGCTCAGAATAAGATATCTCAGAGTGAGATAAACGGTAAACTGAAGGAGCTTAAAAAACTTGGGCGAGAAGGAGTCTTTGAGGTTTTTATAAATTCAAAAGAGTTTGAAAAGATTTGTAACAAGTACGGTGTTAAACGGAAATAACATATAAAATGACAGTCAGGAGAGACCATGAGCAGGGATAAAAAATGGAGATCCATAAGCATTATTCTTGCTGCAATACTTCTTTTGGGAAGCATTGCAGGTCTTTTGGCTGCAAAAAGAACGGAGCCTGATAATCCTCTTACCGTTAGTGCCGAGACTCTGGACCCTGAGGATCTGCAGGGTGATGCAGGGGAAAATGATGCAGATATAGATGCAGATGACGAACCTGAAACGGAAACTGAGACAGATACGGAAACGGAATCCAGGGAAGAAACGGAGACTGAAACGGAAGAGGAAAGTGAGACTGAAGAGGAGACCGAGACAGAATCCAGAGAAAGCGGAGCGCCGGAAAGGGAGACTGAAAAAAGCAGCGAGCCCTCAAACAGCTCGGGAAATGAAGGCGGAGAACAGGCTGAAACAGGAAGCGGCACATCGCCTGAACCGGGACCCGGAGGAGAGGAAACAGAGACAGGAAACGGGGAAACGGAGAGCGATGCCCCGATAGAAGGACTTATAACAAATCTCAGAGACGGACAGCTTTTAATAACTACGGATCTTGTAAATGATACACTGGAATTCTATGCATATTTTCAGGACGGCAGGCCTGTTACCGTAAGATATCGTCACGGCAGTGATACGGGAAACGGAAAGAGGTTAACATCACAGGACGGGAAGAATTATTCTGTTAAGCTTTCCCTTGGACTTAATTATTTCGACATATCATACAAGGATGACAGCGGAAAGACAGTTCATACCCTGGCATCTGCGGATCCTTCCATAAGAGGGTATACCATAAGATATGAGGCTGATAAGGCTGACGAGAACAAGCCTGTAATAGGAGAGCACCCTCCTGTTATCACGACTAATCTTGATGATAAAGGGGATCCCTTCAGGACAAACGGTTCTTCATACAACTTTATCTTATCCGCCAGGACCTTTGAGGATAAGGTCATATATAACAATAACATCATAGTTAAGCTGAACGGCAGGACACTTAAGAATCCCACGGGGGTGGGAACATACGAATACGAGCTTAATTTCGATCCTCCTCAGGACGGTGATGTAAATCATTATACAGTTACCGTCCTTGCATGGGATGATCAGGGAAATTCCAGATTTGAGAAATTCAACATTGATTTTGTGGCAGTAGGGGAAGGCGATGTTATCGGCTCCGTTACTATTAAAATAGATGCAACCACGCTGCAGCTTGACGTGCTCGACTCGGGAACGGTGGAACTTAAGCAGGGAGATACCGTTGCCGATGTTGTGGAAAGATTTATGGAGGAATACGGGTACGAGCATGATCACGGCGGGACCATAAAAGCAGGCAGCTATTATCTCAGAAGGATAACACGGCCTGATATAGCCAGGAAGGCAGCCATACATCCCGTACTTCTTGCGGCCATTACAAGAGATGATATAGGATTCACAGGAAACGGCGACAGAGACTCCATAGGAGAGCAGGATTATACAAGAGGCTCCGGATGGATGTATTCGGTCAACGGCCATTATGCCGGCAAGGGTATGGCTCAGTGGAAGCCTAATAACGGTGATGTTATCTCCTTAAGGTTCACTCTTGCCTACGGAAAGGATGTGGGCGGAGACGGCCAGGGACAGGGATCACTGCGAAGCTATTGCGGCTACTGGACTGACGGCGCATATACTGCAACTCACATTTTTGATCCGGAAAACGGTGGCGGAGATTATGCGGAAGATACATCAAGAAGAGTCGAACCAACCGCTTATGAAGACGGACAGGCTGTATTTATTTGCAGAAGATGCGAAGACGAAAGAATAGTGATACTTCCGAAGACCGGAGAGGAAACGGATCCGGAGACGGAATCGGAAACGGAATCCGAAACAGAATCGGAAACGGAGTCCGAGACAGAATCGGAGACGGAATCCGAAACGGAATCAGAGACAGAGTCTGAGACGGAATCGGAGACAGATCCCGAAGCATCGCAGGAATCCATGGATACAGGCGGAAACTGGTTTATGTACAGATTGGTATTTGCCGTAGGAAAGATATTGAATCAAAGTATACAAATTTTGGCCGCATATTGACGGAAAGGTGTTAGTACAAATGAAGAAAAGGATAGCATTTGTAATCGTATTTATGCTTCTTTTGGGCATTCCCCAAAGGGCAGGAGCTGAAGCTCTGTCAGATACAGCTGAGGGAAAAGAGATAAGCTCCATTGTTTCCGGAATAAAAAAAGAAGCCGGTGAAGATATATTATCAGACACAGACTATCTGATCCCGGGAGATTCTGTAAGTGACTGGACTGCTCTGGCCCTTACCCTTTCAGGAGAGGGACCGGATCCGGAAAGCTATTTAAAGGGTCTGGAGGAGTATGTTGAGAATGAATATAAGGAAAAGGGATTCTTAAGTGATACGAGAGCTACGGATTATCACAGAATAGCCCTTACGGTAAAAGTACTGGGTGGAGATCCCACGGCATTTTCCAAAGATAATAACGGCGATCCGGTGGATCTTATAAAGGCAGGCACATACGGATTTACGGGAGGAAGCCCCTCTTCGCAGGGGGCAAACGGCCTTATATATGCCATTATCGTTCTTGATTCCGTAGATTACGAGATACCTGAGGAGTACGGAAATATCCTCGATTCCTATATAGACGAACTGCTTTTATATCAGGGTGAAAACGGCGGCTTTATAATGGCCGGCGGTCTGGGAGAAAACGAAGACATAACGGCCATGGCCCTTCAGGCTCTTGCTCCCCACAGAGACAGAACAGATGTGGCAGAAGCTGTGGACAGGGCTCTCGGATTCCTTTCGGAGAGGCAGCAGGATGATGGCGGATATACAGGAGAGGGAGATACGGGAAATGCGGAAACGGCAGCTCAGGTGATAATGGCACTGTGCGCTCTTGGTATGGACCCTTCCGAAGAAGATATATTTATTAAAAACGGAGTAAGTCTCGTGGACAATCTTCTTTCATTTAAAACGGAAGACGGTACATACAGACATACCCTGTCGGATGAAAAGATGGACATCATGGCCACTGAGCATGCACTGAGAGCATTTGAGTCCATCAGGAGCATGAAGGAAACGGGCACATCCATTTATGATCTTAAAGATTATGAGGGGCCGTTGGGAAACGGGTCTCATAAAGGTTTTCCGCTCATGCCGGTGGTGATCGGCATATCGGTAGCAGCTGCAGCAGCGGCAATATTTATTATTTTAAAGAAAGTTAAGAGGAATTGACATGGCACTGTATGAAAAAACCATTCGGATAAAAAACGAAGTTTCCAAAGTAATCATCGGAAAGGATGATGTTATAGCCAAGGTGCTTATGGCTATCCTGGCTCAGGGCCATGTACTTCTTGATGATGTACCGGGCGTGGGAAAGACCACCCTTGCAAGAGCCATGTCCAAGGTTCTCGGTATTGATGTAAAAAGGGTGCAGTTTACTCCGGACACCATGCCTTCGGACATTATAGGCTTTTCCGCCTACGATATGAAAACAGGAGAGCTTAAATTCCATAAGGGAGTCATAATGACTAATCTTTTGCTAGCAGACGAGATAAACAGGACATCCAGCAAGACCCAGTCGGCTCTTCTTGAAGCAATGGAGGAGAGACAGGTAACGGTGGATGGAAATACATATCCTCTTGAAACACCCTTTACGGTTATAGCAACTCAGAATCCGGTGGGTACGGCAGGCACACAGATGCTGCCTGCAGCACAGCTGGACAGATTCCTTGTAAGGCTCTCCATGGGATATCCTGATAAGGACAGCCAGATTGAGATAATGAAAGACAGACATATGGGAGATCCGCTGGATCAGATAAGCCCCGTAACAGACATACCTGAACTTAAGGCTATCATGGAAGAGGTGGACCGTACCCATGTGGACGACAGGATATATTCCTATGTATCTTCCCTGCTGGAAGCTACAAGGAACAACGAATTCATCACACTTGGCATAAGCCCCAGAGGCGGTCTTGCCATATGCCGAATGGCTAAGGCAGCTGCTTATATGCAGGGGAGGGATTACTGCATACCGGACGACATATCTGATGTCTTTATTGATGTGTGTGCACACAGGCTGGTTCTGGGATCCAAGGCAAGACTCCACGAACATACGGGAGAGATGATCCTTAAGGAGATCCTGGATTCCGTAGCCCGACCTGATACAGGGGAGTCGCCTTTGTGATGAAAAAAGAGACAGTAAGATCCTGGGTCATCCTTATATCCTTAGCCATTCTTTTGGTTGCAGGGCTTCTGATCACAGGCTCCTTTGCCTTTAAAGCAGCTCTTATATTCCTGGCTGCACTGGTCCTTATTTCTGGGATCATGGCATATGTATCATCAAAGGAGCTTGAGATATGGGTAACTGCTCCCGCTACCATGGAAAAGGGAGAAGAGCATACAGGTAAGATCGTCATAAAAAACAAAGGATATGTGCCTGCTCTTAATATAAAGGGTGAGATCAAAGCAATAAACCAGCTTACGGGGGAAGAAGCGCTTAAGACCTTTAAGACAAAGGGCGTATCAAGAGGGATAACGGAAACGGATATATCCTTTTCTTCCGTAAGATGCGGATATATAAGATTAAGCCCCGGCAATATGTATTCCTGTGACTGGTTCGGTATCTTTAGGTTTCCGGTCAGGGGAAAAATGCAGGAGAAGACCATATCAGTCCTTCCTGAGACATTCGTTCCTGATATTCATATTCAGGTCCCTGCAGTATTTGCCGATGATGCGGATGTGTGGTCCCAGGTTAAAAAAGGAAATGACATAACCGAGATATTCGCTTTAAGGGAATATGTGCCCGGAGATAAGCTTTCCACCATTCATTGGAAGCTTTCAGGAAAGAGAAACGAGCTGATAGTAAAAGAGCCGAGCCTTCCCGTGGAAAAATCCGTGCTCCTTTTCTGGGATAAAAATTCCGGCGACGGGGGACCGGACGGGGCAGATGCCATGGCTGAAGTCGTATCCTCCGTTGCACAAAGACTTTCCGAGGAGGAGGTACTTTTTACATTCGGCTGGACGGAGGGCAGCACCATGTCCATGGAGGAGATCGAGTATAAGGATGACCTTCTGGATGCCATTCCGAGGATGATAAAAACAGGCAAGGATAAAGACGGTGATCCCGGATGGCGCATGCTTAAGGATTCGGGCAAATACGGCCATTTTTCTAAGGTGGTGTATTTTTCATCGGATATTACGGAGTTTGAGCCCTTTTGCGGCGGACAGAATATCTTTCTGATATGCGGTGATATGGGACCCGGTGATGACATTGCCGGACGAACATATTTTTATGCTCCCGGTGATTATAAAGAGGTATTAAAGGATATTGAACTCTAAAGATCATGCTCCTGACAACGGACTTTCCCTGTCAGTAAGCAAAGGAACCGAAAAATTAACAGATGCTTTACCCTCGTGGGCGGCAGGCGGAGCTCTGGCGGCCGGGATCGCACTCGTATTAAGATCTTTTGCATCATCCCTTAAGGGAGAGGGGATCATTTACGGGATAGCTGCGGCTCTTGCGGCCATACTTATTATGGCCTTAAGGCATACCCGTGCCAAAAGATATGTTTTTCCTGCAGCACTGATCCTCGTTCCGTTGCTTTTCTTCGGAGCATTTAGAAGCAGCATCGGAGGAACCCTTTCTCTTGGAAACGACCTCCTGTCATTTCTGAACGGAAAGACCGGCAGATTTCATATGCCCTTTGACCTCCCGGAAAACACAGGGGCGGGCGATGTTATATACAGCTTTTTGATAATCTTACTTGTGGTTGGGATCATCAGCGCTTTTGCTGCTGAAAGGAGAAGACTGCTTTTACCTTCAGCCGCACTTTTGCTGTCCCTTTTCGGTACATTTTACGGATTATTCAGCAGTATCGCGGGACTTATACTTATTGCTGTATCGATACTGATGCTGGCACTTGTACGTGACAGAACGGGAAGGGTGACATCCGGAAACAGGGCGGCAGCGTACCTTGTGGTACTTGCATGCCTTTTGGCAGAATCACTTATGGGAACGGCTCTGGCAGGAGCTTTTTGGCCCGGGAACAGCAAAACCATTGTGGATCCTGCAGAAGAGCTTATCCATAAAAGCAGATATGATTCTGGAACAAAGGAGCTTCCCGAAGGAGACTTAAAAGACTTAGGGCCCAGATATAAAGGGAGCGAAGAAGCGGTTTCCGTAACTATGGAGAAACCTGAAAAGCTTTATCTCAGAGGTCATGTTTACGAATCGTATACGGGCCTTTCCTGGGAAAAAGCTGATGACGCTGTTTTGAGGGACGGCGCAGATATGTTTTACTGGCTCCATAAAGAGGGCTTTTTCGGACAGGATCTGATCGGCAATGCTTACAGGCTTACGGGATCAGAGGATATAGGTCAGATAGAGATAAAAAATATATCAGCCTGCAAAGAGGTGGATCTTCTTCCTTACGGGCTTTCGCCTGATTATTACAACGACAATAAGGCCTTATTCATAGGTGATGCCGGAACGAAAGCGTCCGGATCCTCGTATACAGCTGAAGTTTATGAAGGCACCATAATGGATTGGTATATGCTTCAGGACAGCCTTGCAGGGATACAGGACAGAGATGATGTAAAAAGATATCTGGATATGGAGGCTTCCTACAGGGAATATGTAGAAGCCAATGATCTTCAGCTTACAAATGCAGCCCTTGGTGTGCTGGGAAGGATAATCGGTGATGATGACGGACCCAGGACATTGTCTTCCATCTTCGGGATAATAAGGGATACCCTTTCGGATACGATCAGCTACAGCGATGGTGTGACTACTTATAACGGGAACAGCGACTTCCTTCAATATGTTCTGGAGCAGTCAAGATCCGGATATGATGTGCATTATGCAACGGCTGCGGTGCTCATGTTCAGATATATGGGTGTTCCTGCCAGATATGTGGAAGGCTATTATATCTCTCCTGAAGAAGCTTCCCAGATGAATGCAGGAGAGGAATATATACTGGACGGATCCAATGCCCATGCCTGGGCCGAGTATTATCTGGATGGAGTCGGATGGCTTCCCTTTGAAACTACTCCGGGATATGACCAATCGGAAGAGGCGGAGGTGGCAAGCCTTGGAGAAGGACTTTCCGGCAGCCTGAATAAAAGCTCCTATACCTCTACGCAGCAGAGATACGAGCCCCCGGAGGATCCGGAGGAAGAGGATACAAACGAAAACAGCGAAAGATTCCGCTTTACCACAGCGTTTTTGATAAAGGCATTCCTGATACTTTTTCTTGTATTGCTTTTGCTTTTCATCATAAGGACGATCCTTAGATATGTAAGATACAGAAATGCCATGAATGATATAAGATCATCCGATAACAGGAACGCCATAATAAAAAGCTATGCATATGCAGATATGCTCTCGAAGCTAGCAACACCTGTTTCGGCAGCAGGGTCTGAAACAGCAAGAGAAATAAATCTTGAGGCCATGTACAGTAAACATGAAATGGATGACGAAAAAAGGAAGACTGTAACGGATTATGCCGCAAGGATCAGGGAGGAAAGGCTTAAAAGCTTTACCTTCCTTCAGAAGATCAGATATCATTTCGCCGGTTGGATTTGTTGACGGGTTGGAGGATTTGGAAATGAAGAATCGCAGACTGCCAAAGATCATATTATTTATAACTGCAATCATCCTTAGTACTATGGGAGGGCTATTGTCCCATGGTACTGTTACGGCAAGAGCCGATGAGGGGAACAGCTTTATATTTGCCGCTGCCGTAAGGGACAGCGTAATAGTGGAGCCTGTGGCAGTTACATATGAGGAAGGCGACACCGTGCTGGATGCCCTTAAGGGATCGGATATCTCTTTTGTCGGCTTGGAGCAGGGATATGTAGCAGCGGTGGAAGGCACTGCAGGCAACTTTTACATCACTCAGGATGACGGAGGCTATGACCTTACAAGACCTGCATCGGAGATAAGGCTTCTGGTGCTTACGGAGGACATTTCCTATACTCCGGAATTTGCGGATCTTGTCCTTAAAATGGGTGAATTTAAGACTTCAGAGAACAATGTTCAGAATTACAAAGCCGCAGCTGATGCCTACAGGGACTGTCTGGATGCCTTAAGACAATCCATGGACAACGAAGCTTTAAATAATGCTCTTTCTGACAGGATGAATGAATATGAAGCCATTCTGAACGGGGAGAAACACACGGTTAATTTCAGCATCCTTCAGGGAAGTAATGCTGTTTCGTCCGCAAATATCACCATGAAGGATGCCTACGGCAATATTACTGAGGCTGCAGGCAATTCCGTTGATGTAATAGAAGGTGAATACAGCTTTACGATTTCGGACGGCGGCTGGAACAGAACAGAGGGGACCTTATCCGTTACAGGAGCACAGTCCGTTTCAGTCACACTTCCGTCAGGGGAATGGTTCGGAAGCGTGGGATTTACCGATTCCACACCTGATCTTAATCCGTACAGGGCAGAGAACCACCCTGATGAGCACAGGATCGTTGTATATGTTCCCGATACTAAAAACGGAGCAGGCATAAGATACAATATTGAAAGAGGACCGGATCAATACCCTAAAGAATCAGGCGATACCCTTTTAAGAGCCATTTATAAAAGCTCTTCGGGAGATGATTATTCCACCAGAGTAAGATCCTGGGGTTCTACTACGGCAAATATAAGTAATTCCGTTGATACGGGAATGGGCGGGAAGACATTCCCCTTTGAGGCCTGGTATACGGGAGATGACGGATTTGTGCAGAAGCAGTCCTACTTTGTGGAGATAAAGAGACTGCCCACCCTTACGGATCTTGTGATACTTGATGAGAACGGAACAAATATAATGCCCGGTGATTATGATCCTCTTAAGATGCAGTATGACATCACTGTAACGGGATCAGAATTCAATGTGTACGGCACCGGATACGGAGAAGATTATGAGATCGGCATTTCGGGAGGGCTGGTATCCGGTAATACCTTTACCCTTGATGAGAACGGAAATGCTTCCGTTTCCGTAGATGTAAGGGGAAATACGGAGGATACAAATTCATATGTGCTCAATCTCACAAAGGTCCAACCTGCTGCTGTGTCTTTCAATGTACCTGCCGGAACGGAGCTTGATGTTATAAATCCCGGCGGATCTGTGATAATGCCGTCATCAGGTGATACATATATGCTTGTTCCCGGTCTTACATATAAATGGGTGGCCACAAAGGACACTTATTTCCATACCACAGGCAGCTTTACGGCATCAAACGGGGCTAATATAACGGTGGCGGAACCGGAGACGGTACATGCCCTTTCGGATCTTAAGTTTTATAATGCAAATTCCGCCAGCACAAGAGAGGAGTACGGACCGGATACAGCTTTTACAAAGGCACATCACGAATATACATATGTAATAAGCGATATGGCAGCCAGCCCCTATGTGCAGGCAACGCCCGTATCCGGTACAGATTATGCCGTAAGTGCGATATATATAAATCAGACAACATCAACTTCAACTAACGGAAAGGCAACAGATAAATCCGTAACTACCACGGTAGGCAACGGGAGATGTACCTTCCTTACTTCCTTTATCGCAATAGGAGGTTATTCGAATACCGCCTCCATACGTCTTTCAAAAACGGAAGAGGGAGTGGAGTATTATCAGGATTATAATGTTCTCTTTAAAAGAGATCTTCATATAAGAAGCATGGAGGTATTTGTTTCCGGAGAGAAAGCTCTTCTCCGTGATGCCGATGGCAGACCTCTGAATTATGACCGTGACATAAAGGATTATTATGTAAATGTCACGGCAACAGACAAGTCTCTCCTTATAAACGGAGAATTCTGCCAGACATCCACGCCTCCGGGATGCGATTATCATATAGATCATTATAAGGGGACTTCGGATGACCCTCTGGAAATGAATTTTGATCTGGAAGAGCTTCCGGAGGACGGAATAATAGCCCTTACCATATGCCATAGTGATGAAAATTCTTTGCCTGCAGAGTATCGAATCCACGTAAAAAAGGTGGATCCCTTTGCAATAAGCTTCAATACGGATCCTGAAGCTGCATCCGTATTTGTTAAGGACACCGCAACAGGCAAGCCTGTATACGAGAACGAAGGCACTTTTGCATTATATCCCGGCATAGAATACCAATACACCGTCAGCTGTCCCGGATATATTCTGAAGCAGGATGTTTATACTCCCGTGTCAGATGATGTTGTGGACATTTCTCTGGAAGAGGCACCGGCAAATCCGGCCCTTGAGAATTTTGATGCGCCCTGGCCTTATTTCAGGGCAGATGAAGACAACAACGGTGTTGTAAATTCCCCCACACCTCTTACGCCGGAAGATACGGCTCTTTACTGGGCGGCACAGCTCGGCTCCGGATGGGACAGCGGTGCAGCCGGATGCCCCATACTTGTAGGGGATTACCTGTATACATACGGATCTGCAAAGCCGGAGGGAAGCACGGAAAGATCCAATATGATCTTTAAAATGAATACCGTAACAGGAGAGATCGAGGATACAGGCCTTATGGCAAGAGGCTCCAGCTTTTCCATCAACAGCCCTGCATATGCAGACGGCATGATGTTCGTGGGCCTTTCCAACGGAGGAGTTCAGGCATTTAATGCAGCCACTATGGAGTCCCTCTGGATATATAATGATGATCTTAAGGGACAGCCCAACTGCCCTATCGTATATAAGGACGGATATATTTATACAGGCTTCTGGCAGGGGGAGACATCCGATGCAGACTTCGTATGTATCTCTGTAACGGATGAGGATCCGAACAATACGCTGGAGGAGAAAAAGGCCACATGGACTTACACCTTTAAAGGCGGTTTCTACTGGGCAGGTGCCTGTGCAACTGATGATTACATAATAGTAGGAACAGATGACGGACAGCCCGGCATTAGCCTGGGCAAGGCCCATATACTTACCTTTGATCCTGCTTCAGGAAAGCTTCTGGGGGATCTTGAACTTCAGGAAACAGGTGACATTAGATGCTCCATGGTCAGGGACCCCATTGACAGGAACAGCTTCTATTTTGCCACAAAGGGCGGTTATTTCTATAAGATAACCGTTGGAACGGACGGCTCTTTAAGCCATTCAAATCTGAGAAAGATAAAGCTTACCAATTACGCAAATGATCCTGCTAATCCTGCCATGAGCTCTTCGTCACCTGTCATATATAACGGAAGAGCCTATATAGGTGCCAGCGGAACCGGACTCTTCATGCCTTACTCGGGCCATAATATAACGGTTATAGACCTTAATACATGGGGAATCGCATACACGGCCAGGATGCAGGGATATCCTCAGGCCAGCGGTCTTCTGACCACATATTATTCCGGAGATACAGGAAAGGTATATATATATTTCCAGGACAATCAGACACCCGGAAAGACAAGGATACTTGAGGATTCTCCCGGACAGAGAGAGCCTGCTTACACGGAGACGGAGACCTTTGACAACAAGGGACAGCCGGAGTACTACGAGACAGTGCCGGTACTTTTTACACCTTCAGGGGCCCAGGCCCAGTACGGTATATGCTCTCAGATAGCAGACGAATACGGAACGATCTATTTCAAGAACGATTCGGCATATATGATGGCCATAGGCAGTGCCATAGAGGAGATAAAGATAAGCCATATACCCCATAAGATGAACTACGATGAAGGTGAAGTCTTTGATCCTGCAGGTATAGAGGTAACTGCATATTACAAGAACGGAAGATCAAGGGATATAACGAGATATATTTCATATTCGGAAGAGCCTCTTACTGCAGATGATGAAGATTTTGCCATAAGGTTCGAGCACATCATGTATCAGGACAAGGATCATGAAGGAGGATATGAGATAACACCTCCTACTGCATACCTTAAGCTTAAAATAGGAGATGATGAGGTATTCGGAGATGTGAATCAGGACGGAAAGGTCACGGATCTTGATATGGAGCTGGTGCAGGATCATATAAACGGACGGACAGATCTCAGCGAACAGGAGATCACTCTTGGTGATGTGGATCTTAACGGAAAGCTTAATGTATCTGATGTATACAGATATTACAGATATTTAAGGGGTGAACTGGAATCCCTTAAGCCTTAAGAAAAATAAAGGAATGGTCTTCAGCCATGGGCATGATCTAAGGATCATGTCCATGGCTTCTTTCTTGTGTTACAATACTTATCATGAAAAGAAATTATAAATTTTTAATAAGATATGACGGATCAAGATATCAGGGATGGGAGCATCAGCCCGGAACTGATCTTACCATCCAGGGGAAAATAGAAAACGTCCTTACCAAAATGGTTTATGGACAGGATTATACGGGAGCACCCGTAGATGTTACGGGGGCCGGACGGACAGACGGCGGTGTCCATGCCAGAGGTATGTGCGCCAATTGTTTCCTTGATACGGACCTTTCGGAACAGGAAATAAAGGATTACTGCAACAGATATCTTCCGGATGATATAGGAATAGACGATGTGCGTATAGCCTCGGACAGATTCCACGCAAGATATAATGCAAGGGGCAAGGTATACAGGTACAGCTGTTATTTCGGTGAGGATAAACCTGTCTTTGAAAGGAAATACGTTAAAGTGCTGGAAAGGCATCCTGACATCGGACTTATGGAAGAGGCTGCCGCCATGCTGACAGGCACACATGATTTCAGGGCGTTCTGCAGTAATTCCTCTAAAATGAAGAAATCCACCGTAAGGAAGATCGAAAGCATCAGGATCACTGAAAACGGACCTTTTATAAGGTTTTATTATGACGGGACCGGTTTTTTAAGGAATCAGGTCCGCATTATGACGGGAACTCTTTTGGAGGTGGGCTTCGGAACAAGGACTTTGGAATCCGTACAAAGGGCCCTTGAGACAGGAGACAGGCTTGATGCGGGATATACTGCTGAGCCGCAGGGCCTGTGCCTCATGAAGGTGTATTACGATTGATGATGACAGAAATCCATCTTTAATATATAATTTAACGAAACTTTTATTTTCGGAGCTGCTTTTGGGATTTATATCATATATAAGAAACAGAATACGGAGAGGATCTCAGGACAGATTTCTTGTAAGGTGCGTCAAAAAGCTTCAGGTCTATCAATACGGATGGGTGGAGATAAAAGACCTTAATTATTACGACAGCGTCAGGGAATACTGCAAAGAGAATTACTGCCATCAATACGGTACTAACTGGGCCTGTCCTCCGGGAATGGGTACCATAGATGAATGCAGGGAAAGAACTGCTAAATATGAAAGAATGATGCTTTTTTCCAAAGTGTATCATCTTTCGTCAACAGATCTGGTAACGGATGCTTACGAAAATCCGGAGGTCCTCGGGATGATGAAGGATTTCAGGGATCTTACGATCGATCTTCAGGATATGGCCAAAGAAAGGATAGAGGACTTTTTTATCTATACAAACGGCGCATGCACCATATGCAAAGAGTGCACATATCCCGATGCCCCCTGCAGATTTCCCGATAAATGCCAGCCGGCCCTGGAAGGAACGGGATATATGATATCGGAACTTGCTAATGCAGCATCAATGGAATGCTTTATAGATCCGAAAAATATTATTTTCTTCGGAGCGATAGTTTACAATTATAAATAAGAGAAAAGGAGATAAAAAAATGGATGAGAGATTACAGGTGCCCTGCCCATTTTGCGGGTTTAATGCCAGAAGGCTGTCCCATGTAGAAGGAACGATCTGGAGATACAGATGTCCCAAATGCAAAAAGGTCTTCCTTGTGGACGAAGCTACAATGACTGTTATCGGATAAGATCAAAATAAGAATAAAACAATCAAATGCTCCTCGAAGAAAGTTTCCTGAAAGGTCTTTCTTAAGAGGAGCATTTTAATATGCAGATCATCGGTATTTGATCAGATGATATAAATAATTATTTAAGGCCTGCACCCGTTGCAGGGGATATAGCCCTGCTTCGTTATGGCATCACGGGTACATGTGAAATCGCTTCTGTTGCCTTCTTTTATATCTGAGATATTTGGACAGGACGGATCATGGAATTTTTTGGATCCGGTATTTATAACATAGTGCTTTATATCAGACTGTTTTATATCAGGATCAAGCATGGAGTCCCCCGTTTTATAGTCAAGCAATATGTCAGGCTGTACATTGTAGCAAAAGACATTAAACTGGATCCCGTCTCCCTCATCTTCTACGGAGTATGCCTCCATATTAACACCTCTTGCCAATGGCTCGTCATGATTGAAGACAGGAGTCACACGATACAGAACATGATTACCTGTTTCTCTTATATAATCCAGTACCATAAGCTCGAACTCCTGCATGGATACGGCATTCATATATCTGGTACCTGTAATAAGGTTTCTTTCGTTGTCGTTTTCCCCTGCAAGACTGTAGGCTATAAGGTGGCTTCTGTTGTACAGGCTTCCGCCTTCCACGCATTCGTAAACGGACTGTATCCAGCCTGTGGGTCTTATATGGGAGATGTCTCCTCTTTTACCTTTGGGCATGAGCTCCTGACCCAGATCCGCAGAGGCGACGGTGCATCTTCCGTAATGATCCAGATCTCCGTAATATTCGAATGCATCTGTGGAGGAGGTAAGCTCAAAGAAAGGCTCGTTTCCGTTTATAACGGCATAAGGATCGCCTGAATAGGACGGTATGTCGGAAATGGACAACCCTGAAGGCTCCCTTATATCTGAGGAGTAGTCAGAATAATCATTCCCTGATGATGTTTCTTGATCTTCTCCTGTTTCCTTATTATTATCTGTGGCCGCAATGCTCGAAAAATCGAATGTCTCAGGCTGAACATTTCTTTTACAGCCTGTAAGCATCAGCAACAAAATTATGACGACCGGTAATAGTCTTAAAAATCTTTTATTCAAGTGGTATACCTTCTTTTTAGTATTCTTTTTTAATATAAACTTCTTTTATTATGGTTTCGTGTGAATATCCCTGTATGGTCTTGTCATATGCCATCTCGAATCCCTCTTCGGGGAAAGAAAAATATTTGTCTGCAGGATAGCTGCATTGCCATCTGTATATGACAAGCTGATGTATGAGCGGTATCTGATCTTCGGAAACAGGACATTCCAGAAAGCAGGTGCCGTCCCGTGGACAGTCTTTCACAGGATCGTCACAAATTTTTAATATAATTTCCGAGTCTTCGAAGAGGACTTTGGAAGATGGCGAAATATACAAAAAAGGAGGATCAAAGTTCCCGTCTCCGGTATCAGTCAGCATTTTGCATATATCGGAGATAATACAACAGTCACGGCTCTGCCGCCTGTTATTAAAGGAAATACCGTTTTTTTCATCAAGACAAAGGATGAGTTTCATAGGCACCTCTTATAAGATTTATACAAAAGAGGATAGCATAAAGGCACTCTAAAAGCTACTTTTCTTGGTAATTTTTTTAATAATTGCTTGACAATATTAAGACCCGTCAATATAATGTAATAAAAATGTAATAAATTATGTGAAGTTTTTAATATGTTATTAGCAAAAATCGGGATTCGGATTATAGATTTTTAATAACCAACAGTCAGGAAAAAATTACCAATAGGAGAGGAGCAAAATGATATCCAATCAGATCCTACAGAATACGATCGACGGACTTCGCAGCATTTCAAGAATCGACATGTGTGTTCTGGATACGGAGGGAACCGTTCTTGCCACTACTTTTAATGTGGAGGACGATTACCGTCCCCTTGTTGCTGATTTTGCATCATCACCGGCAGACAGCCAGGCTATCCAGGGCTACCAGTTTTTTAAAGTGTACGATGAGCATCAGCTTGAGTACATGGTTGTTGTAAAGGGAGAGAGTGATGATATCTACACCATAGGCAGGATAGCATCATTCCAGCTGCAAAGCCTTTTGACTGCATACAAGGAAAGATTCGATAAGGATAATTTTATAAAGAATCTCCTTCTTGATAACCTTTTATCTGTGGATATCTACAACAGGGCGAAGAAGCTTCATATAGACAACGAAGCTCGAAGGGTGGCCCTTATAGTGGACATAGACTCGGATCAGGAAGCGAATTACCTGGAAACCATCAGAAATATTTATACCTTTAAAAAACAGGATTTCATAACTGCCGTGGATGAAAGGTCCGCCATAATCGTTAAGGAACTGGAGGAAACGGACAATTACAATACCGTTATCAAAGCCTCCTACGGACTTATCGATATGTTGAAAAGAGAAAAACTTTCGGATGTTCGAGTTGCTGTCGGGACCATAGTAAACGAGATAAGAGATGTCTCCAGATCCTATAAGGAAGCCAAAATAGCTCTGGATGTGGGAAAGATCTTCGACAAGAACAAGAGCGTCGTAAGTTATTCGAATCTCGGCATAGGAAGACTTATTTATCAGCTTCCTCTTCCTCTTTGCAAGATGTTTATCAAAGAGACCTTCGGCGGAAAATCTGCCGATGATTTTGATGACGAGATGCTTAACACCATCAATAAGTTTTTCGAAAATAATCTTAATGTTTCAGAAACATCAAGACAGCTTTACATACACAGAAACACCCTTGTTTACAGGCTGGACAAGCTCCAGAAGCAGACAGGGCTGGATCTCAGGGTCTTTGAGGACGCCATAACGTTCAAGATCGCCCTTATGGTAGTCAATTATATGGACTATATGGAAAGCTTTAAGTAATGATATGATACGGAGGTTTATATGATTCTGCTGGATAATGTCTATAAGACTTATTCTGCCGGAAATACAGCGGTAGACGGAATAAGCCTGAGGATAGCCAAAGGCGAGTTTGTGTTCGTCGTAGGTCCTTCAGGCTCAGGAAAGACGACCTTGTTCAAGCTTCTTCTTAAGGAGCTGGAGCCCACATCAGGGGCTATATATATGAACAACCAGAATATAAGGCGTCTTAAAAAAAGCAAGATACCTAAAATGAGAAGGGGCATAGGCGTAGTATTTCAGGACTTCCGTCTTTTAAAAGACAGGACCGTATACGAAAATATCGCCTTTGCAGAAAGAGTTGTAGGTAAATCCGCCAAATATATAAAGAAGTCTGTTCCGCAGCTCTTGGAGACTGTGGGTCTTTCAGATAAGGGAGATTCCTTCCCGGACGAATTATCGGGTGGAGAACAGCAGAGAGTGGCATTGGCAAGAGCCCTTGCCAACAATCCGCCTGTTATCCTTGCAGACGAGCCCACAGGAAACCTTGACCCGGATAATGCCTGGACCATCATGCAGCTTCTGGACGAGATAAATAAAAGAGGCACTACTGTTATAGTAGTTACCCACAACCATGAGATCGTTGACAGGATGCATAAAAGAGTCATCGCCATGGAACAGGGAGTTATAACAAACGATACAGCGGAGAATAAGCCCATAGATCCGGCTATCCTTTCCAAGATATCGGATATGGATGTGCTTCCCGATGATATTACAGGGGAAGAGGATCTGGGAGTTACCATGGTGGAGGCAGGCACCTTAAGAAGACTTAATTTAAGTAAATATGAGGATGTGCTTGATACCATCGCAAAGGTGACCGATTCGGATACTGATGTTATCGACTACGGTATAACAGACGGGATCGGAGCCCCTTCTTCTCAGAACGGATCCTCTGATGATGCAGCCTTATCTCAGGAGCAGGATGCAAATGATCAGGAAGGCGGTGATGCCTGATGGGTAGGATATGGTACTGCATCAAGCAGGGATTTAAGAATATAAAGAGAAACAGCCTTTTTTCTCTGGCATCCATCGCAACCATAACAGCATGTCTTTTTATATTCGGCGTTTTTTACTGCCTTGCGGTAAATGTGGAGCATATCGTTGACGAAGCTCAGAGTACCGTGGGTGTTACTGTATTCTTCAAAGAAGGCACCACTGAAGAGCAGATACTCGGCCTTAAAGATATGGTGGAGGTCAGGGAAGAAGTTGACCATGTAACATACATATCTGCAGATGAGGCATGGCAGCATTACAAGGAACAGAACTTTGAGGGACAGGACTCGGATCTTCTGGACGGACTTGACGGGGATAATCCTCTTAAGAATTCCGCCAATCTGGAGATATATCTGAGTGATACATCAAAGCAGGAAGAGCTGGTCTCATACCTGGAGTCAGTGGACATCGTAAGAAAGATAAATTCTTCCGATATACTGGCACAGGGCTTTACCAATTTCAGCAATATGGTCAGGATAACGTTCCTTGCTCTTATTATAGTTCTTCTTCTTGTGGCCATATTCCTTATAAGCAACACCATTGCAACAGGTATAGCCGTGCGTTCCGAGGAGATAGCCGTAATGAAATACATAGGAGCCACGGACGCCTTCGTTAAGGGACCGTTCTATATAGAGGGTATCCTTATAGGTCTTATCGGCTCTTTGATACCTCTTATAATCCTGAGGATCATGTATAACAGAGTACTGGAGTTCCTGATGAACGAATTTACGGTGCTTCAGAGACTTCTTACATTTGTGGATGTAAACACGGTATTCTCAAGGCTTATACCCATATCTCTGGGTATCGGCGTGGGCATCGGACTTATAGGCTCTTTCTTTACCTTAAGAAAACACATCAAGGTTTGATGCTTTTAATAAAGTAATAAATATTCTTCTAAGGCACCCAAGTTTTGGGTGCCTTATGTTATAATATTCAGGTCAGATATAACAGAAGGTAACGGTTATGATAAAAAGAAATAAAAAAAGCGTAAATTTAATGGTGATCCTTTTGATCACCGCTCTCTTAGTCTTATCCGGATGTAAAAATAAAAGCGGACAGCAGGACAGCACTTCTGCACCAGAGGAGCAGTCCGGCTCCGCTGCTTTTACTGAGGAGGATTATAAGGAGGTAGAGGAAAAGCTCCTGTATCTGGAGCAGATAGTAGATTCCTATTATCTGGATGTAAACGGAGAAGGCCCTTCCAAGGATGAAATGAAGGAAAGCATATATAAGGGATATATATCTTCTCTCGGAGACATCTATACGGAATATATGGATGAGGATACCTATAAAGCATATATGGAGAGCCTTTCAGGCGAATATAAAGGTATAGGTATACTTATAAATACAGAGGGTATAAACGGAACGCCCTATATATTAAAGGTCTATAAAGGCGGAACAGCGGAAAAGGCGGGCATCAAAAAGGGAGATATCATTTATAAAGTTGACGATATCCTGGTAAGTACGGAAAACATATATGAGGTAATAGCACATATAAGAGCAACGGAAGGAACGGTGGATTTTACGGTTTACAGACCGGACGATGAAGAATACCTGGATTTTAAGCCTGAGGTAGTGGATATAAACGTTCCGACTGTGGATCACAGGATGCTTGACGATGATATAGGGTATATAGAAGTCTCAGCATTTTCCGGAAATACGGCGGAACAGTTACGGAATGCTCTGCAGGATCTCAGATCCGGGAATATGAAATCTCTTATACTGGATCTAAGAGGTAATGCGGGAGGCCTTATGAACGTATGCTGCAATATGCTGGATATGATCATAGATAAGGGGCTTCTCGTATATACCGTAGACAAAAACGGAATGAGAAACGAATATGAAGCCACAACGGATGAAAGTCTGGATATCCCCATAGTCGTTCTTATAGATGAGGAAAGCGCCAGTGCCTCGGAAGTGTTCAGCGGAGCTCTTCAGAGTTACAAAAAGGCATACCTTATCGGAAAAAAGAGCTTTGGCAAAGGTATTGTGCAGGCCACTCTGGAACTGGGAGACGGAAGCGCCATGAAGGTCACTTATTCCAAGTATTATCTTCCGAATGATCAGGATATACACGGTGTGGGCATAACTCCCGACCTGGAAGTGGAACGGGGAGATGACGAAGAGAATGATCTTCAGCTTAAAGCAGCCATAGATTATTTGACAGATAAATGATATTACCTGAAACAGACAGGTTTATAAGATAAAATTAAGCCTTATCATCAATAAGCGGAGGAAAAGCAAATGGGAAGATCTTTTTCAGAAGAGCTTAAGGCAGCAAGGCAGGGAGGCTATGCCGTAGGCGCTTTCAACATCTTTAATTACAGTTCGGCAAAGGCCGTTGTGGAAGCGGCTGAGGAAAGAAAAATGCCCGTGATCATCCAGACTTCAGTAAAAACAGTCAAGTTTTTCGGAGTCGAATATCTCGGAGGCATGCTGAAGGATCTTAAGGAAAGAGCATCGGTAAATGTTATCATCCATCTGGATCATTGCAGAGAGGTAGACGTGGCTGATGCCTGCGTGGACAACGGCTGGGATGCCGTAATGTTCGACGGATCCAAGCTTCCCTACGAGGAGAATATCGAGCAGACAAGGAGAGTCGCCGATTATGCTCATTCTCACGGAGCAGAGATAGAAGGCGAGCTTGGCAAGATCGTAGGCGTGGAAGAGGATATCATGGTGATCGAAGAAGAGGCATCCTTTGTAAATTACGAGGAATCCTTGGATTTTGTTACAAGGACCGCCATCGACGCTTATGCACCGGCTATCGGTACAGCCCACGGAATATATAAAGGTATCCCCCGCATCAATTATGATCTTGTAAAAGAGCTGGGAGAAAAAATGGATACTCCCATAGTTATACACGGCGGAACGGGCCTTTCGGAAGAATCCTTTGCAAGACTCATAGATAACGGCGGATCAAAGGTCAATGTATCTACCGCTTTAAAGCATGCTTATCTGGACAATGTAAAGGCATATATGGAGGAGCATCCGGATGTTTCGGAGCCTCTTAATCTTGACGGATTCTTTAAGGAAAAGATAAAAGAAGCAGTCGGTTACCATATGGATATTTTCGGAAGAGGTAAGTTCTGATGGTTGTAAAAGCAAATTATCCTGTTGATCTTCATACCCACTCCAATCGCTCCGACGGTGCGGACAGTCCCTACGAATGGCTCTGTAACGTTAAAGAATCAGGACTTAAGATAGCGGCTCTTACAGACCATGATATAATTCCGCCTACGGTTATCGACACGCCTTCAGGCACAGTTGATTTTGCGGAGTGCGGTAAGGAAATGGGCATTAAAGCAATAAGAGGTATAGAGATATCCTGCGATACGGATGTGGAGGATGTCCATCTTGTGTGCTTCAGGTGCGACTGGGAGGACAAGTTCTTCACGGATCTTATGGAGGATGTAAGACTATCCAAGATAGAAAGCTACAGACTCCTTGTGGACAGGCTCTTTGAGGACGGCTACAACATCACATGGGAAGAGGTCCTTTCCAATAACGGGAATCCTGTTTCAGAGGACAATGTTCAGAAAAAGATGATATTTGAGCTTATAGCCAGAAAGGGATACACAGAAGACTGGAGCGCTGCAAAGCTTATGATCAAAAACACTCCCCGCTATTCCATTAAAAGGAGAAAGCCCGATCCCCTCAAGGTGATAAAGGAGGTCCACAGGACAGGGGGCATAGTTATAGATGCTCATCCGTTTCTTATTAACGAGCCCGTTATGTCTAAGGACGGGGAGATAACGAGATATGAATATATCGAGCGTATGATCGAAGCAGGTCTTGACGGTATAGAAGCATGCTATACATACGATAAGACCAGCTACAGCGATACGAGAACCAAGGAAGAGATAGAAAAATATATACGGGAAACATACGAAGAAAGGCTTCCCATCATTTCCGGAGGATCTGATTACCATAACGACAGAAAGAAGAATTCCAAAAAGGTAAGGGATCTGGGAGAGTGCGGAGTAACGGAAGAATATTTCTACGGAAATCCCATATTGTCAGAATTGGTCGATTGATGAGCAAACAGCATAAAAACATATAAATGCGAACAGATATTTGGTATAATAACAGAGGCAGCACAGGCTGTCTCTATTATTTTGATGATCAAATGTATTAGGAGACTTAAGGAAGGCTTGATACATGGATAGATTTATATTGCATTCACAATTCTCCCCTACGGGAGACCAGCCCCAGGCAATAGAAGAACTTGTCAGGGGATTTAAAAAAGGAAATACTGCTCAGACGCTTATGGGAGTAACTGGCTCGGGAAAAACATTTACGATGGCTAATGTAATAGCGGCTCTTAATAAACCTACCCTGATACTTTCCCATAATAAGACTCTGGCAGCTCAGCTCTACGGAGAATTTAAGGAGATGTTCCCTGAAAATGCCGTGGAGTATTTTGTATCCTATTACGATTATTATCAGCCGGAGGCTTATGTGCCTCAATCGGATACATATATAGAAAAGGATTCCTCCATAAATGACGAGATCGACAAGCTGCGTCACTCGGCAACGGCAGCCCTTTCGGAAAGAAGGGATGTTATAATAGTTTCCTCTGTTTCATGCATTTACGGTCTGGGAAGCCCGGTGGACTATGTAAATATGGTGGTTTCCTTAAGGCCCGGTATGGTCATAGACAGAGATGATGTAATAAAAAAGCTCATAGGAATGCAATACGACAGAAGCGATATGGATTTCAGGAGAGGCACATTCAGAGTGAGAGGAGATACCCTTGAGATATTTCCCGCTTCTTCGGGAGAAACTGCCGTAAGAGTGGAATTCTTCGGTGATGAGGTCGATAAGATAAGGGAATTCGATCCTCTGACGGGACACTCCAGGAATACTCTTGCCCATACGGCGATATTTCCTGCATCACATTATGTGGTGGGGAACGAAAAAATGGAGAGGGCCGTAAAGGAGATAGAAGAGGAACTTAAGGTCAGGGTGGATGAGCTTAAGAGAAACGACAGGCTTTTAGAGGCTCAGAGACTTCAGGAGAGAACAGGCTTCGATATAGAGATGCTGCGGGAAACGGGATTTTGTTCCGGTATAGAAAATTATACGAGACATCTTACGGATCAGGCGCCGGGGAAACCGCCCTACACGCTTTTGGATTATTTTCCCGACGATTTCCTTATGATCGTGGACGAATCCCATATTACGCTGCCTCAGGTAAGAGGTATGTACAACGGGAACAAGTCCAGAAAAGAAACTCTGGTGGAATACGGCTTCCGTCTGCCTTCCGCTCTTGACAACAGACCCTTAAGCTTTTCGGAATTCGAGGGTAAGATAGATCAGATAATGTTTACATCCGCAACTCCGGGGGATTACGAAAAGGAGCATGAGATGCTCAGAGCGGAGCAGGTAATAAGGCCCACGGGACTTCTTGATCCTTATGTGGAGGTAAGACCCGTAAAAGGGCAGATCGATGATCTTACAAAGGAGATCCAGCAGGAGACGGACTCGGGAAATAAAGTAATGATCACTACCCTGACCAAAAGGATGGCGGAGGATCTTACGGCTTATCTTAAGGATAACGGCATAAAGGTGGAATACCTGCATTCGGATATAGATACCCTTGAAAGGATGAAGATCGTAAGAGATCTTAGAATGGACAAATTCGATGTTCTTGTGGGAATAAACCTCTTGAGGGAGGGCCTTGATATTCCTGAGATATCTCTTGTGGCCATACTTGATGCCGACAAAGAGGGCTTTTTAAGATCAGAGACATCACTTATCCAGACCATCGGCAGAGCCGCAAGGAACGACAGGGGCCATGTGATCATGTATGCTGATACGATCACGGATTCCATGAAAAAGGCCATTGACGAGACTGAACGCCGAAGGAAGAAGCAGCAGGAATACAACGAAGAAAACGGCATCACACCTCAAAGCATCAAAAAGGCTGTTCGTGATCTTATATCGATCTCGAAGGCTTCCGAAGAGGATGATGACGGCAAGCTGAGAAAAGATGCCGAATCAATGAATAAAAAAGAGCTGGAGCAGCTTATTCTGAATCTGTCAAAGAGAATGGCCAAAGCTGCAGCAGAGCTTGATTTTGAGAAGGCGGCAGAGCTGAGAGACCGTATCTTCGAACTGAAAAAATATGAGAAAGAGCTTGGGCATTGATGCTCAGAAAAAGGATATGTCAAAAAAAGATTATTCAAATGATAAAGGCTATATTGTTATAAAGGGTGCAAAGGAGAATAACCTTAAGAATATAGACCTTAAGATACCGAGAGATAAGCTGGTGGTCCTTACGGGACTTTCTGGATCAGGCAAATCATCACTTGCATTCGACACCATATATGCGGAAGGACAGAGAAGATACATGGAATCTCTGTCATCATATGCAAGGCAGTTCCTGGGATTGATGGAAAAGCCGGAGGTTGAGAGCATCTCGGGCCTCCCGCCAGCCATATCCATAGATCAGAAATCCACAAACCGCAACCCCAGGTCCACAGTGGGTACGGTTACGGAGATATACGATTATCTGAGGCTTCTTTATGCAAGAATAGGAATACCTCACTGTCCGAAATGCGGAAAGCAGGTGTCAAGGCAGACCGTCGATCAGATGGTGGATGTTGTCTGCGCATTGCCTGAGAAGACAAAAGTACGGATACTTGCTCCTGTTGTAAGAGGAAATAAAGGAACTCACGCAAAATTACTGGATTCTGCCAGAAAGAGCGGCTTTGTAAGAGCCATCATTGACGGGAACGAGTATATGCTGGAGGAAGAGATAAGCCTTGATAAAAATATAAAGCACAATGTGGACATTGTGGTAGACAGGCTTGCTGTAAAGGAAGGAATGGGGAAAAGACTGACGGATTCCCTTGAAACGGCCTTAAAGCTTACGGGCGGCACCGCTGTGGCAGATGTTATAGATGCAGAGCCCATAAATTTCAGCCAGAATTTTGCATGCCCCGACTGCGGCATAGCCATTGAAGAGATAGAGCCCAGGAGCTTCTCCTTTAATAATCCTTTCGGAGCATGTCCTTTATGCAACGGCCTCGGATATAAAATGGAGTTTTCTCCCGAGCTTATGATACCGGACGAATCCCTTTCCATAAATCAGGGCGCCATTGCTGCAATGGGATGGCAGTCTGCCAGCCAGGATAAAAGCTTCACCCATGCGCTGCTGGTGGCTCTCGGTAAGGAGTACGGATTCGATCTTGATACACCGTACAGGGATTATCCAAGATCCGTAAAGAAAATGCTCATACACGGTACCGCCGGGAGATCCGTAAAAGTACATTACAGAGGCCAGAGAGGCGAGGGCGTCTATGATGTGGAATTCGAAGGTCTTATAAGAAACGAGGAGAGAAGATACAGAGAAACATCCTCGGAGCTTATGAAGCAGGAATACGAAAAATACATGAACATAACACCATGTGACGGATGCGGCGGCAGGAGGCTGAAGGCATCTTCTCTTGCTGTCACCGTGGGTAAGAAAAATATAGCTGAGATATGCGAATATCCCATCCTTACGCTCAAGGATTTCCTTGAGAAGATGAATCTTACGAAACAGCAGCAGATCATAGGTGCTCAGATAATAAAGGAAATAAAATCCAGAGTAAGCTTTATTGTGGATGTAGGTCTTGATTATCTTACTCTTTCAAGGGCCACGGCATCCCTTTCCGGAGGCGAGGCCCAGAGGATAAGGCTTGCGACACAGATAGGCTCCGGTCTGGTGGGCGTTGCATATATACTGGACGAGCCCAGTATCGGCCTTCATCAAAAGGATAACGACAAGCTTCTTGAGACGCTTAAAAAACTGAGGGATCTCGGGAATACTCTTATAGTCGTGGAGCATGATGAGGATACCATACGCAGCGCCGATCATATAGTTGATATCGGCCCCGGAGCAGGCGAGCACGGAGGACGCGTGGTGGCGGAAGGCTCCGTGGAGGACCTTATAAAAGCCAAGGATTCCATTACGGGCAAGTACCTTACGGGAGAGGAAAGGATACCTGTTCCTTCAAAGAGAAAGGAACCTGCCGGATGGATAAAGATAAAGGGAGCATGTGAGAACAATCTTAAGAATGTAGATGCCGATATACCCCTGGGAGTCTTTACATGTGTGACAGGCGTATCGGGATCGGGCAAGAGCTCTTTGATAAACGAGATATTATACAAAAGGCTGGCCAGGGAGCTTAACCGTGCAAAAGTGATAATGCCCGGCAAGCATAAGGATATCCTGGGAATGGAGCAGCTGGACAAGGTTATAAATATAGACCAGAGTCCCATCGGCAGGACTCCCAGATCGAATCCTGCCACATATACGGGAGTTTTCGATCTTATAAGAGATCTGTTCGCAGCTACGACAGATGCCAAGGAAAGAGGCTACAAAAAGGGAAGATTCTCTTTTAATGTAAAAGGCGGCAGATGCGAAGCCTGTTCCGGAGACGGGATAATAAAGATAGAGATGCATTTCCTGGCTGATGTATATGTTCCCTGTGAGGTATGCAAGGGAAAGAGATATAACAGAGAGACTCTGGAAGTAAGATATAAAGGGAAGAATATAGCTGATGTTCTTAACATGACGGTGGAGGAGGCTTTAAGCTTTTTCGAAAACGTACCCATGATAAAGAACAAGCTTCAGACCCTTTATGATGTGGGCCTTTCCTATATAAGACTGGGACAGCCATCCACCACTCTTTCTGGAGGAGAAGCCCAGAGGATAAAGCTGGCGACGGAGCTTTCAAAAAGAAGCACAGGAAAGACCATTTATGTACTGGACGAGCCTACAACGGGTCTTCATTTTGATGATGTCAAAAAGCTGGTGGAGATACTTAAGAGGCTTACGGAAAGCGGGAATACCGTCGTAGTTATAGAACACAACCTGGATGTGATAGCCACTGCCGATTATATAATAGACATGGGCCACGACGGCGGAGACAGAGGCGGACAGGTGATTGCCGTCGGAACTCCGGAAGATGTTGCAAAATGCAGGGATTCCTATACGGGACAGTATATAAAAAAGATCCTTTCAAGAAAAAGAAAAAAATAAGTGCCTGATACATCTTTCTTCTTATGTGGTATTATAAACGGGAAGTTACAGGGTATTTAAGATCAAATGCCGGAGGCTCAGCGTTCCGGCAAAAAGGGGATAAAAATGCTTAACATCAACAAAGAAACAGACGGGACAAAACTGGTATTATCGGTGGGCGGCAGGCTTGACACCACTACTGCCCCCGAATTGGAACAGGAGATACGCGAAAACACAGAAGGCATCGAGAGTCTGGAGCTTGACCTTAAGGACCTTGAATATATCTCTTCGGCAGGCTTAAGGGTGCTCCTTTCCGCTCAGAAGATCATGAATCTCCAGGGATCCATGGTTGTCAAAAATGTTAGCCAGCCCATTATGGAGATATTTGAAGTAACAGGTTTTTCAGATATTCTTGCCATAGAATAATGGACCAGACGGGGATAACAAATAGATTACAAATAAGAGGTTTGGTCTATGCCTAAAAAATCAGTAAGAGAAATGAGCACATGGCAGAGGATGCGTCATTCCCTTCACGGGAAAGCATTCCGGTCCATGATACTTCTTGTGATATTTCTCGGCGTATCAGCCACAATATTCGGATTATATCTTTTTACAAATTCTGTCAGAAAAGAATATAAGAGCGAGGCATGGCATCTTGCTAAACTTGCGGCTGTAACCGTTAAGGGAGAAGAGCTCACAGACAAGATCGAAGAGATCCTTTACTACTACGAACGAAATAAAGGAGAGCTTACAGAGGAGGAGATATCCCTTGTAAGCGACGACTTTTTCGAGGTTACAAGGGACAACCTTCATGCGCTTCAGGAGACATTTGAGGCGGAGGCAGTTTATATAGGCGCTCTTGACAGACGGGATATGAGGATGGTCTACATCATCGATTCAACGGAAGGGGAAGGTTATCTGAATCCCGGATATTATGACAAGATCGATGATGAAGAGCTTACCACATATAAACACGGCGCCAAAATAAGCAGGTTTGAAAGACTGCTGGGAGAAACGAACAAAATACCGGCATACATATCTGATACGGATGAGTACGGATATCTGTGTACTGCAGGAGAACTCATTTATTCCACGGACAGATATGATGTCATGGCCTTTTCGGATTTCGATATGAGCCACGTCACAGCCATGAGAAGCAGGTTCCTGTGGCAGTATATACTCATCATTCTGATAATCTCCGCCATCATAATGCTGATCGTTATGTGGTACATTAAAAGATCCGTAATCAGGCCCATAAATCAGCTCTCCGATGCAGCCTTTGCATATTCCCATGACAAGGGAACGGAAAGACGCAAAAGCAAGCATTTTGAAAAGCTTGAGATACATACGGGAGATGAGATAGAAAAACTGGCTCTTACCATGAAGGACATGGAAACAGAGCTGGGAGACTATATCAAGAATCTTACGAAAGTTACCACGGAAAAAGAAAGACTTAATACGGAGCTTGATATAGCAAGACAGATACAGGAAGGCATGATACCCCATATTTATCCTGCTTTTCCCGACCGTCCCGAATTCGACATTTATGCATCCATGAATCCTGCAAAGGAAGTAGGAGGAGACTTCTACGATTTCTTCCTGGTGGATCATGATCATCTGGCCATGGTAATGGCAGACGTTTCCGGGAAGGGTATACCTGCGGCATTGTTCATGATGGCATCCAAGATACTTATCGGAAATGCGGCAAAGCTTGAGGATATGAGTCCTGCGGCCATACTCGCATATGTCAACGATCAGATCTGTGAGACAAATACCATGGAGATGTTCGTTACCGTATGGCTGGGTATCCTTGATATAAGGACAGGTAAGCTGAGGGCGGCAAATGCCGGCCACGAATACCCCATAGTACGCCATAAAAACGGCAGCTACGAGTTATATAAAGATAAACACGGCTTCGTTATCGGCGGCATGAGCGGAATGGTCTATACGGATTACGAGATAGATCTGAGCCCCGGCGATTCCATATTCCAGTACACGGACGGTGTAACGGAAGCCACTAATGCCGATGAGGTGCTGTTCGGAACGGACAGACTGGTAGAAGCTTTAAATAAGGATACGGATGCAGATCCGGAGCATGTGCTGATAAACATGTCAGGTGCCATAAAAGACTTTGTGGGCGAGGCGCCTCAGTTTGACGACATAACCATGCTATGCATGAAATACATCGGTATGGATCAAGGATAAAGAAATAACAACTGATAAAAGAGAGGACACGAAAATGGAAGAAGTAAGAGGAGAGTTAACAGAGAATAAAGTCATACTGCATTTGTCAGGCCGTGTGGATTCCGGAAATGCAGCAGATGTGGAAAAAGAGATCTTCGACATACTTGATAAAGCCGAAGGCAGGAATGTGGAAGTCGATGCCAAGGATCTTGCATATATCTCCAGTGCCGGACTCAGAGTCCTTCTGCATCTTAGAAAGACCCATCAGGAGCTTGCTATAAAGGGAGTAAGCTCCGAGGTCTATGAGATCTTCGACATGACAGGCTTCACTCAGATGATGCCTGTGGAAAAGGCATACAGGGTCGTATCCATAGAGGGATGCGAAGAAATAGGCAAGGGTGCAAACGGCACGATTTACAGGATAGATAAGGATAACGTAGTCAAGGTATACAATAATGCGGATGCCCTTGCGGAGATCCAGCATGAAAGGGAAGTGGCCAGAACGGCGCTTGTTCTGGGCATTCCTACAGCTATCTCCTACGATGTGGTTAAGGTAGGCGACAGCTACGGATCTGTTTTTGAACTGCTTAATGCCAGATCTTTTTCCAAGATAATAGCAAGGGAGCCTGACAAGCTTGACTGGTGTGTGGATGAATATGTAAATCTTCTTAAGAAGATCCACGGGACAGTTGTGCCTGATGGAGAGCTTCCCGATCTCAGGAAGACAGTTATATCCTGGGCAGAATTCATGCAGGATTATCTTCCCGAAGAACAGGCCAAAAAGCTTTTAAAGCTGATCACGGATGTGCCTGAGGATAATCACATGATACATGGCGATTATCATACGAAAAATGTGGAGCTTCAGGGAGACGAGGTCCTTCTTATAGACATGGATACACTGGCTGTGGGTCATCCCATATTCGAATTGGCATCCATGTACAATGCCTTTATAGGCTTCTCCGAGCTTGATCACGAGATAGTAAAGAAATTCCAGGGATTCGACTTTGAAACAGCTAAGCTTTTCTGGAACAAGGTCCTTGAAAAATATCTCGGAACTTCCAATCAGGCAAAGATCAAAGAGGTGGAAGATAAAGCCAGGATCGTGGGATATACAAGGCTTATAAGGCGTTCCATAAGAAGAGGCGGCCTTGAAACAGAACAGGGAAGGAAGGAAATAGAATACTGGAAAGGTCAATTGATAGATCTTATAGATAAAACGGATTCCCTCCTTTTCTTCAGCGCAGAGCTTGATATAGAAGCCGTAAACGAGAACCTTCACAAGGTAATGGCCTTTGTGGATGAGCATCTTGAAGCGGCAGACTGCCCTCCCAAGGCCCAGATGCAGATAGATATCGCAGTGGAGGAGATCTTTGTAAATATAGCAAATTATGCTTATCGTCCCGGAAAGGGTAATGCCACCGTAAGGGTAGAGGTCACTGAAGAACCCATAACT
>CADBUJ010000059.1 GCA_902797845.1 uncultured Eubacteriales bacterium | reverse complement strand
TAAGATCCTATGCAGGCATAATAAAGGATTATAAAGGTACTTTTAACGAAAAAGAGGTGGCCCGCACCTTTACACTGCCTTTGTCCTTACTTATGGAAGCAGCACCGGATATATACGATACAAAGGTAACTACCCTGCCGGATGATGACTTTCCTTATGACATGATCCCGGGAGGACGGGAATACAGCTGGCACTTCGCCCCGAGAAAGATACATTTTTATGACACACCTGAAGGCGTCATTTGGGGGATAACCGCAGAGCTTCTGTATCTTTTTCTGGAAGACATAAAAAGGGCATGACATATGTCATGCCCTTTGTTATTTAATATTATTTTGTTTTATTGCCCGGTCTTCTTTTATCCTTAAGCTCCATTACGCTCTTATAGGCCGGTCTCATTATCTTTCCGTTTCCTATGATCTCTTCTATTCTGTGAGCGCTCCAGCCTGCTATCCTTGCTATGGCAAAGAAAGGTGTATAAAGCTCTCTGGGAATTCCAAGCATACTGTAAACAAATCCGCTGTAGAAATCCACATTGGGACTTACGCCCTTATATATCTTTCTCTTTTCCGCTATTACCTGAGGTGCCAGTTCCTCAACGGAATTATAAAGAGCAAGCTCATCCTCCATGCCCTTCTCAACAGCAAGCTGAGTAACGAAATCCTTAAATACCACTTCTCTGGGGTCCGTTATGGAATAAACGGCATGTCCCATTCCGTATATAAGGCCCTTTTTATCGAAGGTCTTTCCGTCCAGTATCTTTCCCAGATAGGATTTAAGCTTTTTCTTATCTTTTACATCAACCACATTTGCCTTTATGTCATCCATCATCTCCATAACCTTTATATTGGCACCGCCGTGACGGGGTCCTTTGAGGGATGACATAGCTGCTGCTATGGCCGCATAAACATCAGAGCCTGAGGATGTTACCACCCTTGTTGTAAAGGTGGAATTGTTTCCTCCTCCGTGTTCTGCATGGAGCATAAGGCATACGTCGAGAACATTGGCTTCTGTCTTCGTATACTTTTTATCGGGACGAAGCATCATAAGTATGTTCTCGGCAGTGGATTTTTTGGGATCGGGCCTGTGGATATACATAGACTCCATGTTCTCGTAATAATTGCTGGCATGATAGCTGTAGATACCCAAAAGAGGGAACAGGGAAATAAGCTTCATGCACTGCTGTATATTTGTGGCAAGATCCGCATCTCTTACCTTGCTGTCGTAGGAGGCAAGAGTAAGTATGCTTCTTGTCATATTGTTCATGATATCTGTGCCGGGAGCTTTCATGATAACGTCTCTTGTAAAGTTCCTGGGAAGCTTTCTTTCAGCAGCAAGGGCTTTTACGAAGTCCTTTGCCTCTGCCTCGGAAGGTTCTTCTCCGAAGAGCAGAAGATAGGCTGTCTTTTCGAATCCGAAGCCGTGACCCTGATATTCATCAACCAGATCTTCTATCCTAATGCCTCTGTAATAAAGGCGTCCGTCGCAGGGCACCTGCTTACCGTTTTTCGTTTCAAAAGAAATGATGGTGGAAATATTTGTAAGCCCCGTAAGGACTCCCTTTCCGCTGTTGTCTCTTAAGCCCCTGTTAACTCCCAGCTTTTCGAACAATTCATCAGAGATAGTGTCATTCTTTATGCATTTTTTCTCCATTGCCTCTGCATATTCTCTTGTCATCGGGTCACATCCTCTCTAATATACTATTATGATAAACATTGATTTCTACAGAGTTGTTCCGTGTTGTCTAGGATTTAGACTTTAACATGATAATGCAAGAAATTCAAGTGTAATTATGCAAAATTAGAAGAAAGACGCGCACTAAAGGAAGAACAATCCGAGATCATTTGTCCCATTCATAGGCAAGCCTTGGAGAACCGTTGGCCAACCGGATGATACCGGAATATTTAAAGCCGTGCTTGGACAATACATGCTGCATCACTTTATTATCCTTGTATGTATCCATACGTATGTGATCCGTATCTTTGGCGGCAAATTCCATTATCTGGGAGAAAACGCCTTTTCTTGTATGGTCGCTGGCGACCCTGTGTATGGTCCTGTAGGGTCCCTCCCAATTCCATTTCCCCTCTTCTATCACTTCGTAAGTGGGATCCGGAGTATCGAACATTATAAAGGCGCCGTAATATCCCTTATTGTCATACAATATGTAAAGTCTCCCCTTATCTATCTCTGATAAGATCTCATCGTCGAAGGGGCTGCCTTTGGGCCACTGGTTGGGATTTCCTGTATTATCCATAAATTCCTTTGCCGTGTCGAAGATCCTGCGCAGCTGCCTTTTATCGAAATCTCTGGCCTTTCTTATCATCTTGACTCTTGCCCCGTTATGATGCCCATAAGCTCTTCTGCGGAGTCTACTATGCATGATGCTCCGATAGAGCGAAGATATTCTTTTGTCCTGAATCCCCATGTTACGGATATACAGTCCAGGCCGGAATTAATGGCAGTCTCGTAATCGATCTCGGAATCTCCCACATAAACAGTCTCGTTTTTTTCAAGAGAAAGCTCGTCCATTACAGCCAAAGTCATATCGGGGTAAGGTTTTCTCCTTATACCTTCCTTTTGGCCGACTATAACATCAAATATGCCGGGGAATATCTTATTGATAAGGACCTGCGTGTCATTGTCCGGTTTATTGGAAACAACGGCCAGTACAATGCCGGAATCTTTAAGCTCCATAAGCACATCTGATATCCCCTCATAGGGTCCTGTATTGTCCTCATTATGAGCATTGTAATAGGGATAATATATGTCTATTATCTTTTTGATCTCATCAAGGGTTATGGAATCGGGTATCTTTTCATTTTCCGTTCCGATGTCCAGAAGTGTATCATACCCCCATCCCGCTTCCACTGTTAGCGCCCTTTTAATGGCTTCATAGGGTCCGCTTCCGAAAAAAAGCTTCGCCTCTTCAGAGGTGAAATCACATTTATGACCTGTTTCCTTCATGGCATAATTGATTGCATTTTTAAGGTCAGTAACTGTGTCGAGTATGGTTCCGTCAAGATCGAAAATAGCTGCTTTGTAACTCATGACTCCTCCTATTCCACGCTTTTAAGCGATTCAGCCATATTTATCCTGTTTATCTTTTTCCTGAGCACTAAATCCGTAATGATGGCAAAAAGCAGTACCAGGAGAGCTCCCATAAGATAGCTTAAGGGTTTTACTACTACATTAAATGATACCATTTCCACCGTGATCTGGCTCATTACATAGCTGTGAAGCAGTTTGCCTGCCCCCAGTCCCAGGGCTATGCCTATTATCGCAAGGATAATATTCTCCCTGAAGACATAGGATCCTGTTTCACCTTTTCTGAAGCCTACAACCTTAAGGGTTGCTATCTCCCTTACCCTTTCCGTAATATTTATATTTCCCAGATTGAAAAGAACTATAAATGCAAGGGCTGCTGCACAGAAGAGCACTAGACCTATAACAAAATTCATGCTCATCATCATCCTG
>CADBUJ010000058.1 GCA_902797845.1 uncultured Eubacteriales bacterium | reverse complement strand
ATCGAAGTAAGGTATCTGCTTTGTGGGTGCTGTCTTTATATCTCCGCTTAAAATAGCATCGATTATTCCTCTGGTGTCCTTAATGGAGATCCTCTTTCCGGATCCGTTCCATCCGGTATTTACAAGATATGCCTTCGCACCGCTTATCTCCATCTTCTTAACGAGCTCTTCCGCATATTTTGTAGGATGAAGCTCAAGAAATGCCTGACCGAAGCATGCGGAAAAAGTAGGTGTAGGCTCCGTGATACCTCTTTCCGTTCCTGCAAGCTTTGCAGTAAAGCCTGACAGGAAGTAATACTGCGTCTGCTCCGGTGTAAGAATGGATACGGGAGGAAGCACGCCAAATGCATCTGCCGAAAGGAAAATGACATTATTTGCCGCAGGAGCATGGGACACGGGTCTTACTATGTTTTCGATGTGATATATGGGATATGATACCCTGGTATTCTCCGTTACGGACTGATCTGCAAAATCGATCTTCCCGTTTTCGTCAAGGGTAACATTCTCAAGAAGAGCATCTCTTTTAATGGCGTTGTAAATATCCGGTTCTGATTCCTTGTCAAGATTGATTACCTTGGCATAACATCCGCCTTCAAAATTGAATACGCCGTTATCATCCCAGCCATGCTCGTCATCACCTACCAAAAGCCTCTTAGGATCTGTTGAAAGAGTTGTCTTTCCCGTACCTGAAAGGCCGAAGAATATAGCTGTATCCTCTCCGTTCATGTCTGTATTGGCAGAACAGTGCATAGATGCTATACCCCTTAAGGGAAGATAATAATTCATCATGGAGAACATGCCTTTTTTCATTTCTCCGCCATACCATGTATTGATGATGACCTGTTCTCTGCTCGTAATATTAAAGGCGATGCAGGTTTCGGAATTGAGGCCCAGTTCTGCATAATCAGATACCTTTGCTTTTGATGCATTGTATATGATGAAATCGGGCTCAAAATCTTTTAACTCCTCTTCCGAAGGACGGATGAACATGTTCTTTACAAAATGAGCCTGCCAGGCCACTTCCACTATGAATCTTATGGCCATTCTGGTATCCACGTTAGTTCCGCAGAATGCATCCACAACAAAGAGCCTTTTATTGGAAAGCTCGTCCTGGGCTATCTTTTTAACCTTGTCCCATACCTCCTCAGACATGGGATGATTATCGTTTTTATATTCTTCCGAGGTCCACCATACGGTATCCCTGGAATTATCGTCCATTACTATATATTTATCTTTGGGAGATCTTCCGGTATAAATGCCTGTCATAACATTTACGGCACCAAGCTCCGAGACCTGACCAACTTCGTATCCTGTAAGTCCGGGCTTAAGCTCCTCTTCGTAAAGCATGTCATATGACGGATTGTAAACGATCTCTGTTGTTACGGTGATCCCATACTTTGTTAAATCTAAATTTGACATTGTGATCTTCCTTTCTGTATTATTCAGGCACTTTTAAAGTTCCTGTCCTATCCTTCTTGATACCGTCTAATGATACCCTACCGGTATTTCCAAAGTCAATACACTTTAGGCCGATTTTTGTATTTTTTTGAATAATTTTACATACAATATATTCTTTTTTATGGGATTTATGTTTAATTTATTTTTGATAGATATCCGCTAAAAGCCTTTTATTTATTTGAATTACATCGATTTTTCGGAATTCTGCAAGGAAATAACCTCTTGATCTGTTTTGCAAGTATTAATTTTTATTCCTTCAATTTTTTCGGCTTCATATGGACACACGCAGAAGGATCACAGAAAGCATTTTTGTTTACGGCTGATGGCAAGCAAAAGCCTCTCAATCCTTCTTTTTTAATGATGTTACAGAAAAGCTTTCGTCGAGAATCCCGCATATTTCTGAGAAGGGAACCGTTCCATCAAGTATTATAGATACCGAGTTTCGGACATTCATATGATATGCCTTAAAATAACCGTCTTTTCCCAAAAGCACATCAGTAAATACCGGATCCCCCGTCTTAACATTCAGGACATCAACACGTTCAGCGCCTTCTATGCCCAGTTTTTCGGGCATTATATCCATAATTGCGGCAAACCATTTTCTGTTGTTATCATGACGGAATACGGCATATCCGGGAAAACTGCGCCACAGATATTCCGGTTCACATTTATATTTTTCCTTTATGTATACATATAATTTATCTCTGTAAGAAAACATGGATCGCTCCTTTTTTTGTTAATGATATTTATCCATGCTGTTTTTATTTTGCTATACTCATCATTTTCGCAGGAATATGACAATATCCGCCGGGGTTTTTATCCAGGTATTTCTGATGATAATCCTCTGCAGGGAAGAAATTCTTTATCGGCTCTACTTCCACTGCGATTTTCCTGCCCAATTCTTTTTCCACGGCACAGCATACAGCCTCTATATCTGAAAGCTGTTCTGTGTCTGTATAGAAAATACCTGTCCTGTATTGTATCCCGCAATCATTGCCCTGCTTATTAACGGACAAGGGATCAATTATCATAAAATAATAATCCAATATGGATCTTAAGCTTATGCTCTTCTCATCGTAGACTATGCGGACTGTTTCCGCATGTCCTGATGAGTCGCACACATCCCTGTAAGAAGGCTTTACATCCGGTCCGTTGGCATAGCCTGTTTCAGTTTCTGTTATGCCTTCAAACTGATCAAAAAACTTCTGAACCCCCCAAAAGCAGCCTCCTGCCAGATATATCTCTTTCATCACGCCATCTCCCTGTTTAAATTTTTATTTATTTTATCACAGGGCAGGTATCTTTTCTCCGCAAGGTCATAAATGCATAAAAAACAGGAAGCATTTGCTTCCTGCCTTTTTTTGATGATATGCATAACCGCAAGTGTTAATTAAGTGCAGCTCCCAGGTCTCTGCAGCGTGCCAGATCATCCTCTGTAGGCTCGTAATTCGCCATTACGCCTTCCATAACAAGATTTGCTCCGTCAGCTGCTGCTCTTGCTTCCCAATCTCTCATCCACTGTCCGTCGCCCCATCCGTAAGATCCGGAAAGACCTATTTTCTTTCCTGCAAGGACAGGATCAAGCGATATGAACATAGGCTCAAATTCGCTTTCTTCAAGTACCTCTGCTCCCATTGCCGGACATCCGAATGCTACGCCATCATATTGGGAAAGCTTATCAGGGCCGAAGTCCGAAGGTCCGAAAACATCCACGTCTGCCCCGCCTCCGCGTGCACCTTCAACTACTGCATCTGCCATTATCTGTGTATTTCCGGTCTGTGTCCAAAATACCACTGCTACTTTACTCATTTTCTTTTTCCTTTCTTTTGTCGGTAGTTCTTATTTATTTATGATTAATCACAGGGCATCTGCCCCATAAAGAATTTTAAACGGTTGATGCCGCCACCGTGAGATTAAGCAGAGGCACGCCCATGTCCACAGCTTTTTCATAGCTTTCAGTACATTTTTTGAAATCTCTGAACTTCTGCTCCGCCTGTTCTCTGTTCCCGTATACCTTCCAGCAGCCCGAAAGCTTATATCCTCCGTTAGGGCTGTCCATAAATCCCTTTACATCCTCAGGGGGATATCCCAGAAAAAGACCTATCTCATGGGGAAAATCATCGTATTTCTCAAGGTTTCTTATAAGCTCCGCCAGACAATAATCGGAATTTATTCCGGTATAGCCCTTCTCTTCCAGGATACTCCTTGCCTCAGGCTCGGAAAGATCTCTTTCCAGCATGCTCGGTCTGTAGATATAAATAAGTGTATATCTTCCTGAAAACTTTACGGGAACAACTCTTATGCCCTTCCATGACAGCATACGGTTAAGGTGTCTTATCTCCGACAGTATTATCCTTCTTTCTTTATTGAAGACCGTAAAGAGGCTCCCTGTCTTTATGCCTGCAAGGGTTGGAGAATAATGCTTAACGATGACTTTATCCGGCATGGGACACCTCCTTTTGTATGATATGTTTTATATTTATAACTTTAATTAGTTTAGTCTAATCTAATGTTATTATACGCGTTTTTTCTGTCAATAAAAAAAGAGTGAAAGACTTTAAAGCCTTTCACTCTTAATCCTAATATCAAACTATTCCCTGTTATATCTCCTTAAGGAGCTGATCCACATTCTTTTTACCAAACAGGACCTTTTCTCCATCATTGATCACAAGACAGGGCACGCTCATAACATTGTACTTATCCTTTAACTCAGGGAAATGATTCAGATCATACACCTCTGCTCTTACATTTTCGTTCATGGAAGCGATCTTCTGAGCGGCTGTCACTAGTTCGGGACACATGGTACAGGAGAGAGACACCAGTACCTGCATTCTTACTTTTTTATCTATGCTTTGTATCGCTTCTTCAGCTTCCCCACTGAGAGCCTGACCCTTGCCTGAGGCATTATAAAGTCCAAGAACGAATGATGTAAATTCGTGTCCTCCCGGTACTCCGTGGAATTCAAGTCCTGTATCCTTACCGTCTTTCATGATCCTTACAAAGGGAAGATCATCACCTTTTTCCTCGGATATTTCCGCAGTAAGCTTTTCTGTCTTTTGAGCAAGTTCCTCCATATAAGCTTTAAGTTCTTCGGAAACCGGACTGTCATCCAGATGCATGCTGAGCACAAGAGGGGACTCCATTCTGTCAAACACTGTCTTAAGCTGGCTTAAGATCTCAGGAGAGAAAATACCGGTATCAGCCTGATCATTGCTGTCCTTTCCTTCTTCTTTACCTGAATCCACAATGCTGTGGGCCTTTGCCCTTGCAACAGGCATTTCGGCTTTTCTTCCTGTCTTTTTCTGCATAACAGAGATATACTTCTCAAGCTCCGTTGCAGCAAGCGCTCCGTCTCCCGTTGCAGTTACCACCTGTCGGAGGGATTTTATGCAGACATCGCCTGCCGCATAAAGGCCGTCCACAGAAGTCTTCTGATTTCTGTCCGTAACGATATAGCCATATTCATCAAGCTCCGCAACTCCTTTGACAAGCTCTGTTGAAGGAGCATATCCGGCAAAGACGAACACACCGAAAGTATCTCCGTTTTCCGGTGAAAACGCGGTTACTTCCCCTGTCTCATTGTTCCTGTAAACTATCTTTCTAAGGACTGAGTCTCCCTCGACCCTCTCAACTTCCGTATTATAGTGGATTGTTATATTTTCGTTGTTTTTAGCCTCATCTGCAGTAGCTTTTGCACATGTAAAATCCGGTTCTCTGGCAAGGATAGTGACATGTGACGCATATTTCGTAAGAAAAACAGACTCCTCTGCTGCCGCAAAGCCTGCTCCCACTACAAATACTTCCTTCCCCGTAAAGAACTCACCGTCGCATGTGGCGCAATATGCCACGCCTCTGCCTTTATACTCCGCTTCTCCCTCGAATCCTATCATTCTGGGATGAGCGCCCGTTGCAAGGATGATGCCGAGGCATTCTATATTCCCTCTGTCAGTTACCACATTTTTTACATCACCCGACAGATCAAGTTTCCGGACTTCTGCACTCATAAATTCACATCCGAAACCTTCTGCCTGGAGACGCATCCTCTCTGTAAGCTCCTTGCCGCTGACAGGACCTGTGCCGGGGAAATTTACGACTTCAGAGGTTATGGTGATCTGACCTCCGAAAGTCTCCTTCTCAATTACAAGTACACGGTAGCAGGCTCTTGCCAGATAAAGGCCGGCGGTAAGGCCTGCCGGCCCACCGCCGATAACTACCGCATCATAGAACATATTATTGTCCAACGCGTTCGCTCCTTTGATCATATAAAATCAATAATCACAGATAATCAATTAAAGTGCTCCAACAAGATCAAGGCTGGGCTTGAGTGTGTCTGCACCGGGCTCCCACTTTGCAGGGCAAACTTCATCACCATGCTCTGCAACAAACTGAGCTGCCTGAAGTCTGCGGAAAAGTTCGTCTGCATTTCTTCCGATATTTCCGGCGTTTACTTCATAAACTACGATCTTTCCTTCAGGATTAACTATAAAGCTTCCTCTTTCTGCCATACCGTCTGATTCAATGAGAACTTCGAAATCCTTTGAAAGAACATGAGTGGGATCTGCAAGAAGAGGATATGTGAGCTTTGATATCCTTTCTGAATGATCATGCCATGCCTTATGAACGAAGTGGCTGTCTGTGGATACTCCATAGATCTCGCATCCTGCTGCCTTGAACTCTTCGTACTTATTCTGAAGATCCTCAAGCTCTGTAGGGCATACAAATGTAAAATCTGCGGGATAGAAGAAAAAGATACTCCATTTGCCCAGGATATCTGCCTTGGAAACGGCCTTGAACTCATCGTTCTGGAAAGCTATAACTGTAAAATCGCTTACTTCTTTGTTGATCAATGACATCTTGATGTCCTCCTTTAAAAAACTTTTTTATTTATTATTTATTATTGATAAGCAGGTACCTAGGGTTGTTCTGCTTTGCAATACATGTTATTCAGGCATTTTTCTTCGCCTTTTTACACTCTTCGCAAGTGTAGTAGAGCTTAAGATCGTAAAGCTCTATGGGGAATCCCACTCTGTTCTCCAGTTCTCCGGTAAAATCTCCGAGCCGAACATCCATAAGCTTTCCGCATCCTGTACAAACAAGATGATCATGCCTTGTATTTACATCGTATCTGTCGGGAAAGCCTTCCACGCTTATCTTTCTTATCTTTCCCTTATCGTGGAGGGAATTAAGGTTGTTATATACCGTGGCCAGTACGATCTTGGGATACTTTTCTTTCATAAGGAAATATATCTGTTCTGCCGTCATATGCTTGCCGGGCTCCATTACCGTTTCAAGCACTGATTCCTGATATCTTGCCATATGACACCTCAATTTAAAATTAGAATAATTCTAAATTTATGATATTATCTTCTACCGTCATTGTCAACAATAAAAATTGTATTTTTACTTAATGCCATAAAAAAGCAGATGGCACAAGGGATATCCCTCTGCACCATCTGCTTTGATACATATTTTGTATTTGATCAACCCATAAGGCCCATGCCTGCATCCCAGGCATCAGCTACATATTCTCCTGTAGTGTAATATCCGTGCTTAAAGCTGTCGAATATAAGAGCATCAAGCTTCTTAGGCTCTACCTTTCCTTCTTCGTCAAGAACCTTCTCTTCTGCCTTTACATTAACGATTTTGCCTACGATACCTGATACATGATCAGATTTTAAGAACTCAAGAAGCTCACATTCCATAACAAGGGGGAACTCTTCTATAATGGGCGCATTTACTTTATCGGATCTAACGGCATGATATCCTGTTCTCTCGAATTTATCATCCATCTTGTTTCCCGAAGCTATGCCCCAGAAATCAGCCACATCCACATGAGCTTTATCTGCCAGTGATACTGTAAATGCACCTGTTTCCTTAATATTGAGCCAAGTCTTTTTGCCTTCGCCTATAAAAAGGATTATTTTGTCTCCGGCGCATATCTGGCCCCATGCCACATTCATTACATTTACCTTACCGTCTTTATCATATGCTGCAACCATAAGTACAGGCATCGGATATACTGCCTGCTGTAAACCTAAATCTTTTTTCATTTGCTGCATCTCCTTTATATAATTCTATCTTAAATGCATAATATCATTATATCTTAGTTCTCTCAACCGTTTAAATGAGTGACTCTACTGCATTTTCCTGCAATACTTCATCATCAACTCTACCCTCTTTCCGGTCCATCGGACTGTTACCTCTTTTTTACTTGTATTTTAGTTGATTTTTGGTAATATGGTATCAATTTATTAAATTAGCACTTTAAACTGCTAATATTTCACGAGATAATCTGCTAAGGAGGAACATCATGTACAAACTATGGGAAGCACTTAAGAATTCAAAAAACTACAAACTTGTTGACCTGTCTCACAGCGTAAATAATGACAGTCCTTACTGGGCAGGCATACCTGACGGCTCTCTGGAACTCTCCAAGACCTGCTTTGACTGGGGAAATCCTATGCTCGACTGTCTTATACAAACTTTTAAATTCCCCGGTCAGTTCGGGACCCATATAGATTTCCCGGGCCACTTCGATAAAGAAGGTGTCCTGTCAGATGCTTTTGAGATAAAAGATACTATCTTTCCTCTTTGTGTTATCGACATCACTGATAAAGTGGCTGAAGATCCCGAATATGCCGTTACGGTCGATGATATAAAGGAGTATGAGGCAAAGTACGGCGAAATACCTGAAGGAGCCTTTGTCGCTCTCAGAACGGACTGGTACAAAAAATGGCCTGATATGGATGCAGTTTCCGGACTTGACGAAGAAGGCGGCGAGCATTTCCCCGGATGGTCCATGGAACCTTTAAAATACATTTACGAAGTCAGAAAAGCAGCGGCCTCCGGCCACGAAACACTTGACACCGACGCCTCCAAGGAGGCTGCCAAGGCTGAGGATCTTGCCTGCGAAAGATATATCCTTAAAAGCGGAAAGCTCCAGGTTGAAATGATGAAGAATCTGGATAAGGTGGCTCCCGCAGGAGCAGTCATCCTCGTAGCATATCCCAATATAGAAGGTGCTACAGGCCTTCCTGCAAGAATTTATGCCTTGACTGAATGATGCTCCGTTGATCTTCTGATACGATACGGCCTGTTAAATCCATTAAATGCCCTGTTCCCTGCAGGGCATTTTTTATTACTGTTATTATGTATAACAGAGCACTGTTTTTAAGTGCATTTTCAGTTGTTTTTCGTCATTTTGCACAAAGACTCTATTGTACTTTAAGAAGAACTTGTTATAAATACCTTATTTCTTTGACAAAAAGGTAACAAGATGGGAAAATATAAAAGAATGATTTCTTATGTTTATTAATACTATGAAAGTTGAGGAGGGATTTTTGATGGCTTTAAAAAAACCGTCTGTTCCGTTTTCGGGTACTGCGGAGCAGGAAGCCCAGCTCAGGCAGGTGATCGCAGAGCTTAAGGATGAGCCCGGTTCTCTTATGCCTATAATGCAAAAGGCCCAGGATATCTATGGCTATCTTCCTATAGAAGTCCAGACCATCATCGCCGAAGAAACAGATACTCCCCTTGAGAGGATCTACGGCATAGCTACCTTTTATGCTCAGTTCGCACTGGAACCTAAAGGAAAATATCAGATATCCGTATGTCTGGGAACCGCCTGCTACGTTAAAGGAGCAGCTCAGATACTTGAAAAGATCGAGAATGATCTGGGGATAAAGTCCGGTCAATGCACTTCTGATGGAAAATTCTCCATCGATGCATGCAGATGTATCGGAGCATGCGGACTTGCCCCTGTAATGATGATAAACGACGAAGTCTACGGCCGCCTTACACCGGATGATATTCCGGGTATCCTTGCAAAATACGAATAGGCCATGATGACTGAAATATCCTTAAATATACTGGATATAGCCGAGAACTCCGTTGCTGCCGGTGCAAAAAACATTCAGATAGAGATATCTGTTTCCAGATCCGATGATATTCTTAAAGTCATCATCGCGGACGACGGAAAAGGCATGGACCAAAAAACTCTTGAAAAAGTGACCGACCCTTTTTTTACATCGAGAACAACCAGAAAAATCGGGCTGGGAGTCCCCTTTTTCAAGATGGCGGCAGAAGCAACCGGAGGCAGTTTTGAAATAAACTCCTCTCCCGGTGAGGGCACAAGAATATGTGCAGACTTCGTACTATCACACATCGACAGGATGCCTCTCGGAGACATAAGCACCACTATCCATAATCTGATCGTCTTTCATCCGCAGCTGGATGTAAGTTACAGATATCAGGTGGATGATGCTTATTTCGACCTTAATACAAAGGAGATCAGGGAAATACTAGGCGATATCCCGCTGGATTCCAAAGAGGTCTCACGGTATATCAAGGATTATCTAGTCGAGAATAAGCAGGAAACAGACAAGGAGGAAGTTTTCCAATGAAAAGTTTAGCTGAATTAAAGGCTATAAGAGACAAAATGCAGAATCAGATAAATATGCGTTCTGAATCAGGCGACGAAAATGCTATCCGCGTTGTCGTTGGAATGGCTACCTGCGGCATAGCTGCAGGAGCACGACCTGTACTTAACGAGCTGGCTGACAAAGTCCAGGAAAAAGGACTTTCTGATAAGATAGTCGTTACTCAGACAGGATGCATAGGACTTTGCCAGTATGAGCCCATCGTAGAAGTTTACGAACCGGGCAAAGAAAAGGTCACATATATAAAGATGAATGCGGAAAAGGCAGACGAAGTACTTACCCGTCATCTCATCGGAGGCCATGTGGTCGACGATTACACCATGGGCTCTTCGGGGCTCAAATAAACAGGAGGTATAAAAATGTATCGTTCACACGTACTTGTATGCGGCGGCACGGGCTGTACCTCTTCAGGCGGAGTTGAAGTATATAATGCCTTTGAAAAAGAGGTCAAGGCCCAGGGTCTTGATAAAGAGATCGCTGTTGTGCAGACAGGCTGTCACGGACTATGTGCAGAAGGTCCCGTGGTAGTAGTTTATCCTGATGCCACCTTCTATGCCCGCGTTTCACCGCAGGATGTGCCGGAGATCGTTTCCGAGCACCTGCTTAAGGGCAGACAGGTGGAAAGACTCGTATATAAGGATCCCACCAAAGATGGTGATGTTATCCGTTCCTTAAGCGATACGGAATTCTACAAAAAGCAGGTAAGAGTGGCTCTCAGAAACTGTGGTGTTATCAATCCGGAAAGCATTGACGAATATATCGGAACCGGCGGATACGAAGCTCTTGGAAAGGCCCTTACGGAAATGACTCCTGACGAAGTCATTCAGACAGTTCTGGATTCAGGCCTTAGAGGAAGAGGCGGTGCCGGATTCCCCACCGGTCTTAAGTGGAAGCTTTGTGCTCCCAACCAGGCTGATCAGAAATATGTATGCTGTAATGCTGACGAGGGTGACCCCGGAGCTTTTATGGACCGTTCCGTTCTTGAGGGAGATCCCCATTCTGTAATAGAGGCAATGGCCATTGCAGGCTATGCCATCGGCGCAACTCAGGGTTATATATATGTCAGGGCTGAATATCCTATAGCAATACAAAGACTCAGGATCGCCATCGACCAGGCAAGAGAATACGGTCTTCTTGGCGAGAACATATTTGATACAGGATTTAATTTCGATCTGGATCTTAGACTCGGAGCAGGCGCCTTCGTATGCGGCGAGGAAACAGCTCTTATGACTTCCATCGAAGGAAAAAGAGGCGAGCCCAGGCCCCGTCCTCCTTTTCCCGCAGTCAAAGGTCTTTTCGGAAAGCCTTCTATCCTTAACAACGTTGAGACATATGCCAATATCCCTCAGATCATCCTTAACGGTGCAGACTGGTTTGCATCCATGGGTACGGAAAAATCCAAGGGTACAAAGGTATTTGCACTTGGCGGAAAGATAAAGAATACAGGTCTTGTGGAGATCCCCATGGGAACTCCTTTAAGGACCATCATAGAAGATATAGGCGGCGGCTGCCCTAACGGCAAGAAATTCAAGGCCGTTCAGACAGGCGGACCTTCCGGAGGATGTATCCCTGCGGAATACATAGATATTCCCGTGGATTACGATAACCTGGCATCAATCGGCTGCATCATCGGATCCGGCGGAATGATCGTTATGGACGAAGACAACTGTATGGTTGATATAGCAAAATTCTTCCTCGAGTTCACAGTTGACGAATCCTGCGGAAAATGTACTGCATGCCGTATAGGAACAAGAAGGATGCTTGAGATCCTTAATAAGATAACAGACGGTAAAGCTACCATGGAAGATCTTGATAAGCTGGAGCAGCTTTCCTATTATGTTAAGGCCAATTCCCTTTGCGGTCTGGGCCAGACAGCTCCCAACCCTGTTATCTCAACCATTAAATTCTTCAGGGACGAATATGAAGCTCATATTAAAGAAAAGAGATGTCCTGCAGGCGTCTGCAAGGCTCTTCTGAACTTCGTTATCGATCCCGTAAAATGCAAGGGCTGTACAGCCTGCGCAAGGATCTGCCCCGTTAATGCGATAACCGGCGAACTTAAGGAGCCCCATGTAATAGATCAAAGTGCTTGTATTAAGTGCGGTTCCTGTATGTCGACCTGCAAGTTTGACGCTATTTCAAAAAGGTAAGGAGGGACGGACATGGAAAATATCAATTTAAAAATCAACGGCATCGATGTCACTGTTCCCAAGGGTTCCACCATCCTTGAAGCAGCCAGACTTGCCAATATAGAAATTCCAACCCTTTGCTTTTTAAAGGATATTAACGAGATCGGCGCATGCCGTGTCTGCGTTGTTGAGCTCGGCAACGGAAGGATCGTTACCTCATGTGTATACCCCGCAGAGGAGGGTATGGAGGTATTTACAAACACTCCCAGAGTTATGGAATCAAGAAAGACTACCGTAGAACTCCTTCTTTCGAACCATAACAGGACCTGCTTAAGCTGTATCAGAAGCGGTCATTGCGAGCTTCAGACTCTTGCAAAGGAACTCGGCGTGGAGGACGAAGGTCTCTACGACGGACTTAAGACCGTTTCTGAACCCGACTTCTCTGCTGCCCATATGGTAAGAGACAATTCCAAGTGTATACTCTGCCGCAGATGTGTTGCCGTATGCGATGCTTATCAAAGCGTTTCAGTTATCGGCGCCAACAACAGAGGTTTTGATACATGTATAGGATCACCCTTCGAAATGGGTCTGGGCGATACAGCATGTATAAACTGCGGACAATGTATAGCAGTTTGTCCTGTGGGAGCCCTTTACGAAAAGGATGCAACTGAGGAAGTATTTAAAGCCATAGCAGATTCCGAAAAGCACGTAGTTGTTCAGACTGCTCCTGCTGTAAGGGCAGCACTCGGTGAGGAATTCGGTCTTCCCATCGGAACTGATGTGGAAGGAAAGATGGCTGCTTCCTTAAGGAGACTCGGATTTGATGCAGTCTTTGATACCAATTTCGGTGCAGACCTTACGATCATGGAAGAAGCAAATGAGCTTATCGAGCGTGTTCAGAACGGAGGAGTCCTTCCTATGATTACCTCCTGTTCTCCCGGCTGGGTAAGATTCTGCGAGACATACTTCCCCGATATGCTCGACAACCTCTCATCCTGCAAGTCTCCTCAGACTATGCAGGGAGCCATCATCAAATCCTATTATGCCGAAAAGAAAGGCATTGATTCCAAGGATATCGTTGTTGTCAGCGTAATGCCCTGTACAGCAAAGAAATTTGAGATAAAGAGAGATCACGAGGATGGCACAGGTTATCCGGATGTGGATCATGTAATAACCACAAGAGAGCTGGCAAGGATGATCAGAAAAGGAAGGATCAATTTTACTACTCTTCCCAACGAATCCTTCGATAATCCTCTTGGAGAATCCACAGGTGCCGGAGTTATCTTCGGTGCTACAGGCGGCGTTATGGAGGCTGCTCTTCGAACAGCAGTCGAAAAACTTACGGGAGAAACACTTGACCGCCCCGAATTCACGGAAGTACGTGGCATGGCCGGTATTAAAGAGGCTTCTTATAACGTAGGCGGAATGGATGTTTCCGTTGCTGTTGCTTCAGGTCTTGCAAATGCAAGAAAGCTTCTTAATATGGTTAAGAACGGTGAGAAGAATTACACCTTCATAGAGATCATGGCATGTCCCGGCGGCTGCATAAACGGCGGCGGACAGCCTCAGCAGCCCGGATATGTACGCAATACCGTAGATATTCCTGCTCTCAGGGCCTCTGCTCTTTATAAGAACGATGAAGCAAAGACTCTTAGAAAGTCACATGAGAATCCTGAGATACAGAAGCTTTACAGCGAATATCTGGGAGAGCCCGGATCCCATAAGGCTCACAAGCTCTTACATACGGAATATGTCAAGAGACCTGTAAATAAGAGATTCGAATGATCAATAAATAACATAAAGAAATGCCGGATATGATATCCGGCATTTCTTTTTTTATCTTATATTCCTTCTTTAAGCGCTTCCAGAACAGAAGCGCGAGTCCGCTCCGTCACCTGTATGGTATGCTCCGGTTCCTTTATATGTCCCAGCGTGTGTGCATCCGAATCATTTATGATCCTGCATCCCTTAAGGTAAGTATCACTTTCCATAAGCTGGTGAAGCTTACTCAGGTCTTTTACTTCGGCAGTTTTAAATCTGCTGTTACCCGGTATAAAGCCCAGATTCTTGATCAGACTGTTTACTTCCTTGTCTATATGGGCAGGGATCATTACACCTTTATACTCTTCCACCAGATCGTATAACCGGTCGAAAGGTATGTCTGTTGCATTTATTAAAAGGTTTTCTTCCTCTCCTATTATATTATCCTCATCTCCGTAGAGGATCTGATTACCGAAAAGATCCTTATTGTTCTTTACCTTAAGAAGCCTTGTATAAACATATTCATCAAAAGACAGAGCATCTTTCAGTTCGCTGAAAAGACAGAGGGCATGGACTTCCTCAATAGTATTTATCTCCATGCCGGGAATGCAGATTATCCCGTATTCCTCCGCCTGCTTTATGGCAGGACCGCAGTTCCTGCATGAATTATGATCCGTTACCGCTATAACATCCAGTCCCTTGACATACGCCATTCCGGCAATGTTTACGGGGCTCATGTCATCATCTCCGCAGGGAGACAGACAGGAATGTATATGAAAATCATAAAACAATTCTTTCATGGGTGTCATAATGATTCATATACCTTAAGAGCCGTATCGAAAATCGGATCGGCTGATGAAAGCACTGTTACTCCCTGCTCCTTTGCCTTATTTAATGCGGCATCATCCAATGCGGCATTTTCCGCAAGGATAAGAACTGCCGCATCAGTCAGGGTCGCAACTGCAAGGGTATTGATATTTCCCATAACGGTTACCCAGCAGCATGCAGCCGGTGCCTTACCCATGGCAATACTTAAAAGGTCGCAGCAAAAGACCTTTCCGATCTCTCTGTCTGTATCTGAGCCTTCATTTATAACTTTAAACAAGTCCTTTTTTATAAGATCATTAACCTTCATATTCATCCTTTCCATCATCCAGAGAAGCTATATCTTCCTTTATCTTTCCCAAAAAATCACGGACCTTTTGGAGACTTCCCTCCTGGGAACAGTTGATGCTTAAGTCCAGACCGTCTATATCATCGCTTACTTTACGCAATTTTTCCTTAAGATAATAGATGCAGTGATTCTCAGATGCTTCTCCTAAGACTATATCCCTTGCCAGCGCCCTGCATGTAGGTGCGCCGCAGGTACCGCAGTCCAGTCCCGGCAGACTTTTTTCTATCCTTTCAAGCTGGTTCAGCCTTATAAAGGACTCCTTTATGTCCGTTCCGAGATTATACACCGGTTGGAATTCTATGTCCCGTTCCAGAGGTATCATCTCCTTTTGACCCTCTTCTATCCTCTGTTTAGACACGGGAAGGTATTTTCTGAGCCTTTTCAGCCTTGTCTCGGCAATATAAGCGTTCTCCACAGTCAGAACACCGCCGACACATCCCCCGTTGCATGCATTAAGCTCCACGAAATCCAGGTCTCTGAATTTCCTGTCCTCCAGATCCTCCAGAACACCTATAACATTCTCTATGCCGTCAGCCGCCAGATAATTATGATACGTAAGAAGCCCTGTTGCCTCTCCTCCTCTTGCGCCCCAGCTTATGCCGATCTTGCCGGACATAAGTTTATCAGCATCCTCCGATCCTGCCAGTTTCTTCATGTGGTGAAGGAGCAGCGGATAAACGTCCTTTATTGCTATGCAATTATCTATCTCACTTTTCTCCACTCCCAGGGGTGCTCTGGCATAAGCCACTTTAGACGGACAGGGTGTTATAAAGATAATGCCTATCTTTTCTCTGGGAAGCCCTGTTTTTTTGACGGCCTGCTCAAGGGCCATCTCAGCCGCCACTTCAACCGGAGGTTTTAAAGGGAGGATATTGGGAAGGAGATCCGGGAATCTGATCCTTATAAGCCTGACAACGGAAGGGCAGGCAGTATTAATAAAGGGACCCTCGATCTGATCCTTATGCTCTGCGATATAATCTCTGGACATCTCCGATACCAGCTCCGCTCCTGCGGAAACCTCGTAAACATCGTTAAATCCAAGCTCCAGAAGGGCCTTTAAAACCAGACTTTGATCCTCAAGTCCGTTGAACTGCATATAAAGGGAGGGAGCAGGAAGGGCCACTGTATATTCGTAATCCTTTATTACATCTATCCTGTCGTGATCTGATATCTTGGCATGATGAGGACAGACCCTGATGCATTCTCCGCAGCTTATGCAGAATTCCTTATTGATCTTTGCTTTTCCCTGGCGTATCCTTATGGCTTCCGTCGGACATCTCTTGAGACAGGTGGTACATCCCATACATTTGTCCCTGTCCAGAAGGACAGCATGATAGAACTGATCCATTAAGCCTCCTTAAGATCAACTTCCATAGTGATCTTTGTGCCCTTACCGGGTGTGGTATCTATATTAATATTGTCGGAATTCTTTTTCATATTCGGCAGACCCATTCCTGCACCGAATCCGAGACTTCTTACGTTGTCATCAGCCGTACTGAATCCCGGTTCCATGGCCTTTTCCACATCAGGAATACCGGGGCCTACATCATCAAGGACCATTTTGATCTTATCAGGATCTACCGTAACCGTAATCTCTCCGCCGTTTGCGTGGATGACCATATTAACTTCGCCTTCATACATGGCGATGGCAACTTTTCTTACAATGGAAGGATCCACTCCCATGGCCTTAAGCTTCTGCTTGACATCTGAGCTTGCTTCTCCTGCCCGCTGAAACTCACCGTTTTCCACGGTATATTTAAATTCTATATTCTCTCCCATACCTGCCTCCTTATATCATCCCGTCTTCCAGACCACGGGCATAAAGTTTTCCGCAGGTATGATACATACCGTCTTTTGTAGCGATTATTATCTTGTTCTCTTCTCTTGCAAGCGCCACCATGGCATCTGTAGGCATTT
>CADBUJ010000057.1 GCA_902797845.1 uncultured Eubacteriales bacterium | reverse complement strand
TCGGATAGGGAAACATATCAAGCGCGTAAAACTTGGGCTTTGAAAAATCCCATACATCTGTTTTAAATGTCTCTCAAAAGCAGGAGTCCGGCAATACCGGACTCCTTAAACGATATATGTATATTATGATTATTCTTCGTCCTCGTCTCTCTCTGCAGCTGCCACTACCTTCTCCTGAACATCCTGAGGAGCCTGCTCGTAACGTGCAAACTCATAAGAATAATCGCCTCTGCCTCCCGTCATGGAACGGAGGATCGTGGAATATCCGTAAAGCTCAGCTACGGGAATATCAGCAAGAACCTCTGACACGCCCTTCTTAACGGGATTTGTACCGAGAACACGTCCTCTTCTCTTGTTAAGATCTCCCATAACATCACCCGTAAAATCTTCGGGTACAACTACTCTTAAGGAAGCAATGGGCTCAAGAAGGACCGGAGAAGCTTCAAGGAAAGCTTTCTTAAAGGCCTGTCTTGATGCGGTCTTAAATGCCATTTCCGAAGAGTCAACAGGATGATAGGAACCGTCTGTAAGGGTTGCTTTAACACCAACAACAGGATAACCTGCAAGAGGTCCGGAACCTACTGAATCTATGATACCCTTTTCTACTGCAGGGAAATAGTTCTTGGGAACAGCTCCACCTACTACGCACTCCTCGAATACATAAGGATTCTCCAGATCTCCCGAAGGCTCGAATGTCATGGCAACATCACCGTACTGACCATGTCCGCCGGACTGCTTCTTATATTTTTCTCTTACATCAACTTTCTTCCTGATGGTCTCTTTAAACGCGATCCTGGGCTCAAGAAGATCGATCTTTACTTTATATTTTGCCTCCAGCATGCTCTTAACAACTTCAAGATGCATATCGCCGATACCGTAAAGAAGGGTCTGCCTGTTTGCTGCATCATTGACAGCCTTGACGGTAAGATCTTCTTCCATTATCTTTGCAAGAGCCTGGGATATCTTGTCTTCCTCTCCCTTTGTTACGGCTGCATATCTCTTGTAGTTGTAAGGAACAGGCATTTCCGTTACAGGGAATACGATAGGATCTGACTTAAGGGAAAGTGTATCAAAAGTCCTGGTATTAGTAAGCTTTCCGATGGCGCCTATATCGCCTGCTTTAAGCTCGGGTACCTCGATAACATCCTTTCCGCGCATTACATAAAGCTTTGTTATCTTTTCCTCTGTATTGGTCTCATAATTAAACACGGTGGAATTGGATTTAAGCTCGCCTGAGCAGACCTTTACAAGAGAATATTTTCCGATAAAAGGATCTACGAGAGTTTTCCATACGTATGCAGAGAAAGGTCTTCTGGAATCGTAATCCACATTATGCTCTTCTCCTGTCTTGGGATCCTTTCCGACAAATGTGACATTGTCTCTCATGGGTGAAGGCATAAACTCCACACATGTGGTAAGAAGATTAGCTATACCATATGCAAGATCTCCTGATCCGCACTGAACAGGTACTACAGAGCCGTCATTTATGCTTTTTCTTAAAGCATCGATGATCTCGTCCTCAGTAAATTCCTCTCCGCCGAAATATTTCTCCATAAGCTCTTCTGAGGATTCTGCTACAGATTCAAGAAGTGCATCTCTCATTCCGCTGACAGAATCAGCCAGATCGCCGGGAATATCGCATGCTTCCCATTTTCCCTTGTCCGTAAACTTGCGGCCTTCCTGTTTAACCACATTTACGGCACCTACAAACTTGCCGCCGTCCTTAATGGGATAATGGAAGGGAGCTATCCTCTTTCCGTAAAGCTCTTCCAGTTTAGCAACAACTCCGTCGTAATCCGCATGCTCATCTTCCATATTTGTAACGAAGATAGTTCTGGGAATATTGTATTGTTCGCAATAATCCCATGCTCTAAGAGTTCCGGACTCTATACCTGACTTGGCAGAAACAACGATGATCGCTGCATCTGCTGCAGCAAGAGCTTCCACTATCTCGCCGCAGAAATCCATATATCCGGGTGTATCAAGAAGATTGATCTTCCAGTAATCCCATTCGAGAGGCACTACTGTAGTGCTTATGGAAAACTGTCTCTTTATCTCTTCCTTGTCGTAATCGCTGATCGTATTGCCGTCTGCCACTTTTCCCATTCTTGTGGTGATGCCTGCAACAAATGCCATGGCTTCCACAAGCGTGGTCTTACCGGCTCCGCCGTGGCCTAAAACGGCTATATTCCTTATGTCCTGTGTTTTATAAACATTCATATCGTTGTTCCCCCGTGTAATAATTTTCGTTCTTAAAACAGCATATCCATTTTACAGGATAAAGTAAGTAAATTCAATAGGAATATTGGACCTCCGGTTGCCTGAAAAGCCTTTAAATGGTATTATTTCAGCAAAGTCATCATGAGGTATCAGGCATGAAAAAGCAAGCATCTTTAAGAGGGACCGTTTCTGTTCCCGGCGATAAATCCATTTCCCACAGAGCTGTAATGTTCGGCAGCATCTCCAAGGGATCAACAAAAATAGAAAACATTTTAAGGGGAGAAGATGTATTGTCCTCTATCTCCTGCTTTAAGGCTATGGGAGTGGAAATAGAGGATCGTAAAACATCAGTCATAGTCAATGGAAAGGGACTTCGTTCCCTTAAAGAGCCGGATTCCGTGCTATATACAGGAAACTCCGGGACCACCACAAGACTTATCTCCGGAATACTTTCTGCTCAGGATTTCCCCTCTTATGTTACGGGAGATGCCTCCATCAGAAAAAGGCCCATGAAAAGGATCATGGATCCTTTAAGAAAAATGGGTGCCGAGATAGAAAGCGAAAACGGTGATAACTGTCCTCCTCTTATCATAAAAGGACATCCCCTTAAGGGTATAGAATATAACACGCCCGTGGCATCAGCCCAGGTAAAATCAGCGATAATGCTTGCTGCCCTTTATGCAGATTCTCCCACGACGATCACGGAACCTTATGTGTCAAGGAACCATTCCGAGATAATGCTCAAGGCCTTCGGTGCCGATATAACATCTTTCGGCACAAGCGTTTTCGTTGATCCTGCCACGGAGCTGTACGGGGGAGATGTTTTGGTCCCCGGCGATATAAGCTCTGCCGCATTTTTTATCGCTGCCGCATTAATTACAGAGGATTCTGATATTCTTATCAAGGATGTTGGCATCAATCCCACAAGGGACGGAATACTGAAAGCCGCCGCAGAAATGGGAGGAAGGATAGAGATTCTTAACAAAAGGACGATCGCAGGAGAAGATATTGCAGATATACATGTTATGTCATCTGATCTTAAGGGTATTAAGATAGGCGGTGAGATCATACCCTCTTTGATAGACGAGATCCCCATAATAGCCGTAATGGCATCAAGGGCAAAGGGTACTACGGTCATAAAAGATGCCTCTGAGCTTAAGGTTAAGGAGAGCAACAGGATAAGTGCCGTATGCAATGCATTGTCCTCCATGGGGTGTGATATACAGGAAACTGATGACGGCATGATAATAAAGGGCGGAAAAACGATTTACGGAACAAAAATAGATACAAGGTCGGATCACCGCATAGCCATGAGCTTTGCCGTTTCCTCCCTTGTATCCGAAGGTCCTGTTATCATAAATGATTCCGACTGTGTAAACATATCTTATCCGAACTTTTACGAAGACTTATGCTCACTTTCAGACCGGATAAAGGACTGCTTTGTCAGAAACTGATCACCTTTTGATGCCCTGAAGCACATCCCATTGCATATCGAGGAATCTTTCGTGCTCGGCCCTGTCATTGGTGATAAATTCGAAGGTAAGATATTCCGGAGCGATCCGCTCTATCAGTTCCTTTACGCCTCCTGATGTAAAGGGCTGATGCTTATCCACCTGGAATACATACATAAAAAGCTTAAATGATCTTTCCCCGTAATCCTTGGGCATTATTACGGGGTTTTTCATTGCTTCTTTTACTACATCTCCCGTTATGGACCCCTGCAGATGGACGCCCTTTATGTATTTACAAAGATCTTTATGAATATCCAGCATGCTGTGGATATAATCTACTGCTTCATCATAATCCTTAAGGTCAAGGTTTGTATGCATAAGATGACCCGTATCCAGCATTATGCCTTTTTTCTTATATTTTACCCCGTCCAGCAGATATTTCGTCATTTCCGGATCCGTAAATGTAAATCCGGGAAGCCACAGATTCTCCATAAGAAGCCAGGGGCCGTCCCAGTCCTCGGGAAACAGCCTGTTAAGAAGGTCGATATGTGCATCAAGCACATCCTCATCCTTTTCAGTAAAGCTGTTGTTCATTTCCTCTGTATCTGTACATGAGGCTACATGAAAGACCACATATTCCGCTCCGTATCTCTCTGCATTCTTAAGATCATTCCTGTATTTGTTTAGAAGATCTTCCTGTGTAAGCCCTCCGTAATGCCTGATTATATTCTCCTCTGTCTCGAACTCCTCCAGAAGAGTCTTCATGTCGCCTCTCCAAAAATCGTAAAGATGCATGATGTTGGTCATATGAAGGCCCACTACCTTATCAACAGGTATTATGCCTTTTTCATCCTCTTCAAAGCACATTATTTCAACGCCGTCGAAATTTCTGCCTTCGACCATTTTTATAAAATCATCACGGTCTTTATATCTTTCAAGATCCACCTGAGATGTGGTTATATTAAACTGTACCTTCATGGATGGCCTCCTTTAACTCATCTTTGCATGTTATTGTTACTTCGTTTATGAAGGCTATGCCTTTTTCGTCCTTTGTTATATCGCAGACTATGCCGCAGCAGTTCTTTAAAGCATAATCAAAATATTCCTTCCCTGCTCTTCCGAAGCTGGAAAAAAGGCTCATTATCGTGCCTCCGTGCACCACAAAATAAAGGATCTCTTCTTCAGCCTTCTCCAAAAGATTAGTAAATGCATTGCATACCCTTTCGGTAAACCCTTCCATGGATTCCCCGTTGGGGCACGGCGGTATGCACATGGCATCAACCCAGGCCCTGTATGCCTTGTCATCGGCCATTTCGTCAGCTGATCTCCCTTCGAAATCGCCCATATCCATTTCTTCCAATCCAGGAACTATCTCCCATTTTGCATCAGGAAATATTATTTCAGCAGTTTCTTTAGTCCTGATGTATTTCGTTATATAAACCTTTTTAACTCCCGTTATACTGCCGAAATCCCTTGCCTTAATAATACCCTCAGGGCATAAAGGTTCGTCTGTTCTTCCTATATATTTTCTAAGAGAATTCCCTTTTGTTATGGAATGTCTTATAAAAACCGCTTTCATGATATGTCCTTTATGATCTGTGCTATACCGCAATTAAGCCTTATAACCTTTTCAGCTTTTTCCGCCAGCATGCAGCAAAGCCTTCCTGTCTCTTCCCTTATCTTCCGTTCTTCCTTTGATATGGGAACGATACCGCACCCTATTTCAGAGCAGCATACGACCTCCCTGTCTTTAAGTTTATCAAAAAGCCCCTCTGTATTGCCTCCGAGATCCTTTATTACTCCCTCCAGATCATATATGACCCGGGAATCTGATCCGGGATCTCTTGAAATATCCCTATCCTCATATCCCATGGACCTGATGTACGAAAGCTTTCCCGAAGCAATCCCTCCTGTAACGAAAATCATCCTCATATCCTTTCCGCTAATACAAATGCCATCAGCATAATAAGCTGAGCAAGCTGGTTGATATATCCCGCCAGATCTCCTGACATGCCGTTAAACTGCTTTTTTGCAAGATAATGCACATATGCATATAAAGCGCCGAAGATGATGATACAGATGAAGCCGGCCCATAAAGATCCTAAAAGTATAAGCGTCATTCCCGCTGCTGCCCAGATAATAAGGATCAGCACTGCCTTTTTATGGGAAGCTTCCCTGAAGGTGGATAAAAGCCCGCTGCTCTTACCGGAGTCCAGAGTTATGGAAGAAAAAGAAGCCATTACTCTTGCCATTATCTGAATCCCGCCCATAGCCATAACGGCTTTAAGACTAAATGATGCTTCAAAAGAAAAAACAAAATATGCCAGAAAATATATGACAGTAAAGATGATCGCGAAAGCGCCCGCATTGGGGTCTTTAAGTATCTCCCTCTTTTTCTCGGGATCGGCGTGGCTTGAAAGAGCGTCTACAGTATCCGCAAAGCCGTCCATATGAATGCCTCCCGTTATCAGTACAGGTATGGCCGTATATCCGAGAGCAGGGAAAAATCCGCCGAGCATTGCCTTTTCGCATATGAAAAACCACAGCCACAGAAATGCTCCTATAAATGCTCCTACAAGGGGAAGCATGGCCAGCATATATTTCATGTTTTCTTTCTTCCATTCCACCATGGGTACAGGTACCCTGGAAAACATGGAAAAGGCCATAGCTATCGACCTTAAAAAATCCATTATCTGTCTCCTTTTATCTTAAGGGGGATGCCGCATACCATTTCATATGTTCTGTCCGATAAGGCTGCAAGACAGTTATTTATCCTGCCCATAGCCTTTATATAATCATTGGTCCCGTCTGTATATGTGGAAATGTCCCGGGACACATCATTTGATATGATAACAAGGTCCAGGCATTTATCTGCCAGCTTCTTTATTCCTTCTGTTACCTTTTCGAAGGGGTCTTTCATATTTCCATGTTCATCGAACATCTCGTTGGCAGTAAGATTTCCTACGCATTCCAGGATCGCAGAGCCCTTTTCGGGGAAGTCGATATCTCCTATGTCCGTATATTTCTCTATGGTCATAAATCCTTTGTTCTGCCGCATCTTCCTGTGCCGCTTAACACGTTTTTGTCCCTCTTCTCCATAGGGCATCATAGTGGCGATATAGTAATAAGGACCGGGGCCTTTAATGCAAAGGCTCTCACCGAACCCGGATTTACCGCTGGCTGACCCTCCGCATATAAATGTGATCATTTCTCCTCCTTAAGGCTGAAATCCTCATATTGCTCAACACCCGCATTATTAAAGGAAATGGAGTCCTTATAAACGGAGAGGGCCATATCAAGGAGTGATATCATGCAGATCGCTCCTGTACCTTCCCCCAGCTTAAGTCCTGCATTGATAGGTGCATAAAGTCCCAGTTCCTTAAGCACAGCCTCTGCTGCCGGCTCCTTTGATGTATGGCTGGGTATCATTGCTGCCTCACATCCCGGACACAGCCTTTTTGCCGTCAAGGCCGCAACAGATGATATAAGACCGTCGATAACAACGGGTACCCTGTATATGGCTCCGCCTATATATAAACCTGCCATGGCACCTATATCGAAACCTCCTACTTTTGCCAATACGTCCATAGGATCTGAAGGATCAGGTTTATTTATTCTTATAGCCCTTTCTATGGCATCTATCTTTTTCTTAAGTCCGCTGTCTGAAAGCCCTGCTCCCCTTCCGGTAACAAGGTCTACGGGAAGTCCCAAAAGACATGCGGTCATTGCACTCGAACTTGTTGTATTTCCAATGCCCATTTCGCCTGTGGCGATTATTTTATATCCCTTATCCTTAAATTCTCTGACCAGCTCTATGCCGGTCTCTATGGCTTTGGATGCCTGTTCAGGTGACATGGCAGGCCCATTTGTCATGTTATTTGTGCCGTTCCCGAGATGCTTGTCTATCACGCCTTCCACTCGAACATTCATTCCCATATCCACGGCAAAAGCGTCCACATTTATATGCCCTGCCATAAGACATACAGAAGACATATGATCCCTGATATTCCCTGCCATAAGTGCAGTAACAGAGGCATCTGTCTGCGTAACGCCCTCTTCCACGACTCCATTGTCCGCACACATAACAAGAACGCATCTTTTATCCAAAGATACGTCCGCATCACCTGTAAGCCCCCCGATCTTAGTAACCATTTCCTCAAGATAACCCAATCCCTTAAGGGGCTTTGCTATACTGTCCCATTTATGTCGGGAAGCTTCCGAGGCTTCCAGGCATACAGGACTGATTTTCTTTTGTAATTCTTTAAGATCCATATTCTTTGCCTTAAAAAATCATCTTAAGCCAGCAATTCCTTGATCTTTTCCTCTATCTTTTCAGGGTTGTATGTGGGAGAAAACCTGTCAACTACGTTTCCTTCCCTGTCTACAAGGAATTTCGTAAAGTTCCATTTGATATCTGCAGGCTCTTTTGCGGAGGTGCTGATCTTTTCGATACCCTTCATGGCAAGTTTGTTCTTCATGCCCTCAATGGTATCTTCCTTTACGGCACTCTTAAGAAATGTGTAAAGGGGTGATTCGTTTTCTCCGTTTACATCGATCTTGGAAAACTGATCAAATGTAGTATTGTACTTCAGTGTGCAGAATTCGTGGATCTCGTCATCAGTGCCGGGAGCCTGTCCTGCAAATTGATTGCAGGGAAAATCCAATACTTCAAAACCCTTGTCCTTATAGGCACTGTAAAGGGTTTCAAGCCCTTCGTACTGAGGAGTGAACCCGCATCCGGTAGCTGTATTTACAATAAGCAGTACTTTGCCCTTGAAGTCTGCCATTGAAGTCTCACTGCCGTCTCTTTTTTTAACTGCAAGATCATAAATCGACATAATGCTACCTCCTTTGTCAATTATAATTTATAAATATCAGGATGATTCCCGGTATCAGCAGTTATTAAAAAGCTGTATTATGTCGATCTTCCGGTTGCTTTTATCTACCGCAGCAATGTTTATATTTTTTACCACTGCCACATGGCGAAGAATTAAAACAACTGAGTAATTTTTTACTTTTAAATTGGCGTTTCTTACCCATAAATTTTAATAACTTACTCAT
>CADBUJ010000056.1 GCA_902797845.1 uncultured Eubacteriales bacterium | reverse complement strand
CCAGGCTGTTCATCTGCTGCCCATTCTCTGCCACGATATTTGCTGCCTTAATATCCTCCGGCAGATTTACAAGGTATAAATACTGTGCTTCTTTCGGAAGATACAGAGCGCTCTTTTCCGCGAAGTCAGAGGTTTCTATAGGCATCACGCGACCGTTCCTGACTGGTCTGTCCTTCAGGATTTCTTCCTCCACCTTCTTAAATCTGCTATATGCATATCTCAGGAACAGCAACCCCAGTACCGGCATGCAGTACTGCTGAGAAGTCAGCTTGGATCCCTGACGTAATAGATCCGCAGCCTCCCAAAGATCCGCTTCCAATTTCTTAATGCTCTTGTTATCCATCGTCTTTCCTCCAGGGCAGTACTAGAATTGCAGCAAGCTTTTCGAGCGAGATTATGAATAAAACTTTTCTTGGCACAATTGCTTAAAAGATTTTGCTGCCTTGATAATCTTTGCAGCGTCTTTTACATTCCAATCGTTCGGATAAACACATTCAACTATTTGATTCTCTCTTCCGGATAGTGGAAGACACACAATTTCAACACTGTCTAAACCCGAATCGATGATCTCCTTTATTTCGGCGTCCGGGACAATCTGTCGAACTGAAGCATATATTGTTTGTCCAAAAACCAAGAATTCCAGTTGTCGCTCCCATGTCATCTGCAGTTGCTGACCAATCCTAAAGTTGTTCTTCTGAATCTCCCAATCCTTTCTAGCAACATGTTGAGAAAACTCTCTAAACGGATATCCCAGCGTTTCCTTCTCACAGAACAGTAAATAAAGTCTGTTAATATTTGTTTCATTATTCTCACTGTTGTCTTTAGGGTCAAAAACACTGTTAGTAATTTCTTCAATCATTTTTACTCGACGCCAATAGTCCCTGACGTGCCGAATATATGCTGTTTCCTTTGTTTCGACTGATAAGTCAAAAAGGCTTCTTACAATATCATACAGTTCCTCATACGTTTCCGTGATTCTCGCAACACTGTCTGCTTGATCTTTAAATACGCTCACCTGTATCATAGGTGCGCTTCTGTCGTTCTTCCATCGCAGCTTAAAATCTAAAAGAGGGTTGTCTTTGTATTCCACAATAAAACCATTATTTACTATTGTTCTAAGAAATGTTTTCTCAATTTCGCCACGAGCTGTTTTGACTTGGAGTTTTACAGGCTCTTTCGCCGCTCCTACAAAGAATTGCGTGACCTTTCCCTCTGTTGGTTGTGAATAAACATCATTCCCAATTTTCTTTTGCGGTGTAATAACTTTGATTCCCGAAACAGCGATAGGAGTCAGGACTTCCCCAGAGGAAATCTTCTGCAACGCCTCTTGAAATCGCACAGAATCCTCTTGAGTACTAAACTCAACATTAAATGACTCCATTACTTCTATGTTGTTAAACACTTCCTTTAAAAGATTTCCCATTTAATAATCCCTCTTAACATCAGATAAAACATGAATGCAACTGATTAAATGAAACAAATCTGCTTTGACTTTTCGCTTTTCATATAATGAGTTTAAATAGCTTATCAGTTCTGCCTTTGCAGCCTCATCAGGGACGATCAAATACTTAATTTCTTTTCGCTTGAACGATAATCCTGTCTTTTTCTCTTTTGCATTTGCAATTCGATTTGATAAATCTGTAAAGAAATTCCCCTCTCTGTTGAATATCTCTAATAACGAAGGGTTAGCTATTATTGGCCGTATAGTGCTTTTCAACTTTTGAGTAAGGATATCACACATATCCTGCGTTGGTATAAATCTCCATTCCTGTTCGTCGTGAAAGTTTTTCAGCATTCTCTTTTTTTGTTCTTTTCCGTCCAAGACCTCTGTTCGTTCCATAACCCCACGCAATGGCTTACCCAGTCCTATATCATCAAGAATGTACTTGGAGAATGAATCTGGAACTTCCTCTTCTTTTACTAAAACTTCAAATGCTTCCGACAAATAGTATTTATGGTCTGCCAGAGGATTGTAGTAGTGTACAGGTCGCACCTCTTGTTTTTCACACCAAGACTTTGAAAAACCAATAGCATATTCTCCATATAGATCAGAATGGCTTTTTCTTTCCTGTACGTTCACTCCTTTGTCGTTTAGAATTTCAATCTTTTCTTCGATTGCAATTCTGGTAAGCGGAATGTCACAAAAACATATTCCTAGCACCGCTGCCTCAGAATACAGAACTCCATCCCCATCTTTTAATTTTCTATACGAAAGATCCTCCAAAAAATACCTTGGATACAAAACGCACTGCTTTATAGCGTTTTCTAAGAACTCTCTTTTTCTCATAAAATGAAACAGTGCGTTGGCACTATGGGCATATCCGATTCTTTCTGTTGCGTTCTTTTTGAATTGAATGATATCCTTCTTCATCTAATACCTTCTTATTAATCGAAATTGTAATAATCATTTTACTACTTTTTACTACTTATTTCAATTTTTATCTCTAATAAAAGGCGACCGCCTATATAGACAGTCGCCTCAAACACAAACTATTCTGTTTTCCTGAAACCACCTTCCCCGCCGCCTCTGCACATTTTCTGTATCGATTGGCTTACGTTTGGCTTAAATGCTAAAGTTTTGCGTTAGCCCCATGCCTACAAACCTGCATAAACACTGCATTTTTTAAGATATTATTTCTCGAGTGTCTTCAGTGTCGGGAACAACAGCACATCTCTGATGGCTGCGCTGTCTGTAAGCAGCATGCACAGTCTGTCTATACCGTACCCTATGCCGCCTGTAGGAGGCATGCCTATCTCAAGTGCATTAAGGAAATCTTCGTCTGTATGATTGGCTTCCTCGTCCCCTGCTGCCAGTCTCTTTTCCTCCTCAGCAAACCTTTCCCTCTGATCTATGGGATCGTTAAGCTCGGAATAAGCATTTGCCATCTCCCAGCCGTTTATAAAGAGCTCAAATCTCTCTACCAATCCATCCGATCCGGGCTTTTTCTTTGTAAGAGGTGATATTTCTATGGGATGATCCATAACGAATGTGGGCTGAATAAGATGTTCTTCCACATATTCCTCAAAGAACTTACTTAAAATATCCCCCTTCTTATGGATATCTTCAAATTCTATGCCTTTTTCCTTTGCAAGGGCCTTTGCCTCTTCGTCGGTCTTTATGGAGGAGAAATCTATGCCGGTATATTCTTTAACGGCATCAGTCATTGTTATCCTCTTAAAATCCTTGCCGAAATCGATCTCCACTCCGTTATAAGAAAACTTGGTGGTCCCCAGGACCTGCATGGCCACATGCTTGAAAAGATCCTCTGTAAGTTCCATCATCCCGTTGTAATCCGTATATGCCTGATACAACTCCATAAGAGTGAATTCCGGATTATGTTTTGTATCCAGTCCCTCGTTTCTGAAGACACGTCCGATCTCGTAAACCTTTTCGAGGCCTCCTACTATAAGCCTTTTAAGATAAAGCTCTAAGGATATACGAAGCTTAAGATCCTCGTCAAGAGCATTAAAATGCGTATTAAACGGTCTCGCTGCAGCTCCGCCGGCATTATTTACGAGCATTGGCGTCTCTACTTCTATGAAGCCTCTCTGATCAAGATATGTTCTTATGGCAGATATTATACGTGACCTCTTTATAAAGGTGTCCTTTACCTCATCATTCATGATAAGGTCCACATATCTCTGCCTGTATCTGAGGTCCGTATTCGTCATGCCGTGGAACTTTTCGGGAAGGGGCTTCATATTCTTTGAAAGAAGAATAACCTCCTTTGCATGAACGGATATCTCTCCTGTCTGAGTCTTAAAGACTGTGCCCTTTACTCCTATGATGTCCCCTATATCGAATTTCTTAAAGTCCGCATAATCCTCGTCACCGATATCGTCTCTTGTGACATAGCACTGTATGGAGCCCTTAAGATCCTTTATATTGCAGAATGATGCCTTTCCCATGACTCTTTTAAAGAGCATCCTTCCGGCAAGGGATACATCCTTGCCTTCAAAGGCTTCAAAATCATCCTTTATATCTGCACTGTGCTCTGTCTGTTCATACTTTGTCAGAAGAAAAGGATCCTTTCCCTTCTCCTGCAGGGCAAAAAGCTTTTCTCTTCTTACCTTAATAAGCTGGTTTATATCCTGGGCATTATTGTTTTCTGCCATATTTTTCCTACTTTCTCTTCTTCTCTACCTTAAGGATCTTATATTGGAACACTCCTGCAGGTGTTTCCACATCAACAGTAGCACCTGTTCTCTTTCCCATAAGCTTGGAGCCCAGAGGTGACTGATTGGATATCCTGTTGTTTAAAAGATCCACCTCTGCGGAACCTACGATAAGGAATTTTTCCGCCTCATTGGAGGCTATATCAAGGACTGTAACAGTGCTGCCCAGTCCCACGGTTCCGGAAACACCCTTCTTTGTATCTACTACCGTAAGCTCTTTAAGAAGCCCTTCAAGCTCCTCTATCCTGCTTTCTATATGCCTTTGTTCTTCCTTTGCAGCATCATATTCGGCATTTTCCGAAAGGTCTCCCTGCTCTCTTGCTTCCTTTATCTTTTGAGCTATCTCCGCCCTCTTGTTTACTTTAAGATCTGACAGTTCATCCTCAAGGGCTTTGTAGCCTTCTTCTGTTATTATATTCTCGTTTTTTACTTCTTCTGCCATATCCGGATGTACCTCCCTTTATTTATTTAAAAACCCGTTTTGCATTCTTATATTAAAGGAGCCGTAAGAGAAGCCTCTTACAGCATTAAGCTATTATAAATACTGATAATAACGGTGTCAAGGTCGATGGATCAACACATCTTCTTATTGGTTTTGTTCCGTATCCTCTCCGATTGTAGACACAAGAGCTTTAAGATCTTCCATATTATTTACAAAATTGACCCCTTGCTTAATCCTTGTGGCATTATACATGCCGGATACATAGAAAGCTATATGGGTCCTCATTTCCCTGACGGCCTTGTATTCTCCCTTAAGCTCAGAAAGACCTTCTGCATGCCTTATTATCATTTCTTTAAGTTCTTCCGCCGAAGGCCTTTCCCTTCTATGGCCTTCCTTTAGATATTCCATCACTTCCCCGAATATCCAGGGATTCCCTCTTGCGGCTCTTGCTATCATTATGCCGTCGCAGCCTGTTTCCTTAAACATCCTGAGAGCCGTTTCTCCCGAAACCACATCACCGCTTCCTATGACCGGAATATCCACATGCTCCTTAACTTCTCTTATGATGCTCAGGTCGGCCGTACCTCTGTACATTTCTGTCCTTGTCCTCCCATGGACAGTGATGCATTTAGCACCGCCCTCAGCAGCAGCCTCTGCCACTTCTACGGCATTTACGGAATTAAGATCAAACCCTTTTCTTATTTTTACGGTAACGGGTTTGCTTATGGCCATGCTTATTTCCTTAACTATCCGGTATACGAGCTCCGGATCTTTCATAAGAGCAGATCCTTCCCCGTTATTTACCACCTTCGGCACTGGACAGCCCATATTTATATCTAAGATATCGAACGGCCTGTCCTCTATTAAATGCGCCATTTCTGCCATTATACCGGGATCGGATCCGAAAAGCTGCAGACCCGAAGGTCTGTCCTTCTCGCTTAAGGCCATAAGCTCTTCAGTATTGGGACTTTTATAATAAATGCCTTTGGCGCTTATCATTTCCGTAAATGTAAGCCCGCACCCCTGCTCTCTGCAAAGAATGCGAAAAGGCAGGTCTGTGACACCTGCCATGGGCCCCAGAGCTATGGGGACATCAATATTTACATTTCCGATCTTAAATCCCTTCATTTGTTAAGTTCATATATCAAATAAGCGCCCTTTAACGTTAACATCGTATCTGTTACGTCTATAAGTTCCTTTTCCCCGGAGAATACTGATGCGAAGCCTCCTGTTGCTATTACCTTTACATCAGATAATCCGGATTCTTTTTTTATGGCGTCAACTATAAATTTTGCCTCGCCTACAGTGCTGAAATAAAGGCCTGCCTGCAGTGCAGAGACCGTATCCTTAGGTATGGCTGTCCCCGGCTTCTTTATCTCGAATTCAGGCAGTTTTGCCGTGCCCTGGAAAAGAGCTTCTGCAGATATTTTTACTCCCGGGCATATGAGGACCGTACGAAATGTACCATCCTCCAGCACAAGCTCGTATGTGGTCGCCGTTCCGAAATCTATAACGATCGCAGGACCTCCGTAAAGCTTTGCGGCTCCTACCGCATTTGAAATAAGATCAGCTCCTATCTCCTTGGGATTTTCCGTAGCAAGCCTGATCCCTGTTTTGATGCCTGGCCCGACGATCACAGGTTCCTTATTTGTATACTTCCTTATACTGTTTACAAGGCTGTGCATAACATTCGGTACTACTGATGCTATTACAGCTCCTTCTATATCAGACGGCTCCATATCAAGGGTTTTGAAAAAATTGATAAATGCGAAGCCGAATTCGTCAGATGTTCTGGAAGGAGCTGCAGCCAGTCTGAAACTGCCCAAAACTTCTCCGCCTTTAAATAACGCAAAAACGATTTCCGAATTTCCTGCATCAACAGATAAGATCATGATTCTTCACTCTCCAGAAAAAACACTTTGTAATACAGTTCCAAGGCCTCAAACAGATCTCTCTTTTCCATAGTGAGATTTCTTATTTTGAGTCCCGCACCTATTTCATCGAATGTAACATCTTCCTCATCAGCAGTACTCACAAGGCTTAATGTTCCTTCCCCGTCAAATTTAAGCTCCAGTATCCCGCCTACATCCTCCGTAAAAAGAACACACATGGCCTTAAGCTCATCCTTTACCTGATCAGGCAGATTGGAAAATTCGTTATTGAAATAATATTTCTGCTCGTAAGCAGAAGAGGCACACAAAACGAATTCTTCTCTCATCTTACTCTCCATTATCCTTTAAAAGAGAATCTATGGTATCTTTGGAAAGCTCACCTGTGCCCTTCCTGTGTACGATCCTGGGCGCATCGGGAAAGCCGCTTTCAGTGCCCTGTGCTCCATGAGCTGTATCTGCATCAGGAGCATTGTCCTTTTTTATCTGATCAAGAAGTCCTTCCACCGTTTCTGCTGAGAGTTCTCCTACCTCTCCGTTTATAAGAGACGGTCTTTTATCAGCTGAAGCTCCTTTTCTTTCTTTTAATTCTTTATCCAGAAGACCGTTTGCAACTTTGGTGTATCTGTCCTCATCACTGAAAAGAGCCATAAAATCGTAACCGGGATCAGGAGTGAGCCTTTGTCTTTTGGCTTCATACATGAGAACGGCTCCGGCAACGGATGCATTCAAGGATTCCAGTTTCCCTGCCATGGATATCTTGATGGTCTGACCTGCAGCTGCAATAATGCCGTCTGATATGCCGTTTGCCTCGTTCCCTATGATAAAGGCGCATTTACCCTTCATCTTTGCTTCAAAATGATCCACAGCGCCGTCCATGGCAGCAGCATATACATTGTAGCCGTTGTTCCTGAGAGTCTTTATATACCCTTTAAGATCATCGGTATAAAAGACAGGTACCCTGTACATGGCGCCCATGGTGGAGCGTACGACCTTTGGATTATACACATCCACAGTACCCTTGGAACATATGATGGCATTAACACCTGCTCCCTCGGCAGTTCTTATGATGGATCCCATATTACCCGGATCCTGAAGATCCTCCAAAAGGAGCAGCAGTCCGTTATCCAGATAAGCATATTCCGAAGGGTCTCCCTCCTCGATCCTTACTATGGCCATAAAGCCCTGGGGAGATTTAGTGTCTGATACCTTTGCCAGCACATCATTCTTTACGATCTCAATCTTTTCTTCCGGAAACTGCTCTTTCAGCTTTTCCGCATCCTCCGGGTCTGCTTCGTCTGATATGAAGCATGTTACAAGGAGCTCCTCCGGAGTCTCCATAATAAGACGGAATCCCTCCGCCACAAATAGTCCTTCTTCTTTTCTTGCTCTGGGCTTTGACATAAGCAAAGCCATTTGTTTGATCTTTGGATTTGTTTGTGATGTTATCATGATATCTCCTAAACAGATAAGATTTCCGCTGTTTCATATATGGATCTGTCCATGCCTCTTTCCTCGTCCATGGCCTGATCTATATCCATATCCGTAAATATGCCGTCCCTGTGTACTATGATCCTGCAGGTCTTTCCTTCCATAAGTATATCTACTGCCTTTTTGCCCATCAGGGAACTGTATATCCTGTCTCTGGCAGTGGGATTTCCCCCTCTTTGGATATATCCCAATATGGATACTCTTGCCTTTATTCCCGTTGCCGCTTCAAGCCTTTTTGCAAGACCTGCCGTATCCCCTATGCCTTCTGCATTTATTATTATGTGATGCTTTTTCCCCTTGATCCTGTCCTTCTTTATATGTTCGCATATCTTCTCCTCATCCCCGTCGTAAAACTCGGGAATAAGTATATCCTCTGCACCGGAACCCATGCCGCACCAGAGGGCGATATACCCTGCATTTCTTCCCATGACCTCTATAACGCTTATTCCCTCATGGGATGTGGATGTATCCCTTATCTTATCCGCAGCCTCAATGGCCGTGTTTACAGCTGTATCGAATCCTATGGCATAATCCGTGCATGCTATGTCCATATCTATCGTGGCAGGAATGCCTACTACGTTTATACCGTATTTGGAAAGTTCCCTTGCTCCTCTAAAGGATCCGTCTCCTCCTATAACTATAAGAGCATCTATCTTATGCTTTGCCAGTATCTCGGCTGCCTTTGACACCCCGTGGCTTTCCTTGAATTCCATGGATCTTGCCGTGTAAAGGCATGTTCCTCCTCTGCCGATTATGTCGCACACATCACCGGCACCGAGAGTCTTGAAATCCTCCTCCAGAAGGCCCTGGAACCCTCTCCTTATACCTGTCACTCTTATGCCGCATACCGTTGCCGCTCTTACCACCGCTCTTATGGCAGCATTCATGCCGGGAGCATCACCTCCGCTGGTAAGGAGTCCTATGTTTTTTACGCTGCCTGATAATGTTCTTTCTTCCATATCTTATATCATCCTTCTGTTTAGCGTAAGTCATGCTCTTTTGCAGACACAGTAATTGCATGTGATGCTGTCATTCTTATAGGGACAGTAATAAGCCTCTTTTCCGTCCTCTCCCGCCATCTTGACCCAGTGTACGGCTTCCATGGGATGCATAGGTTCCTTTTCCACAAAGGTAAGATAAAGGCATACGATGATAATATACTTATGAGCATCAGGCTTATCGGCCATGCACTCTTCCAGATAGGCCTTTATATTTCTTTCCAGACTGTATGCTGCTTCCTCATCCACTTCCATCAGCCTGTAAAGGCCTCCTGCTCCTCTTACGAACAGGGATTTCATGCGCAGGAGCTGCTGCCTGTTAAACTCGCTTACGGGTAGAGAGGGCTCCTTGCCCTTAAGGATCACGGGATCATTAAGCTTAAGTTCCTGCCATTCTCCCACGGATATCCTGTTTGTAAGTTCTCTTAAAAAATTATAAACCTTCATTTCAGTCCTTTCGTTGTTACCATCACATTACCATGGCCGAAGATCTTTTCAAAGCTCCTGAGGTCATCATTTGTCAGCTCAAGTCCTTCCCTTAAAACCTCTGTCTTTTTATTATCCTCCGTAAAGATTATAAGGGTGTCTATGCCGTCCTTTACCGGATGATCCCTTTCCCAGGAAGGAAGCTTTCTGTCGAATTCCTCTCTTGTCTTTACTCTTATCCAGACATGCTTCTCCAGTTCGTCAAAGGATATGATCCTTTCAGCCAGAAGCTTTGCATCCTCTTCAGTTGCACTTACTCTGCCCTTTACGAATATTCTGCTATCGGGATTTATCAAGGCCTTTGCTTCATCAAATGCGGTGCTGAAGACCACAACCTCCACTGCACCCGTTGTATCCTCCAGCGTGATAAAGGCCATAAGCTTGTTCTTTCTTGTATTTATAACGCTTTTGTCAGTTACCATACCGCCTATTATAACGGACTCGTTATCGGAAACATTTACCTTTCCTTCCTCATCCATTATAAAGTCTGCCGCCTTATTTGTGGTGATGGATTCCATGAGCACATCATATTCCGTTAAGGGATGCCCTGAAACATATATGCCTAGGACCTCTTTTTCAAATGTGAGCATATCCTCTCTGGGGAATTCTCCCGCATCGGGATATGTATAATCACCGGGTGTATCCGCAGCATCTCCCAAAAGCTCGAATATATTTCCCTGACCTGATGCAGACTCTCTTTTTTCCCGTGATGCCCTGTCCATTACGGTAACATAACCCATCATCATCTGCTTTCTCGTGGCGCCCATACCGTCAAAGGCTCCGGCCTTTATAAAGCTCTCTATTATCCTTTTGTTTACTTCCTTACCTGAAAGCCTCTTACAAAAATCGTAAAGATCCTTGTACTCGCCTCCTCTTTCTCTCTCCCTTACGATGGCATCAGTCACGTTTTTTCCGATGCCCTTTACTGCCAGAAGGCCGTAGACGATCTTGCCGTCATGGACGGAAAAGCCTCCCTGCCCCGTATTTACATGGGGAGGAGTTACCTCTATGCCCCTTTGGCGGCATATATTTATATATCCTGCAACCTTTCCCGTATTGTCCATTACGGATGTCAAAAGGGCCGCAAAGAACTCCACTGGATAATAATATTTAAGGTATGCCGTCTGGAAAGCCACTATCGCATATGCTGCCGCATGAGATTTATTAAACGCATAATTGGCAAAGTCCGTCATCTTATCAAAAATGATGTTCGCGGTCTTTTCCGATATACCGTTCTTTATACAGCCAGGCACATCCAGCTCCTTATTGCCGTATATAAAGTATTCACGCTCTCTGGCCATTTCGTCCGCCTTCTTTTTGGACATGGCCCTTCGCACAAGATCCGCTCTTCCCAGGTTGTATCCTGCAAGCTTCATTACTATCTGCATTACCTGTTCCTGGTAAACTATTACCCCGTATGTGGGCTCCAGGATAGGCTTTAATTCGGGAGAATCATAAGTTACCGAAGCAGCATCTGTCTTCCCTTTTACATATTCCGGTATAAAATCCATGGGTCCCGGCCTGTAAAGAGCGACTCCTGCTATTATGTCATCTATGGAATCCGGTTTAAGCTCCTTCATAAATGATGTAAACCCTGCAGATTCCAGCTGGAACACGCCTGCCGTATCCCCTGTTCCCAGCATCTCGTAGACCTTTTTGTCCTTAAGATCCATGCTGTCTATGGTAAAATCAGGATCTTTATCCTGATTTACCATCCTTACGGTATCCTGGATAACCGTAAGCGTCCTGAGGCCCAGGAAGTCCATTTTAAGAAGGCCCAGCTTCTCTATGGTTGTCATGGTAAACTGAGTCGTTACAGCTCCGTTTTCTCCTCTTGAAAGCGGTACGAATTCCTCCACTGGTCTGGGGCTTATTACAACTCCTGCCGCATGCATGGAGACATTCCTCGGAAGGCCCTCAAGCCTTAAGGCATAATCTATGAGCTGCTTTATCTCGGGGTCTTGCTCATATGCATCGGAAAGATCTCTGTTCATTTCCATCGCACGGCTTAAGGTCATGCCCAACATGTTGGGAACCATCTTTGCTATCACATCGACCTTGGCATAGGGCATGTCAAGGACTCTTCCCACATCCCTTATAACACCTCTGGCCTGCAGTGTACCGAAGGTAACGATCTGCACCACATGGTCTCTGCCGTATTTACGGGAAACGTAATCTATTACCTCCTGCCTTCTCTCATAGCAGAAGTCTATATCTATATCAGGCATGCTTATCCTGAAGGGATTAAGGAATCTTTCGAACAGAAGGTCATATTTAATGGGATCAAGCTCTGTTATGTCAAGGCAGTATGATACGATGCTCCCTGCTGCAGAGCCTCTGCCGGGGCCGACTATTATGCCGTTTTCCTTGGCATATTTGATAAAATCCCATACCACAAGGAAATAGTCCACGAACTTCATGTCCTTTATTACGGAAAGCTCGTATTCAAGCCTCTTTTCTATTTCTTCCCCCGGATTGTCCCCATACCTTTCCCTGAGCCCGTCCTTTGTAAGCTTGTTCAGATAGCTCCAGGAATCATATCCCGGCGGCACATCATAATGGGGTATCTTATATTGATTGAATTCTATATTTACATTGCATCTTGCGGCTATCCTGTGTGTATTCTCAAGAGCCTCCGGCGCAAAGGGGAAAAGCAGCCTCATCTCATCTTCGGATTTGATGTAATACTGGCCTCCCTCGTATCTCATCCTGTCTTCATCATGAAGTTTTTTATTTGTCTGGATACAAAGAAGCACATCATGAGGGGATGCATCATCAGCATATGTATAGTGGGCATCATTAGTTGCCACAAGCTCGATGCCTGTCTCCTGATGCATACGGATCAAGGCCTGATTTACATTCTTCTGATCCACCATGCCGTGGTCCTGCAACTCAAGGAAGAAATTGTCTTTACCGAATATCTCCTCCATTTCCAGGGCCGCATTCTTTGCTTCCTCATAACGGTCCTTAAGGATAAGAGACGGTATCTCTCCTGCAAGGCATGCGCTTAAGGCTATGATCCCCTTGTGATACTTCCTGAGAAGTTCTTTATCTATCCTGGGCTTATAATAATAGCCCTCCGTAAATCCTCTTGATACAAGTTTTATAAGGTTATGATAGCCTTCGTCTGTCTCTGCAAGAAGCACCAGATGATTGTATTTTTCGTCATTACCGTCCTTCTGGAATCTTGACCCTGGAGCCACATAAACCTCGCAGCCCAAAACAGGATGTATCCCCTGCTTTAAAGCCTCGGTATAAAAATCTATTACTCCGTACATAACTCCGTGATCGGTGATGGCAACGGAGTCCATTCCCAGTTCCTTAACACGGGAAATAAGCTCCTTTATCTTATTGGAGCCGTCCAGAAGACTGTATTCGCTGTGTACATGTAAATGTGTGAAAGACATATATAACTCTCTTTCGCCTGCTATGTAAAAAGGACCCTAAGGTCCTTATTATCTATCTTTATTTAAATAGCTTAAGATCTCTTCGGCAGCTGTTTCCTCGTCCTCTCCTTCCACAAGGATCCGTATCCTTTTGTCCTTAAGGATCCCAAGGCTTATCATTCCCATGATGCTTTTTGCATTTATCTTTTTATCATCCACCTGAATATAAATGCTGCTGTCATATTCGTTGGCTTTTTGAACAAAGGAAGCCATGGATCTGACATCATCATCCTGGGCCATATTAACAACTACTTCTATTGAATTCATATGCTATTCTCCTAATGCGATTTCCTGCCGTCTTTTTTCTGCTCGTTCACATATGCGTCTGAGGCGATGGTTTACACCGGATTTCCCTACGGGAACATCCAGCATCTTTCCAAGATCCTCCAGAGAAGCCTCGGGATACATGAGCCTTATTTCCGCAAGCTCCTTGAGCTTTTCGGGGAGAGAATCGAAATCGTTTATCTCCTTAAGGAATAGGATATCTGCAGATTGCCTGTTAAAAGCGTCCATGGTCTTGTTAATGTTTGCCGCATCACAGTTCATCTGCCTGTTGACCGAATTTAAAACGCCCTTTAAAATACGGCGGTTTTCAAATTCCATCATGGATACGGAGGCTCCCAAAACATTAAGCATCTCCGATATCCCGGCTCCGTCCTTTATATATATGATCTCCTTGCTGCCTGCTCTTCCTGTTTTTGCCCTGATCCCGAAATCCCTTATTATATCGAGTACCTTTTCCGGATCTTCCTTTTTAAGGGTTATCTGGAAATGATTCGATCCCTTAGGATCGTTTACTGAGCCGGATGCCAGAAACAAGCCCCTCAAAAAGGCTCTTTTTGTTTCCATGTCCTTATAGCAAAGCCCAGGGATGTTGTTTTCGACGACACTGCAAATAAGATCCTTCAATTTTTGATCGCTTTCGGACCCTGAAGAAAACAGTGCATAAGTCTCTGATCTTTTCCGCATCTTTAAGCGGATATCAACTCGTATATTAAATGATTTTTTCAGCAAAGTAAAGCCTTTTCTGGCTGTCCAGGGGCTGTCTGTCTCAAGCAAAAAAGCGTATTTTTCGTTCTCGTAAGATACCTTTCCTATCTCCGACATGATGGCATAAAGCTCCGACATCATATTGTCAGATCCCTTTGGCATTACATCCTTAAGTTCCCTTTTTACTTTGTCCGAAAATGATGCTTCCTTAGTCACCCTCTTTTATTACCTTATCTTTTTCTATATCTCTGTGTTCTATGTATTTCCCGTAACCGCTTCCGGAAAGCGCTTCGTAAACGACATTTGCCATGACCACAGATCTGTGATGGCCTCCCGTACATCCAAAGGCTATAAGGAGCCTGCTCTTTCCCTCGTTTATATATCTCGGTATCAGGAAAGTAAGAAGAGACATCACCTTGTCCATAAAGTCCCTGTAATCCTGATTGTCCGTTACATAATCCCGCACCTTCGGATCGTTTCCCGTAAGCTTTTTTAGATCTTCCTCGTAGTAAGGATTAGGCAGAAATCTTACATCGAATAAAAGATCCGCATCCTCCGGTATTCCGAACTTAAAGCCGAAGGAAAGGATAGTTACCGTAAATCCGGTAGAGTCCTCTTGGCTTATTATCCTGGAAAGCTCTTTTTTAAGCTGTCTTATAAGAAGCCTTGAAGTATCTATTATATAATCCGCCTGATCCCTGAGGAAAAGGAGCTTCTCCCTTTCCTTCTTTATGCCGTATTCCACCCGGCCCCTTCCCTGAAGGGGATGGCTCCTTCTTGTCTCCGAATATCTCTTAACAAGAACGGCATCATCACAGTCCAGGAAAAGTATCTCGTAATCTATGCCCATATGGGATATATCCTGCAGAACAGCAGGCATCTGAGACAGATCCTCTCCGCCTCTTATATCCACGGAAAGTGCTACTGTTCTGTTTGATTCCTCTCCTGAAAGAGTCATTTCCGCAAATTTACTGATCAGCTTTATGGGAAGATTGTCCACGCAAAAGAAGCCTGCATCCTCCAGCATATTAAGAGCGGAGCTCTTGCCCGCGCCGGACATTCCCGTAACTATCAAGAATCTCATCAGAATTCTCCCGTAAATCTTACCTCAGGTACAAGCCTGACTCCTGTGTCCCTTAAAACCTTATCCGTTACATGCTCTATAAGAGCTTTTATGTCAGCAGATGTGGCATCTCCTTTATTTATGATAAAGCCCGCATGCTTTTCCGACACGCATGCGCCTCCCACAGATGCGCCCTTAAGTCCCGAATCCGCTATCAGCTTGCCGGCAAAATATCCTTCCGGTCTCTTGAATGTACTTCCTGCGCTGGGGTATTCTATGGGCTGTTTTTCTCTCCGCCTTTCCTTAAGATCATCCATCAGGGCCTTTATATCTTCTCTGTCCTTTTCAAACAGCTCTATTTTAACTGAAAGGACTATATCGCCGTTTTCCATAAGAGAGGAATGCCTGTAGGAAAGATCCAGCTCTTCTTTCGTTCTTTCCTTTATATCTCCGTCAGCTGTAATACATGTGGCTGATACGACCACATCCTTAAGCTCTCCGCCGTATGCACCGGCATTCATGTAAAGGCCGCCTCCCATGGTGCCGGGGATCCCTGATGCAAATTCAAATCCGCCTATCCCTTCAACCATAAGATATGATGCCAGCTTCATCATGGATATGCCTGCCATAGCATCAACCGTTATCTTTCCGCCTTCTCTTGAGATAGCAGTTTTATCCAAAGGAGCATCTATCTTTATGACCACTCCTCTTATGCCTTTATCCCCCACCAGAAGGTTGCTGCCCTTGCCTATGACTAAGAAAGGTATTTCTTCTCTTTTGCATATGTCTACGGCGGATATAAGAGCATCCATGCTTCCGGGCGTTATAAAGCAGTCTGCAGGCCCGCCTGTGCGGAAGGTGGTGTGATCCTTCATGGGCTCCGAAAATCTTATTTCATTTTCCTTTAAGATGCCGCTGAACATCTCTTTATCGATCATTATCTTCATCCCCGGGTTTATCAAGGCTTTTTAATACCTTGTTGTATAATTCCCTGGCTGCATTGTATCCCATATTCTTCTGCCTGTGATTTATGGCAGCCGACTCTATAATTATGGCCTCGTTTCGTCCCGGACTTACAGGCACGTCGTAATAAGGTACATCCACACCGAGGATCTTTATATACCGGTCTTCCATTCCCAGCCTGTCATATTCCTTCGTTCTGTCCCATTCCTCAAGATGGACCACAAGGCTTACTATCTTTCTGTCCTTGACGCTCTCCACGCCGAACATTGTCTTTACATCAAGTATGCCCACACCTCTGAGCTCTATAAAATATCTTGTCAGCTCCGGAGCCTGACCGTAAAGGACATCGTCTACCTTTTTTATCTCCACTGAATCGTCTGAAACAAGCCTGTGCCCGTCCTTTATAAGGGATATGGCGGTCTCTGATTTACCTATGCCTGATTCTCCCGTAATAAGAACGCCTTCGCCGAAAACATCCATCAGAACACCGTGGGCTGTGATCCTGGGTGCCAGCTCCTGCTGAAGAAAATGAACAAGGGATGCTATAAGTATGGATGTCCTTAAGGGCGTAACGAAGATCGGCGTATCATATTTTTTCCCAAGAGCTATTATCTCATCCGTAGGCTTAAGGTCCTTGGTGTAAATAAGAGCGGGTATCCTTTTTTGGAATATCTTTTCTATCTGCCCTGCTCCGCCGTCCTTATAATGCTTGCTTATATAATCATTCTCACCTTCGCCCAGTATCTGGATCCTGTTGTTGTTAAAGACGTCAAAATATCCCGCGATCTGAAGAGAAGGCCTGTTAACATCGGTTTTATCAATAAAAATATGGGAAATATCCATCTGGGGAGTAAGATTCTCCAGCTGAAACATTTCCTGCCCCACTATTTTTTCAAGGCTTACCTTATAGGTGATCTCCTCGCTGGGATTGTAAAGATCCATTTCAGACATCCTGTTTATCGTCCCTTCTGAAAAACTCGTAAACTGCCACAGCTGCCTTTTCCGTCATGCCGTCTACCTTTTTAAGCTCCTCGATATCTTTCGTGCTTATGCTTTCCGTAGAGCCGAATGCCCTTAAAAGAGCCTTTCTCCTGGCCGGGCCTATGCCCTTTATATCATCCAGCACGCTTTTTATCTGGCCCTTTTTATGAAGGCTCCTGTGGTATTCTATGGCAAATCTGTGGGCCTCGTCCTGTATCCTGGTTATCAGATTAAATACCTCGCTGTGGGTATCAAGAGGCAGCTGCTTATTTTCGTAATAAAGGCCTCTTGTATTATGATGATCATCCTTGACCATACCGCATACGGGGATACAAAGTCCCAGGCTCTCAAGGACATTAAGCGCAATATTTACCTGTCCCTTTCCTCCGTCCATCATAATAAGATCCGGGAAGACGGAAAAGCCTCCGGGGGTCCCCTCCGGGTCTCCTTCCTCCTGCTCTTTTATTCCGTGCTCGAACCTTCTTGTAAGCACTTCCTTAAGAGATCTGTAATCATCCGGACCGCTGAAGGTCTTTATTCTGAATTTTCTGTAATCGTTTTTATGGGGCCTTCCGTCTCTGTATACGACCATGGAGCCAACATTTTCGGCACCGCTTATATTTGATATATCGTAAGCTTCTATCCTTGAAGCAAAGGGTATGGAGAGCATCTCCGACAATGTCCTTACAGCGCCCTTTGTCTTTGCCTCCTCAAGCTTTATCCGTTCCTTGTCTCTTGACATGATCACTTGGGCATTTTCCACTGCCAAATTGACAAGCTTTTCCTTTTTGCCCTTTTTAGGCACAGTGATCCGCACCTTTTTATCCATTCTTCCTGACAGCCATTCCTCTATAACAGAAAGGTCATCTATGTCATCGGAAAGGACTATTTCTCTCGGAAGCTTGGGAGTCGCGCTGTAATACTGCTTTACAAACTCCGTCAGGATGGACTTCTTCTCCTCATTTGCCACACCGGACATGTGGAAATTGTCTCTCCCCACCATCTTCCCGTCTCTTACGAAGAAGACAACTACCACGGCATCATCCTCTGAAGCAAAAAGACCTACTATATCCCTATCCTCCTGCTTTGTATCCGTGATCTTCTGGCTTTCGGCAATGTGCTCCACGCTCTCCAGAAGATCTCTGTATACGGCAGCATCCTCAAATTTCAGATGCTCCGCACTGCATTTCATACGCTTTTTAAGATCTTCAAGAACGAAGTCGTAATCCCCGTTAAGGAATTTAAGCACCCTCTCCACGTTTACGCGGTATTCGTCGGAACTTATAAGACCGTTGCAGGGACCGTCACATTGATGGATATGATGGTATATGCACGGTCTTTCCTTGCCTGTATCACGGGGGAGCACCCTGTCGCAGCTCCTTATGCGGTACATCTTCCTCAATAATTTTATGGTATCCTTGACCGCTCCCGCACTGGAATAAGGCCCGAAATATCTGGCACCGTCCCTCTTCATCTGTCGGGCCATGGTTATCCGCGGAAACGGTTCATGCTCCGTTACCCTTATATAGGGGTAGGTCTTGTCGTCCTTGAGCATGGTGTTGTATCTCGGAGCATATTCCTTTATGAGATTGCATTCCAGCACCAGTGCCTCCAGCTCCGAATCTGTTACTATATATTCGAATCGCTGTATCTGGTCTATCATCTTACGGATCTTGGGCGTATGGGGAGTGCTCTCCCTGAAATAGGAGCGCACCCTGTTCCTCAGATTAACTGCCTTGCCCACATATATGATGTTGTCCGAGGAATCGTGCATCAGGTAAACACCGGGACTTCCCGGCAGTTTTTTTAACTCCTCGTCTATCCGGAAGATATTATCCTTTTCAGGCATTTAATCCCCTACCTCCGGATGCTCTGTATCTAAAGCCGCATCCGCATTTTCTGTTTCCGACACTTCTTCTGTCTTATTTTTGTCTTCAGCTTCAGGCACTTCTTCTGTCTTATTATTGTCTTCTGCTTTAGACACTTCCTCTGTCTTGTTTCTGTCTTCTTCGACCTTACGGAGGATCTCCATAAATTCCTTTCCCGTAATGGTCTCTTTTTCCACAAGGAACTCCGAGATCCTGTCAAGCGCGTCCATGTTGTCCTTAAGTATCTCCTTTGCCTTTGTAAAGGCCTCGTCCAGTATGGACATCACTTCGTGATCTACCTCTGATGCCGTTTCCTCTGATATATTCTTTACGGCATTGGCATCAAGATACTGATTCTCTATGGTAGCCATACCCATTGGTCCGAATTTATCTGACATACCGTACAGCATGACCATATTTCTCGCCATCTGAGTAGCTCTTTCTATATCGTTGGATGCGCCTGTAGTAATGGAATCGAATTTTACCGTTTCTGCTGCACGTCCTCCGTAAAGGATAACAAGCTCCCTTAGGATATCATCCTTGGACATAAGATATTTTTCTTCCTCCGGCACCTGCATCGTATATCCCAGAGCTCCCATGGTCCTGGGAACTATTGTTATCTTCTGCACAGGCTCCGTGCCTTTCTGCATGGCACTGCAGAGGGCATGACCGACCTCGTGGTATGCAACGATCTTCTTTTCCTCTTGGCTTAAGACTCTGTCCTTCTTTTCCTTTCCGGCGATAACAACTTCCACGGATTCGAAAAGATCCTTTTGGGAAACGGCATTTCTTCCGTTCTTTACGGCGTTTAGAGCTGCCTCGTTTACGATATTCGCAAGATCTGATCCCACGGCTCCCGAAGTGGCAAGGGCTATTTCCTTAAAGTCCACTGTCTCATCCATGTTTACATCTCTGGCATGTACCTTTAATGTATCTATACGGCCCTTAAGATCAGGCCTTTCAACGATTATCCTTCTGTCGAAACGGCCGGGTCTCAAAAGAGCCTTGTCAAGGATCTCTGGTCTGTTTGTTGCAGCCAGTATGATTATTCCTTTTGATGCATCAAAACCATCCATTTCGGACAGGAGCTGATTAAGAGTCTGCTCTCTTTCATCATTGCTTCCGAAACGGTTGTCTCTGCTCTTTCCTATGGCATCAAGCTCATCTATAAAGATTATGCAGGGTGCTGACTGGGCGGCCTGTTTAAAAAGGTCCCTTACTCTTGATGCACCCACGCCTACATACATTTCTACAAAGTCGGATCCTGAAAGGGAAAAGAAGGGAGCATTAGCTTCTCCTGCCACGGCTCTTGCAAGAAGAGTCTTTCCCGTTCCGGGAGGGCCCACAAGGAGGGCACCCTTGGGAAGCTTGGCACCGATCTTCGTATATTTCTGAGGATTATGCAGAAAATCAACGATCTCCTTAAGGGATTCCTTTGCCTCTTCCTGACCTGCCACATCTCTGAATGTCACGCCTGTATCCGTCTGGGCATATACCTTGGCATTGGATTTGCCTATGCCCATTAAGCCTCCGCCGTTTTTGCTCATGGATCTGAAAACGAAGAACAAAAGTCCGTACAGGATAAGGAAGGGAAGTACGGTGGTTATTATCATGGATATAATGCCGGAGGAAGAATCTGTTATCTCCTGGCTGTATTCCACTCCTGCCTCTTCCAGTCTCGTAACAAGATCGGGATCGGTCACTCTTCCCGTATAATAGGTTATGCCTGTCTGGCCTGTAGTCATGTCCGTGCCCTTTATCTCGATGGTACCGTCATCGGTTAGGAACACATTCTTTATCTTGCCGTCCTCAAGCATCTCCAAAAATTCGTCGTAGCGTATCTCTTTTCTGTTGGAACCCCTTACGTTTCCAAGCATGTAATTAAAGAACGCAACGAACATTATTGCAATAACAGCAATAAAAATGATGTTGTAGATGTTTTTGTTCTTGTTGTTGCCATTATCATTTTGATTTCTGTTGTTATTCGGTTCCATTCTTACCTCCAGATCCTACTTGCTCTTTCTCGACACAAGCGCAAGCAGGGTTCCGCAGAATATCATATAGTCTGCAATATTGAATACTATCCTGCCCTTTTTGTTCTTAAACAGGTTAATCTTGAAATAGTCTGTCACACTGCCGTCCATTATCCGCTCGTAAGCGTTGCTCATGGCTCCTCCCAGTGCCAGTGTGGCCCCTGCCTTCATAAGGAAATTTCCTTTTTTGCCGGTGGCCATATAGAAAAGCCCCAGAACGACTCCGAGCCCGATCAGCGTAAGACCCAGGACCTTTCTGGGATTTCCCTTAAACAGTCCCATGGCGAGCCCTTCGTTGCTTCTTTTTGTCAATGTGACTTTATTATTTAATATATCTTTATCCTCGGTATCCGAGAGACTCCTTCGGACCCAAGCCTTGATGCCAAGTTCCACGGCACACAGTAAAATAGCCAGCACGAACCAGAACATAATATGCCTCCTTATTTGTTTCCATAGATAATTACATTATACTTTTTGGATGTGATGTTTTCAATAACTGCCCCGTTTTCACCATGATTTTGGTTTTCTGTATTTGCCTTTTAAAATAGTATTTGTTAGAATTAGGGCATTCAAACTATCAGGAGACTTACGACATGGTATTGCGCGAATCAGCAGAGAACTACTTAGAAACAATCTTAATACTTAAAGAACGACTTCCCGTTGTCAGATCTGTTGACATTGCCAACTATCTTAACTTCAAGAAATCCAGTGTCAGCGTTGCTATGAAACACCTCAGGGAGAACGAGCTTATCAAAGTATCTTCTCAGGGGTTTATCGACCTGACGGAGGAAGGTGAAGCGATCGCATCAAAGATCTACGAAAGACATATCTTTATTTCAGACCTTTTAAAGAGCCTCGGTGTCTCCGAGGAAGTGGCCGTAAGAGATGCCTGCCGTATAGAGCATGTGATCAGCGAAGAATCCTTTGAAGCCATTAAGGAATGCAAAGGAAAAATCAAGTAATGTTCCAGAACAAACGCCCCTTTAAGGGGCGTTTTTTATTTGCTTATTTAATTTGCGGATATAGATATATATCAGGCTTTTCCGTTTCCCGCTTTCCCAAGAAAGATGATAAATCTTCCCACCTCATATGCCCCGCCGATCATAAGCAGGGCCCAGGAGAATCTGCCGATCCCGGGCAGATTATCATATTCAAGAAAATAATAAGGTCCGTCTATGCTGCCTGCCATATTGAGGTATGCCATTATGCCGAAATATATCCCCGTAGGGATGATATTCAAAAAGGCAAATGATGTACCGATCTCTGCATAGGGTTCAAAAAAGGCAAAGGATACTACGGTAAGCAAAGGAATAAGTGTCCTGAAGATGATACCCTTATCCATGATCATGGTCTCAACATATCCTGCTGCACCGGATATAAATGTAACTGACGTGATAAAAGTCATGGCAAGGGCTGACGCTGCCAAATATCTTATGATCCTGAGCCATTTCGGGCTTTCTGCAGCATTACGGTTTGCCGTTCCCCAGATCAGATATATAACGGACGATACTAGTCCCATAAGGCATGACCATGTGTGATGATGGCTGAATGAAGAGATCCCGTCGGATATGATATCCGGCATCAGAAATATAAGTATCAGTGCAACAACAAGCAGATTAAGAAGAAGGCTTATGCCCCGTTTGTTTTCCGTTAAAAAAACTTTTATCCCCTTCATGTCGACCTCTCAATCCATGACTACTGCTGTATCTTTAGGATCATTATAACACCTGTTTCACTCTCAGGCCGAAGTTTTTCACGCAAATAGTTTTTTTATTCAGAAAAGGCATTTTGCCTGTATGAATCAATAGTCCCATGTTATATACTTTATAATCATTAAAAATAAGTAGTAAGGAAGTATGGATATGAAGAAAAAACATTTGCTAAAAACAGTTCTTTCCTTCGTGTTGTTACTTAGCCTGATAATCGGTAATGTTTCCTATGTGGTAACTGCGGAGCCGGAGGAATCAACTGTTCTTGAAAGCGACGAGTTATCATCATCGGAATCTGAGACCGTCGAAAAGACCCGGTCAGAAGAAACCCTTAAGGAAACAGTACCGGCGAGTACGCCTGAAGAATCGGAGCCTGCGGAAGAAAGCATTCCTCAGGAAGAATCTGTTTCCTCCGAAACGGAAGAAGAAATCCCCGAAGAGTCAGAGGAAACTGAAGTCCCTTCATCCTCTGTTACTTCAACTCCCCTTCAGGATGGTACCCAGTCTCTTCCCTATTTCGATATTTACTGGCTTGATGATCACAGGACCAGCGAGAACGTTTACGGTTCAACCAGTGCATCAGGACATGCCACCAGTGTAAACTCCACCCCTTCCAGGGATTCCAGCTCATCAAATACAACATCAAGCGGAAACTCCGTAAAGGCTCAGGTGGAATTCTCATCAGGTGTTACGGAAGGCAATCCAATGGAAGCAGGAGATGTTCAGATAATCCTGCCCAGATATTTCTACCAGGAATGGGACTGGGATGATGAGGGCGAAAAAGAAGCCCCTATTCATACTGCTAGCCCCATACTCGGCATTGGCCAGAAGAGCAACAAAACAGGTAAGGGCTTCTGGTTCTATTATGCATCAAAAGATCCCGACACGGGAGAATGGGTGGAAAGCAGTTCCGGAGATCACATAATCATAGAGAATTATGAGACTCTTTCGGATGTTACGACCTTCACCTGCGAGATTCAGTATCCTTATTCGCCCTCCAGTGTGGATTCCACGAAGACCCACGTTCTCGAAGCAGAATTCCATGCATACGATTCCACCGGTTCCGAAAAAGAGAAGAAGGTGGATAACAGCCGTCTTACGGCCAAAGTAAATACTTCCTCAAATCTTGTATCCGTAACGAAGAAGCTTCTTTCATCTTCCAGCGGAAGTACTACCAGCTATTCCGAATGGCAGGAGTCCTGGGGAGAATTTCCCGAATTCCTGGATGAAACCAAGGAATATGTATATATTCCCTGGGAAATAAGGGTAAAGGTATCAAGGGATCCCGGTACCGAGAGCATTCTTGCTACCCAGCCCTTCTATCTTTATATCTCAAACGAGCAGCCCGGCGTAAACGGTGTGACCGCACCTAACGGCGCCACAGTAAACGGCAACGGTCAGGGACAGATAGTTGCCATAGAAAACTATGCGGCTATATATGATACTGTCTATCACAACTTCCATACTCCCGAATGGTATAAAGAACAGGTAAACTATTTCGATGGCCAGCCCACTTATCACTTCAGCGATTATTCTGCTGCAGGAGGAGACGGGAAATACCTTCTCGGCAACATTTACGGCGGTTCATCAAGCTTAGGAAACACCGTGGGCAGTTATTCCTATTTCGACACAGGCTATACGAATTTCCGTACCGGTGTCGTGATCGCCTATCCCAAGGACTATATCGAGACCATGAGACAGGCCGGTTCCGATACGACTGACTATCTTACAAATAAGATACAGGTAACAAAGGTGCCTTATGACGGATCTCCCAAGCAGACAGTCGAGGCAACTGTTGCAGACAGATATCAGAGAGTACAGTTCCAGTACGACCCCGGTATCTGGGGCATCCATAAATATCACGTAGGTTCCGGAAATGTATCATCCCAGGGTGTTCTGGATCCTGATGAACACGGCTATACCTCAAGAGGTGCCGAAACATCAAAGATAATGGGCGGATCCTGGAATCTGCAGAATGACAGCTATGTAAGACTTTACGAATATTCGATCAGCACTCATAACGGGTCATCTGACGGTTATATATCACCCGGCGGTCTTACACTTCTTAATCCCAAAAAGGATAGCAGCGGAAAATATGTCATCGAGAATATCGATGATTTCGGTGCTGTTCCCTATTATATGGAGATAATGGATGACATCCTTATCTTTAACGGAGAACAGCTGGAGCCCGGAGATTATTCCCTTGTTTCCTCCATATATACCTCCAGCGAAAGAGTACCTGATCCTGATAACGATTATCAGCCTGTTCAGGTGCCGGCAGATCAGAAAGCAAAGCCTGATCTCTATGTACGATACGAAACAAACGGTGAATGGATCCTTTACGGAACGGAAATGGATGACACCAGGACCACCTATACTCCTGACGACCAGGGAAATTATCCTGTGGGATTTAAATATGTATGGGCATCCAAAGCTATGGATATATCCACCAGAGTCAGCTTTGTTTTCCGTCTTAATCCCACGGAGCATGTAAAGTCACTGCTTCATCAGGCCGGCGCCAGCGTTTATGATGATCAGGTCACCAATATAGCCAGCTTTGTTATTAAAGACCACAACGGACAGATCATCACATACGGTGATGATTCCATCCTTCAGACAGGATATATGCAGGATATCGTCAAGGCTCATGACAAAGCCGACGGTCTGGACGAAGGAAAATATTATATACATGATCGTACTTATCAATATCTTGATAACATCGACATGAATACCACATTCACCAAATCATCCTCATCGTCATCCAGCGCCAATACTCAGACCAGTTCTGCATCATATACACTGAGGTCTTCACAGACCCTGGCGTTCTATACCGATGATGCCACAAAACTGCTGGAAAATCTGGACAACAGCGGCGTTGTATACGGCCAGAAAGAAATAACCTTCTACGATCTTCTTCCGGAAGGAGCTACCCTTTCCGTAAGCAGTCTGGCAGCAAGGTATTCTTCCGGCAACACTACCCTGTCTCCTTCTGTGGACGGTACCATAAAGAGCTATACCACCGTAGACAATTATAAAGGCTCGGGGCAGACTCTTCTGATCGTAAAGGTGGCTTTCCCCGAGGGTCTGGACTCCGAATGGGGAAAGAAGTGGGATTCCGCCACAGGAAGACTGGATCTTTCCACAAATGTAACCCTCAGCTTTACATGTAATTACGACTGGAACGACCTTGCCTTCTATTTTGAAAGCGGGGAAAGCATATATAACCAGGGCGCAGTTGAGGTTCCTTACAGCGGAGACGGTATAAGGGACAACGTGGTGGATAATTCCGCAAGAACAAGCAATGGTGTACGCGGTGAATACGCAGACTGTATGACCAATCTTCATGAGGCTGACGGGGGAAGCACCGTGGGAGCAGATATGTATTTCGATTACACCTCCCATGCATTCAACTTCGTAACATCATCCCTGACAGGTTACTCGAAGCTTGTAAAAGCCGAAAGCGAATCCTCATACAGAAACAACTCTGCTGTTCAGCCTTCGGAATCATATTCATACAGGCTCCGTTATGCATCGGAAAGCGACACCAAGGCAAAGAATATAAAAATGTTCGATGTCCTTGAATATGCCTTCGTTGAAGATGCATATATGGATGCTGAAAATCATCAGGAAAAATACGACAAGGCCGGTCAGAGATACTGGCTCGGAACCTTCGACCATGTAAATGTTACTGCGGCAGAAAAGCTCGGTATCAACGTTAAGGTTTATTATTCCACATTTGACAGAGAAGAAATGCAGCTGGGCCTCAACACTCTTACCAGCAATTACAGCAATAATCCCTATGCTGATCTTTCCAATACCGCTTATTGGAAGGGCCCCTACACCGCTGCTCAGATAAATGCTCTGTCAGACAGTGTAAAATCAAGTATCACAGCTATCTCCTTCGACTGCAGCAAGGACAGATCCGGCAACGATTTTGTACTGGATTATTCTGCAGACGGAACCAAAGTGATAATGCTTTATATATTCATGAACGGTCCCGATAAGGAAGAGATAGAGACAGGCCATGACGGCAAAGGAAGTTATGTATTCCCGGAACATGTATATGCATTTAATAACTCCTTCCTTTCAGCCAGCTCGGCACCGTCTACGGGAAGTGCATGGAGCAACCCTGCAGCAAGAATGAGCAACGGCACCACAGTCCGTACATACGAACCTCATCCTCCTATTTACAAGGCTGAGGAAAAACAGGACGGGACAACTGCCGGATGCTTTGACGAAACAGACGACCCCGAAAACAATTCCGTTTCATTTGAAGATAAAAATGAGGTAATAAAATATACCATCTCCACAAAGGTTCCCATCCTCGGTACCGATACCAGCGGCGAGGACGAGCATAATACCTTTACCGTTTACGATAATCTTGTAAGCGAAATGGAATTCAACAGTGTTACAAATGTACGTATCCAGATCGGAAATGAAGACGGAGACAATTATTTCCTGTACGATCCGGAAACAAAGAGCGGTACATTAAAAGTTAACGGAGGCACTCCCGAGACATTCTCAGGCCTCGAAGAGCTTCCCTTCGGCTTCTCTCTTGCCGTAGACAATATAACCTATACAAAAACATCAAGCTTTTTCGGCGGAAGCAATTCCCTGTACTTTGTTCTTGGTTATAACGAAAAGGAAAGGGAAGATACTGACGGAAATATCATACCTGTTTACGACCGGGTAAACGATTTTGCCGGTGAGCCTTTAACCATCACCTTCTATGCAAATATACGTCCCGGTGTTTCACTGGCTGCATATTCCGACGGAAAGATACCCAATACGGCCCACTACAGGATCCCCAACCATCTGGGCAACGATTCCAATACTGTTTACCTGGATGTTCCCAAAGAGGATCCCAAGATTCCTTATAAGACTCTCCGCCTTGTAGACGGCGACGGGAATTCCGTAGATGAAGAGGCTCAGGAATTCTATGTAGTAAATAAGGAAGATAATTCCAAGGTAAATGATGCCAACGGAAATCCCATACGTGTAGTTGTCTCCTACGATAAAGAAGGAAACCGCATACTTAAGGACAGAAACGGAAACGACTATACCCTGGAGGAAGGTCAGGACATACGCACCGAACAGACCATGAACAATATGTCCCAGACCATCGAATATAAAATAAACGGCATCATCCCCGAAAATGCCACCTCTTTCATGATGGCTGACCGTGTGGTATCTGCTCTTCAGATCGATCCCGAAAGTGTTAAGGTCCGTATATCGGGTGACGCACAGGTCATCCCTTATATAAAGACAGAAAATTACTATATAAAGACAGATAACGATGAAAAGGGTGTAAAAGAAGGTGACTATGTAACAGAAAAGCCTGACTGGGGCGAGGAAGGCACCGACTGGTATCTTGCTTTTACCGACTACAAAAAGGAATACAGCGAGGACGACGGTACTATCGAAAGAAAGACCCTGTCCGTAGACCGTACCTTTGATGCAGAGGAGCTTTCAAGAATAAGCTCTTACCAGGGCTTTACTCTGGCAACAGAAGAAAGAAGCGTCTCTCTAGAGATAACAAATATCTTTATAAACAGCTACGGTGATTACTATGTAGGCGGTCAGTCGGAAGAAAGAGAAAGAACCGTAACAGATAAGGAGACCGGCGAAGAGAAAACAGAGAAATATAAAGTATTCATTGCCGGTGAATACGGTTCCACAAGCTCCAACGGACCTACGGACTTTGCTCTTGCAGGACTCAATATCGAGATCATCTTCAATGCAACCATAAGAGAAGGTGCAGACCTGACAAATTATGCCACCGAAGAAGGCATCTCCATACCCAATACCGCAAATTACCGTTTCGGAAGTACTGCAGAAGAGAACACCAATACGGTATGGGTCGAGATCCCCGAAGTGGATAAAAAAGTAAACGGCAGAACAGAAGTTACTCTTGCAGCAATGGACGAGATCTTTACTTACAGGATCGGTGCCATTATTCCTTCTGTTAATGCTGATCTGGAAGAACCGGAGGAAGGCGAAGAGCCTCCTGCACCGCTCGTTCTGGAGAAGGCACAGCTTACGGATACTCTTGATGATATACTGGAATTCGTCGATACAGAGGATGTGGTATTCCTTATTGACGGCGAGGAACAGGATACATCCGTTATCACCTTCGACGGCCAGACCATTACCGTAGACCTTATGAAGGCTGCTGAAGAGCATCCCGCAAAATATGCATATGTGGAATTCAAAGCCAGAATAAAGGACGGTGTAACATACGAGGAGCTCGCTCCGTACATCAATAAAGTATCTGAGCCTGAGATCCCCAACGAAGCTGTCTTAAGAGTCAAGATAGAGAACTCTCCTGAAACAGAGCACAGCTCCAAGCCTGTATATGTTACTCCTCCTCCCATTGAGAAGAAGGTAAACGAAAAGTATCACGAAGACCTTTCGACAAAGGATGAGGTATTTACATATACCATAAGGACCTGGATGCCTGAAACAGATAAGCTTAATGATGAAAAAGCCACCGTATTCAAGGTTATCGACACTCTGGAAGATGTTCTTGAATTTGTAAATGAAGACACCATAGCCGTAACAGTTGACGGTGCAGAGGTGGATGCTGATATTCAGATAGACGGTCAGACTCTTACTGTTACTTTCAGCGAAGAACAGATAGAAGTATCACCAAGAAAGGCCGTAACCGTAGCATTTGATGCCAAAATAAAGGATGGAGCAGACATCTCTCCTTACAGAGATGACAGAGGCAAGGCTATGGTACCCAATAAATCCTCATATAAGATAAACAACGATAATGAGGTGGAATCAAATATGGTTACCGTAACACCGCCTTCAGATCCTCCTGTAATAGAAAAGACCGTAAACAAGGAAAAGCATGCGGATCTGGATACATTCTCTCAGGTATTTACATATGACATAACCACGACAATACCTGAGGATGCAGTTACATTTACCGTATACGATACTCTGGAGAAGGTTCTTGAGTTCAGCGGTGATGTGAAAGTTACTGTTAAGGGAAAAGAGCTTTCCAAAGATACTGCAGATATAAGCGGTCAGACAGTTACAATTGCACTTGATGAAAAGACTGTTTCAGAAAACCGCGGCGAGAAGATCACCATATCCTTTAAGGCAAAGATCAAGGATAATGCAGACATATCACCCTATAAGGATGATAAAGGAAAGGTATTGATCCCCAATACGGCAAGATATTCCTACAAGAATCTTTCTGATCAGGAATATAAGATGCCTTCAAATAAGGTAACCGTAACACCCGGAAAGGGCTCAGGCACAAAGACCGGTGACGACTTCAACCCGGGACTGCTTTCCGTAACTCTTCTTCTATCCGCCGCAATGCTGATCGCATTACTGGGAATTAACAAGAGGAAGAATAAAAACATTTAAAGCCATGTAAAATAAGGAGCGGATGAAATTTAATTTCATCCGCTCTTTTTCATACTGTATTTGATTGCAACAATGTGCAAAAGGTTCTGTTCACTTGAAGAATCCGTTTACGCCGCTGACGACAATGCGGTTTGTCATATTGATCACATCATCAATCGGCATTTTCTTTCCGCTCTCTACCCAAAGTCTGTAGGACATTAAGACAGAGTTGTTTATAAATCCCATCACCAGACGCTTTTCATATAATGAGAGTTTTCGGTATTTTTCCGATCTGTTCCAGCCTTCATCGTTGACCTGATCAGTCATCTCATCCCGGATGATCTGCTTATTTGCGTTCCGTAACATCCGTTTCTTATCTGTTTTTTATTATATAATTCCACCATCGTATCAAACAATGGGCGGAATTTTTAATTATGTTACTTAGTAACCTTTTATGTAAAACAGTTACTTATTTAATAAAGAAAGGTGCAGCATTTTATAAATACTGCACCTGCTACCCTAAAATAATCCTTATATGGCTCTATCGAAGCACTTTTTTATTTAAAGAAATCCTCCAATTCTTCTCTTGAGGCATTGACCTTTCCCTGTATCATAAGGCTGCTGCCTCCGCCCTTGGCTGAAAACCTGTCTTTCAGCTTTTGCTGCAGGGGTTTTACATCTGTATCCCTGCTTCCTATAAAGTACCTGTATTCTCCGGGGTCTCCGGAAAAAACGGCACTTATACCGCTGCATCTGTCCATAAGGTCATTAAGACCGAGCCTTATAAGATCATCCTCCTTCTTTTCTGTAAATATCACAACATCAGAGGATCCGTCTTTTATTTCAGCCAGCTTATCAAGGAATTCTTTCCGCTTAAGACCCGTAAGTTCGTAAGCCAGATCGCTTTTTTCTTTAAGGAGCTGTTCCACGATACTGACAAGATTGCCTTGATTTGCGGATAACAGCCTTCCTGCATCATCAAGCACCTTTCTCTTTTCTTCGTAATCCTTAAGGGCCCTGTCTCCGCAAAGGATATTTATCCTTACACCGCCTTTATTATTCATAAAGGAAACAACTTTTAATATGCCTATCTCCCCTGTCTTTTTTACATGAGGCGCACAGCATGCGCATACATCAACACCTGGATATACAACAAGTCTTAGCTGACCGTCTATTTCCTTTTTGCTCCTGTACTCCATACTTTCCGCTTCTTCTTTAGAGGGGTAAAGGACCATGCTCTCGATATTTTTGAATATAGCTTCATTTACCTTTTTCTCAATGGTCAATATCTGCTCCGGAGTAAGGGGTTTATCCAGATCCAGAGTAACTTCCGTATCACTTAAATGAAAACCTACATTCTCGCAGCCGTAAAGAGCATGGGCTGTACCGCTGAAAAGATGCTCTCCTGAATGCTGCTGCATGTTGGAGAACCTGTGGTCCCAGTCCAGCCTGCAAAAGGCCTCTGTACCGGGCTCTATATATTCCGGAACCTTATGGTATATTATGCCGTTTTTTATCTGAACATCAAGAACAGGCAGGGACTCTATGGTCCCTCTGTCGGGGCTTTGGCCTCCCTCCTCAGGGAAAAAGGCAGTTTTTTCCATCACCACATCATATGCCCCGTCTTCCCTTTTTATACATTCTCCTATTACTTCTTTAAAAGAATCCATATAAGGAAATTCGTAATAAAGCTTTATAGTCTCCATAATATCTCCTAGTTCAGTCTGAGTGATTCCATGGCAACAATGGAAAGCATAAGATGACAGCAGTATCTTATATCAGCATCATCCTTGACATCCATGGAATAATATTTCCTATCCTTGGGATTATCTGTTGATACTTTAAAGATCCATTCTCCGCTTTCGTCCGTAACTTTATATTTCCATTTGGAGAAGTCTCCCTCTGCCGTATATCCGTATTCTGACGAAATATATTTGGGGTGAAATCCTGTTTTATATGTTATCTCATCAATGTATCCTTCATCTGCATCTGTCATTGATGATTTCGTTATATAAGAAGATGTTACGAGCTGAGATTTTCCCAGCACATTATCCTCTGCATCACTTAAAATAACCCTTCTGTGCATGGACTTATTGTCGATCTTTGCTTTATATAAAAGCTTTTCTTCCATATCGTAAAGCTCAAATTTTTTCATGAGCCCGAGTTCCATATATTTTATAAGAATCCTCATTTCCTTTATTCCTCCAAAAAACCAAGATATTCGTCAAAAAGATTGAAAAGCATATCCCCGGAGCATACAGGCACAATTCCCGCTGTTCCCGGTATCTCCATATATGTATAAAGGTCCTCTGCCCTTGTGAGACACAAGGCCGGTATGACATCTGTTTCTTTTCCGAAGATGACCTCCAGATAAGGGGCATATTTGGCACACTGAAGCAGCTCCTCATCTGTCGTCTCATCCTTCATTTTAAACTCGATCGAAAAAACATTTTTTTCAGTCAGCACCAGGATGTCTGCATATATACGTATGCGGTCGGACAGCTTTATCCTTGTTTCAAAAGCTATCTCCCACTTTCCTTTATCTACAGCCTCCATAAGGGCAAATGTCTTTTGCATAACATCGTAGGAATCTTTAAAGGAATGAAAAAGTCCTCTTGTATCATTGAGATTCCGTCCGTTATCTCTGCAGCCCTCCAGAAGCTCTTCGAACCATTCCTCGGGATCCGTTGCCATAAAATCCGACACTCCTGCAAAATATCCGCAAAAATCCCTGAGTCCCCTGTGAGGGAGCTCCTGTTTTATCCTGCCGTGCCATCTGTTGTCCTTATCCATGTAGCATAGCTGGCTCATGTAAGGCGAAAGATAAAGATATCTGTTTACGGTCTTTCTGGAAACGGAAAGCTTCTCTGCTATCTCTCTGGCCTTTATGCCGTTATTCTTGCAGATGATGGAATATATATCCCTTTCTATAAGATCTGCCTTTTTACCTGCGCCCATAATATCAGGACTGATATATCTTTCTGAAGTCGGTATAGCCCTCCTCCATAAGCTTGTTTATCTGCTGCTTCATATTTTTTTTCATGGGCTGAAGGGTTACTGTATAACCTTTTTCCCGAAGATCTCTTGCCTCTCTGAAGGCCTCAGCCTTCTTTTCCCTGTCTGCATTTTTGTCTATAAGGATAGCAAGATTCTTTTCGTCTATCTTAAAGCTCTCCTCCATATGCTCCGCCATGATGGTGATTATACGCTCAAATCCTATGGATATACCCGTGGCGGGGACCTGCTGGCCGCAGAAATTGCCTATCATGTTATCGTATCTGCCGCCGCCGGAAACAGAGAAATTATAGCCGTCCATGGTGATCTCAAATATAGGCCCGGTATAATAGCCCATGCCTCTTACCAGGGTGGGATCGAACAAAAGAGTGATATCCTCTGAAACTCCTGCATCTGCGCCTTCCATGATCTCTTCGAGATTATTTATTACATCATCGGATAATCCTGATAATCCGCTGCAGAAATCCCTGAGGCCTGCAGATGAACTTCCTTCAAATTCTTTGAGGAATCTTTCCACACATTCTTCCGGATAGCCGTTATCCAAAAGCTCTTTCCTTACGCCTTCTTCCTTGATCTTATCAAGTTTATCAAGGGTTATGAGAACGGAAGGTATATCCTCCTCCTTAAAGCCTGCCGAAAGAACGGCAGATGCCAGTATCCTTCTGTCATTTATGTGTACGGTAAATCCTTTTATGCCTGCAACGGAAAGCACCTTCTGCAGCGCATCACAGGAAGCCGTAATAAGCTCCGTCTCCGCAAGATTGGAATCGTCTCCCAATATATCTATATCGCATTGACGGAACTGACGGAATCTTCCCTTTTGAGGATTATCAGCCCTGAAAACATTTCCTGTCTGAAGAGCCTTAAATGGAGAAGGAAGCTTCTCCTTATTGCTGGAATAATATCTGGCAAGAGGAACGGTCAGATCGTATCTCAGCCCGCTGTCCGAAAGTTCAAGGCCTCCCTCCAAGGCCTTTTCCAGATCCCGTCCTCTTTTCAGAACTTTAAATATAAGCTTCTCGTTGTCTCCGCCCTGCTTTGATGTAAGATTCTCTATATGCTCCATCAATGGCGTCTCTATTTCCATAAATCCGTATTTAGCATATGTGTCTTTGATCATGGAAAGCACATAATTCCTGAGACGCATCTCCGAAGGGAGCATATCGCACATTCCCTTTACAGGTGTTTTTATATAATCCATGTTATTCTCCTGTGATGTTGTCTTTGATATTTTATTTTGCCAGCTGCTCTGCCGCAGCTCTAATGCCTGTCTCGAGTATTACTATTACCCTGTCTACTCTTGCTTCGTAATCCCCCGGCATACCGCTTTTTATCCAGTCCAGAGCATTGGCAACAACACCGTTTATAAAGAAATCCACAATAGACTTTTTATTCACGTTGTCTATTTCAAGCCCTTTCATGCATTCATCTGAAAAATCAGTCATAAGAGGCTTTATATATGAGTAGAAGCTCTCCTCCAGCTGTTCTCTTCCCAGGGAATTATAAATATTGGTGAACATGTTACCGTTGCTCTTTATATATTTGTATACTTTCTTTGTCACGCCTCCCCAGGGCGCTTCGGGATCACAGGATTCGCATATCTCCGCAAGTCCCTTTGTAAGGATCTGACGCAGCAGGTCATAAATATCATCATAATGGTAATAAAAGGTCATCCTGCTTACGCCGCATCTGTTTGTAATGTCTGAAACCGTTATCTTGTTTACGGGTTTTTCCTTTAATAGATCCGTAAAAGATCTTTCCAGAGCTGATTCCGTTATCTTTGACATTTCAATCCCCTTCGTTTTTAGTACAAACTATTACTCTTGAATAATTTTCATACAGGTGATTATAGCATACAGATATGTTTTGTAAAGTTTACTTACATAAAAAAAGCGCTGATCAACAGCGCTTTTTAATTGAATTTAGTATCCCAGAGCCTTTGCCAGAAGATCTATTTTTATAACATACATCGTACATTCCGGCCATGGCAGATTTATGGTGGATATACTGTTTCCCGCATGAGGCTGATGCCAGAATCTGTCCTGTCCCGGTGACGAGCCCCAGTATATGCCCACATGGCAGTCTGCGCCTTCTCCCCATTCTTTGGGATCCATGAACAGAAGGTCTCCCTTTTCGGCAACGGAATTGTCCTGTCTGTCGGCAGCAAGCATTGCCGTCTTATCCGTAAAGGTCCTTACGGCCTGAGGATATCTCCTTAAGCAATAATTCCTCCAGGAATATGCATTTGCAATAGGAAGCCCTGTTACGGATGTGATGGAATAGAGATTTATTCCGCAATTTCTGAAAACAGAAGCCACGAATCCCGAGCAGTTCATTGCCGCATATCCGTCATACCACCTTTCACCGTTGGGAACTGTGCAGTATATGGAATTAGGCCCCCAATCGCTTGTGTAAGGCGTTCCCAGATAATAATCGGTCTCCTCCTGCCCCTCAAGATATCTGACCAGGTATCTCCTGGAGAATCCCGAGATATTGGAAAGGCCGTATTTAGCGCATATATTGTTAAATTCCTTTGAATCTGTAATGTAATTGAAGAGATTTCTCTTCCCGTATGTTTTTAATCTTTTTGTTAAGCTTTCCACTTCGGATGATGAAGCTGATCTGAGAAGCAGAAGCTTATAAAAGCCTTTAACGACTTCTTCATTTGTCTTATGCTTTGAATTGAATTCCGCAGAAAAGGCGGTATTGCTCAGCTGATCAAGGGGATAGAGCTCCTGCTCATTAAGCTCCCTTACCTTGGAGTCTATCTCTTTCTGACCGGGCTTTCTGTTAAGGCCTCCTCTGTATGTCTTGACCACATATTCCGTAAGCACGGGATACAGATCGCCGTATTTCAGATATGATGAAGGAAATGTGCCCGCCTTTACTCCTGCGGCTTTGGATTTTTTCGAAAACTCCGCCGATGTAAGGATATTCTTAAGCACATACATCCTTGAAAGGCCGTTGTCGATCTGAGCTTTTTTATTGGTGACCGCACTGCTTTCTGCGTTCCTCTTTAATGCGCCTCTGTAAGCATCCCGAATAAAACTTTCGTCAGATCTGTTCTTTTTATTATATTCGGAAGATCCGAACAGTTTTGCCGCCAAAGCTGCAGCTCCCTGCTCCCTTATAAGAGTGACACCGCTTATATGACCCCCGCTGTCAGGTTTCCTGCCAAGCACATTCTGGTAAAGATCATATACGTATTTTGTTTCGGAAGGATACTTATCAAGAGTATTTTTCAGAGGTATGGTCCCCGGTCTTATTCCGTATTTTGAGCAGAGATTAGTAAACTCTTTGGATCTTATGATGGAATACAGAACAAATTCTCTGGAGAACCCAAGCTTCAGCTCTTCAGACCTGTTCTTAAGTCCTGTGGCATCAGCATTTCTGTTAAAGGCCGCTTTATATAAAAGCTGTATGTAATCTTTGTCGGAATATTTTTTGTTTGTAAATTCTTTGCTGAAGAAAAATCCCCACAGGATGGTTGCTCCCGTCTCGGTGCCTTTTTTCAGTGCATCTGCCTTCTTCTTGATCTCTCCGCTTCCGGCGTTTCTTCCCAGGATGATCGTATAGCACCGTTCAACGAATTCCGATACCTTGTCTGATGCTTCGTAACGGGCCTTATCCGTCACGGTTATCAGGATGCTTTCCTCCTGATCAGACAGCGCCTTATTATCATCAGCTGCTGCCGCTTGCTCTGCATCTTCTGCCGGTTCTGATACCGGCTCAGTCTCTGACTCCGCCTCCGTTTCTGTTTCTGTTTCTGTTTCCGCTTCTGTCTCCGCCTCTGTTTCTGTCTCTGTTTCTGACTCTCTTTCTCCTTCTTCAGTTTCGTCCGCTTTTGCTTCTTCTGTGTCCCGTTCCTCTTCGGATATACTTAAAGGCTCTTCCTCTGCTTCTATCTTGTTATAAAGCTCTTCTTCGGCTTCTTCTTCCATGGCGAAAGCGCAGACTCCTCCCTGACCTAAAGAGGATAACAGAACAGAAGATGACAATATGAGGGATAATAAGAATTTCATGCTGCCTACCCCCTAAAAATCCCCTTTATGATCCTACAGGCTTATATCGAAACAATCTTTATAGGCTGCCTTAAAGGCTTCAACATTTCTTCCGAATCCTGCGCAAAATGAGATCGTCTCCATGGATGTTACTCCGTCTTCTACCATTTTTTTAGCCATGATAAGGCCCGGAGTAGCCTCAGGTATTTCTTTCTTTACATCGGCATCCGCACAGGCAGCAGTCTTTTCTTCTCCTTTTTTGGTACCGTCAGGATTATAGAACTCCTGATACAATTCGTAGCATTTAAATCCGTAGTGGATGACCATTATGACACCTGCCAGGATCAATGCCATTCCCAGATATGTATTGATCATCCTGTGGAGAGCATAAAAATTCCCGTCTCCGATATAACCTTCCAAATAACCGTTCCTGGCACCGTAATTAGACATGATTATCCCGGCTATTATGATCACAAAGACCCCAAGGATCAAAAGCACAAAGGATCGCCTCAGTTCATATTTTTCGTTTTTCATGATGGCAGCCTCCATTCAAGAATTTAATTAAAAAATTATACCAGAAATAAGGGGAAATGCACAGTCCCGCAGTATATGCTAGAATAGTACATAACCCTATTTATAAAAGGAATCTTACATGAAGCTCTTAAAGCATCTGATACCGGCATTTATATGTCTTCTTCTTTTGATACTGGTCTTTAACGATCATTTTCTTTATGATGCCCCCATTGTTAAGATAACTGATGTAAGGCAGGAAAATGAAGAGGGCCTTGAAAGATATGTACAGCATATATCCGGTATCATAAAAAACGGAGAATTTAAAGGCAATACTGTCTCTTTCGACAATACAGCCACAAGATCCCAGGTCTACGGAGATAATTACAGGACAGGTACGGAATTATTCGTTTCCCTTTCTCCTGACGGAAGCCTGGTCACATCTGTAATAGGCGTAAAAAGGGATAAATATATAGCCATCCTTTTTGTCATATTCCTTTTATCCGTTATTTATGCCGGAAGGATAAAAGGGTTAAAGGCCCTTTTATCCATGGCAGTAAATATGATCATCGCGGCTCTTGCCATATGGTTCTATATAAACGGCTTTATGGGCATGAGCGTCCTTTCCATTTTTATGATCGCATCATTCATTTTTATAATCACATCCTTATGCATATGCAACGGCTTCGGCAAAAAGACCCTTGCCGCTGCCGTATCATCACTTATATCCGTGCTTATATCCTTTATTCTGGCATATATGGTCATAGCTGCTGCAGGAAGCGGCATCAGCTACTGGACCATGGATTATGCGGATGTGATCCACGATTACAAGGGCATATTCTACATGAATATCCTTATATCAGGTCTTGGCGCGATCATGGATATCTCCATTACCATGGCATCATCCCTCAACGAGCTCATAGAAAAAGATCCCTCCATATCCCTTTCGGCGCTTAAGTCCTCCGGCCGCAGCATTTCAAGGGATATAATGGGGACCATGACGAATGTAATGCTGTTTACATGTTTTATATCCGTTATCCCTATTGTCGTGCTTGCCATTAGGAACTGGATGACACTGCCCCAGGCAATATCCTCCTACGGCGAACTTGAAATGATAAGGACTCTTACAAGCTGCATAGGTATCGTTATATCGATCCCCGTGTCTCTTATGGTCTCTTTATTCATACTGGGAAGGAGGCAGAAACATGATTAGTATACTGTCTCTTATACTGCTGATACTGCTCGTGGCCGTAGGCCGCATGAAGGGTCTTAAAAACTTCCTTTGCTTTTATCTTAATTATTTCCTGATGATGATCTATATCATGCTTATGGGATACGGCATAAATTCCATCTTTTTAAGCTTTTTATCGTGCATCATAGTTGCTGCCACAACCCTGTTCATAGTAAACGGAGATAATATAAAGACCAGATCCGCATTTAAATCAGTGGTCCTGGTCCTTGTGATCATGTTCGTTATTATCTTTTTTATAGGCAACATGGCAAATATCTCAGGCTTTTCATCGGAATATGCGGAGACCATCGGCATCTACAATAAAGACATAGGCTACAGCATGAAAGATCTTATCATAGGCGTAGTCCTTTTATGCACTATCGGAACCGTTATAGATACGGCTCTTTCCGTAAGCACAGCTCTTAACGAGGTGCATATCAATAATCCGTCACTGGATATGGATGGGCTTTTCAGATCGGGTATGAATGTCGGAAGAGATATCCTCTCCACTACCATAAATACCCTCCTGTTCGCATTTCTCGGGGGCCTTGTAGCATTCTTTATATGGCATCAGGCCGAAAGTCTTCCCATTGTGTTAAACGGAAAGGCCATAGCACAGGATCTTTTCGAGCTTTTGTCATGCCTTACAGCATCTGTTCTGGTAATACCCATAACATCTTATATAACTTCTAAAGCCCTTTTGAGATCTTAATATATCTTATGCTTTGTCTCCCTTTCTCCTTCTTCCCACACCTTAACGGGGAAGAAGATCTCAGACCTGTTTTCCGTGTCGAAAAGGCTGTTGTACTGCAGGCATTTATATTTGAATATCCATTCTTCCTCTATGCCTGTTGCTTCGTCAAAGCTCTTATACCTTCCTTCCTCCATGGAATAATACCCTAAGGCATTCCATTCCGGTATGACCTTTGAAAAATCCTTTAAAAATCTGTTGTAGGCCGGCTGTTCTATGCCTGCCGCCTCATACAGATAATATGAGAGCATGCTCATACTGCTCTTCGGCACATCCTGCTCCTCCATATCGTAATTTGTCCATACCACGAAGGGAACGGTATATTTTTTCATTTCCTCATCAAGAGTCTCAAATTCTCCTCCGTGGAGTTCTTCCAGAAATGCATTGCTCACATTAGGGAAATGATCTCCGAAAATGCAGATGACTACAGGCTCCTCCCTCTTTTCGAAATAGCTTATAAGATATTCTATGGCTTTGTCGCTTTCCTTTAAAAGCCCCAGGTATTGCTCCGCATCATTATATTTTTTGGAATAACCTGATAACGGCATCGTGGGCGTATAACCTTCTCCGGAATATCTGTAGCCTCCGTGGTTCTGCATTGTTATTCCCCATATAAAAAGCTTTTCTGACTCTTCTTTTTCCTCCCACATGCGGATCACATGTTCAAACATCTCTCTGTCTGAAACATATTTTCTTATGATATCTCTTTTGGGATATCTGTCCACAAAGCTTTCGCTGTCAAATCCCATGAGGGGATATATCTTTTTCCTCTGCCATCCGGAAGCATAATAGGGATGAGTTGCCTCGCATATATACCCGGCTTCTTTAAGATAGGATGCAACAGAATATGTGGGATCGTTTATATAAAGCTGGTATGGCGTTGCCATGGTACCCAGAAATCCCATGGTGTTTCCGGTAAGAGCTTCCCATTCGGCATTGGCAGTCCCTCCTCCGTACATGGAGCTTAACTGATATCCCTTTATGGCATTTTCAGAAATGCTGTTCCAGTAAGGGATTACCTCCTCTTCCGTATTAAGCCTTCCTCCCACAAGGGATATGTCAGCAAAGGATTCTTCCAGGATGAATATTATGTCCGGGTGATCCTCCTTTGAAATATCAGAAACATTTCCGTACTCTTTTTCCAGTTCCCTTATGATATCAAGGGAATAGCCCTTCGGCATTTTCGGACTAAGCTCCGCCTTTAGCTGAAGGGAAAAATTAAGGAGATACCCGTTGAATTTGGATCCGTTAAATCCGTATGTTTCCATTTTTACGACGGATGACATGGGGATCCATAAAAGTAACAGAGCTGCCATCCCCAAAGCCCCCGCAAGTCTTCTTAAAACAGCAGGCCTGATCCCTTTTTTCTTCTTTATGCGCGGAAATATAACAGGTATCAGGATGATAATGATCCATATTACAAATGCCCTGGCCATTCCTTCTGTCAGTTTATATTCGTAATTTGAGGCAACATTTGCTGCCGTGCCCACTGCTGCCACATCAAGAGGCATAAGCTCCGTCCCTCTGAAGTGGGCTACAAAATAATTGGCCACCGTTAATAAAAGGGAAGCAAGGGTTGCAGCCACTGCAGAAAAATAAAGTCGTCCCGAAATGATATAAAAAAGCAGTATAAGCATCTCTATAGCCATCATCTCCAGCATGATCTTGAACGACCCTATATAAAGCAGGTCATACTCCACGATCATCTGTGAGCATAAGGCCGTAAAAAAGAGCAGGATCAGATTCCAGAGTATCCAATAAACATACGCCGGCAGATATTTCTCCAATCCTTCTCTTATATTCTGTATCTTAAGCTTCATAATATGATCTCTGTCCTTAAAACCTTAATTGCATCGCCTTATAATTATACACATTCATAAGTTTGAATAACAACTTATGATCGTGTACTGTTTTTAGTGTACTTATCCGTGATAGAATAATTCAATGCCGGAGGATGATAAAAATGAATAATATAAAGATCTCTACACTTTGCTATATAGAAAAAGATGGCAGCTATCTCATGCTTTTTCGCAACAAAAAGGAAGATGACATAAACGAAGGTAAATGGATAGGTGTAGGCGGACATTTCGAAGAGGACGAAAGCCCTGACGAATGCATCATAAGAGAGGCAAAAGAGGAAACGGGGCTTGATCTTTTACATCCGGATCTTAGGGGTATAGTTACCTTCGTGTCCGGGAAAGGTCTTACGGAATATATGTTCCTTTATACTGCATCAAGATTCTCAGGAGAGCTTATACCCTGCACGGAAGGTGATCTTAAATGGATCGAAAAGAACAAAATAAAAGATCTTACCCTCTGGGAAGGGGATAAGATCTTTTTAGAGTTATTAAGTTCAGGCCATCCTTTTTTCTCATTAAAGCTTGTTTATGATGAAAAGGATGTTCTTATATCTGCCGTTCTTGACGGTGATATTATTTCTTGAGATTCTTGCTCTGCACATCATTCATGATCATGACGGCAGAAGCCCCTATCATTATGATAAATCCGATTATAAGAAGTATCTGGCCTGCGCCTCTCTTTACAAAGTCACCGTAGCCTGCTGCACCTATGGCATTTCTCATAAGAGAGCTCATGCATAATGTATAGATCATCGTGCAGAAGGACATAGCATAGTAGAGCATATTATCCTTTAATACAAGGATGGCTGCTATGGCAATGGCACCGAAAACGATACCCAGTAATCCCACATATCCGAATTCGGATTTCATAAGGCTTGTGCCTTCAGACTCCCCGTAAGCTTCCATCTTTATAAAGCTAAGGAAAGATGCAAGGATAACTATAGCTGCTCCTACAAGAGCTGCTATCCTTCCGATGGTCTTAAGGTCCATGTTTCCGAAATCTATACCTGCTGCCACTTTCTTGGGAGCAGATGATTCCTCTTTATTTCCCTCTACGGAATAATCCATAGCAGGACTCTTACCCTGAGGTATCTCTTCTTCGAATGATATCTCATCGTTGATCTCAGGCTTCTCTGCAGCAGCAGGTGCAGCCTCCTCAAAGGTTTTTGTTGACTCATCGAACTCTATCCCTGCTGCATCCTTTACAGGATTATCTTTTGAAGCATCAAGTGATGTTCCGCAGAAAAGGCAGAATTTGCTGCCATCTTCTATTTCTTTTCCACAATTCCAGCAAAACATTGAATATTCCTCCGTGTATAAATTATCTTAGATTATACAGTATTATAAAAAACTTATAAAGATTAAGCCTCAAAAACCACGTCTCCCTTATGTATCGTTTTAAGGACCTTTATATCTTTTATGGTTTTGGGATCTGTATTCAAAGGATCTCTGTCAAGGATGACCATGTCACCATGTTTTCCTATTTCCAGGCTTCCCTTTATATGATCCTGCCATGTTACCTTGGCCGCATCTATGGTATACATCCTTACGGCCTCGTAAGGGGTTATGGAATTCTCGGGGTAGGGCTGATTTACTGCCGCATGTATTCCGAAGATGGAATCCATGGGCGTTACATCAGAATCAGAACCTCCTCCCAGGATACATCCTGCATCCAAAAGCTTTCTTGAAGGATATCCTCCGCTTTCTCTTTCCTCACCAAGTCTGGAGCGGTATACGGTACCCGGGCCGCCTCTTAAATATGTAAAGGCACTCTGCATGGATACTCTTAACTTTATCTTTCCGGCTCTTTCAATATCTCTTTCGTTGGGGAAGCCGAAATGCTCCAGTCTGAGCTTTGCCTTTGCCGCTTTTTCCGGTCCTATCTCTGCGATCACCTTCTCCATGGCGTCCAGTCCATGGGTTATTCCCAGTTCTCCTATGGCATGGAAGGAAACGATAAGATCGTTTTCCACAGCCTCCTTAACGATCCGATATACCTCATCATCCGGCCAGTTAAGATAGCCGCAGGTATCACCGTCACAGTAAGGCTCGGAAAATGCCGCCGTTCTTGAACCGATGGAGCCGTCAAGAAGTATATCTCCGCCCCAGGCATCAAGTCCTTCTCCCTTTATGTCGTTAACATCATGAGTATTCCAATAGATCTGTATGTCTATGGGAAGAGAATCCCTCATGCGGCACATAAGATGAACATCATCATCTGTGGAATCGAGACCTTCCTGGGGACATATGGTAGTTATACCCCTGGATACTGCAAGCTTTGCAGTAAATCTTATGGCCTCCTCTTTTTGTTCCTCCGTCCATGCGTCGAAAAATGCTCTTGATGCATATGTATTTGCCAGATCCTGAAGCCTTCCGGTGGGCTTGTTGTTTTCGTCAAGCCTTACGCCGACTATGTCCTCAGTTACTCCAAGGGCATCATATGCGGCCCTGTTTACCAGAGTATAATGCTTGCCTCTGTCCAGAACGAATACAGGTCTTTTTATAACATCCAGCTCCGACATAAGAGGAGGTCTTCCCTCTGCCAGCCTTGATTCATCGAGCCTTTTGGCATAGATCCATTTGCCGGGTTCGTATTCCTCGTCAGCCTTTTTGAATATGCTTATTATCTCCTGAACGTCCTTGCAGTCATACACATCTATGGCTGTGGCATTCTCTCCCGTTGTAAGCATATGCACGTGGCAGTCATACAATCCCGGAAGCACAGTTTTTTTCGAAACATCTATGCATTCTATATTCTTTTTCGAAGCTTCTTCTTTTATTGTTTCGCTGTCCCCAAGAGCCGTTATGATGCCGTCCTCCACAAGAACTGCCTCATATCTCTTTTGTTTATCCATGGGGATAACATTTCCGTTGATAATGCCAATACTACCCATTGATATCACCTTATCCTTCGTATACTATGTCGCCCTTTCTTACTGTTTTAAGGATCTTTATATCTTTAATGGCCAGAGGATCACAGGTAAGAGGATCCTCGTCCAGTACTACCATATCTGCCTGCATCCCGGGAAGGAGCATTCCTTTGAAATCCTCCTCCCAGCCGCACTTTGCTCCGTCTGAGGTGTACATGCGCACGGCTTCATAAGGTGTTACGGCATTTTCGGGATAAGGGGGATTTACTGCAGAATGGATACCAAGCAATGCATCCATAGGCGTAATGTCGGAATCTGAGCCTCCTCCAATGATTATCCCGTGATCAAGCATCCTTCTTAAAGGATACCCTCTCTTCTCTCTTTCCTCTCCCAGACGGGAGCGGTATATGGATTCGGGGCCTCCTCTTAAATATGTAAATGCAGGCTGTGTAGATACCCTTACTCCCATCCTGCCGGCTCTTTCCATATCCTCTTCGGTGGGCCATCCCATATGTTCAAGTCTGAGCTTTGCAGTCTCTTTTTTCTCGGGATGAAGCTCCAGAGCTCTCTCGTATGAATTTAATGCCTGCCATATGCCTCTTTCTCCGATGGCGTGGAAAGAAACGGCATGGTCCTTCATGATGGCTTTCTCCACATGGTCGTTTATAAGGTCATCATCATAATTAAGGTAACCGTTTCCGTCACCGTCGCAGTAGTTCTCGAAAAAGGCAGCCGTTCTGGATCCTATGGATCCGTCCAGAAGTATATCTCCGCCCCATACCTTTAATTCCTCACACATGGGCTCATCGTTGTCATTGATGTAAAGCCACCACATGTTAAGGTCTACGGGGAATTTATCTCTGTTTTCAAGCACAAGCCTCATGGAAGGGTCATCTGCTGCAGAGCCCTCCTGACCGTGTATGGTGGTAATACCCTTTTTAAGCGCTTCTTCGCAGGTGTAGATCATTGCTTCAAGAGTTTCCTGCTCGCTGTGGGGATAATTGTTCCTTGCCTTCTTATTGGCCTCATCCTGGAGCCTGCCGTTGGGTTTTCCGTCTTCTCCCATCCTTACTCCCCTGAGGTCCTCTGTTATACCGAGAGCATCGAAGGCCAGTCTGTTTACGACTACATAATGTCCGCCTCTGTCTGATATAAATACGGGACGGTCGAAAATATCCAGTTCGGACATAAGGGGCGGTCTCTTTTCTGCCAGAAGACCTTCATCAAGTCTCATGCCGAAAAGCCATCTGTCTTCGGGCCAGGTCTCATCTGCCTCCTTTAATCTTTCTATAACTGTTTTGATGTCGGGAGCATCGTACATATTTATTCCCATGGCATCAAAGCCTGTGATGGTAAGGTGTGCATGACAGTCATGAAAACCCGGAAGTACTGTCTTGCCCTTAAGATCTATGGGGGTCACCCCGTATTCCCTGGCCTTTTCGGTAATCTCCTCATCTGTACCGGCTGCGACTATCTTACCGTCCACTGCAAGAACGGCCGAGAATCTTTTTCTCTCCTCCATGGGGATCACATTCGCATTAATAAAAGCAATATTTCCCATATATTTTCTCCATTATCTTTTCCCTAAGGAAAACATTATTCTTAAAACGAGCATGCTCCGGGCAAAGCCCGAAGCACACCCTTTGATCCGGATCTTATAGATCTTGATTATTTCTTAAGCCAGCCCTTTGCATGTTCAACGGCTCTGCACCAGTTGTCATAAAGCTCTTTTCTTCTCTCCTCGGAGAGTTTGGGCTCGAATCTCTTATCGCACTGCCATTTCTCGGCAACTTCTTCCATATCCTTCCAGAAGCCTACCTTAACACCTGCAAGATATGCTGCACCGAGACATGTGGTCTCGATTATTACAGGTCTTGCAACGGGAACGCCGAGGATATCTGCCTGGAACTGCATAAGGAAGTCATTCTTAGCTCCACCGCCGTCTGCACGAAGCTCTGTTACCGGAACGCCTGCATATTCTGCCATCTTATTGAATACTTCAACCATCTGGAATGCCATTGCCTCGATAGCTGCACGGCAAAGATGAGCCTTTGTGGTTCCTCTTGTTATACCGATGATAGTTCCTCTTGCATAAGGGTCGGAACCATTGGGAAGTCCTGCGAAAGCGGGAACGAAGTAAACACCGCCGTTGTCTTCTACTGATGTTGCAAGCTGCTCTGCTTCCTTTGCATCAACAACGATACCTGCACCGTCTCTGAGCCACTGAACTGCCGAACCGGAAACATTTGCAAATCCTTCTATAGCCCAATGGAGCTTGTCTGAAATATCGTTTGCTGTTTCAAAGAACATACCTGTATCCCAAGGAAGTCCTGAAGGATAGGCATCGCCGGTATTCATTACCATGAATGCACCTGTTCCGTATGTGTTCTTTACCATACCGGGCTTGATACATGCCTGTCCTACAGCTGCTGCAGTCTGATCGCCTGCAGATGCTGCTATGGGGATGCTGTAACCGAATGTAACATCGGGATCTGTATCAAACTGATATTTACCTGTTACAACTACTTCAGGAAGGATCTCTCTGGGGATACCGAACTCCTTAAGGAAGCCGTCATGGTAATCAAATTTTGTATAATCGAACATGGATGTTCCGGCCATATTTGTGGAATCAGCCACATGCACCTTGCCGCCTGTAAGCTTCCAGATAAGCCAGGAATCTACCCATCCGAAAAGAACTCTTCCTTCTTCGATACCCTTTCTTACTTCGGGGCTGTTCTTGATTATCCATTCAAGGGTGGCTCCGGTTCCGTTTGTGGAAGCAGTACTTCCAACCCTTCCGAATTCAGCCTCGCCGTATTTTTCATTGATCTCTGTGATCCTGTCTGCAGTCCTCATATCCTGCCAGGTGATGGAATGATAAACAGCTTTTCCTGTTTCCTTATCCCAAAGCACCGTGGTCTCTCTCTGATTCGTTATACCGATGGCTACCATATCTTCGAAGCTTAATCCGCCGTCGTCAACGCATTTTTTGATCATATTGATGGCTACATCCCAGATCTCGTCTGCATCCTGCTCGCACCAGCCATCCTTGGGGAAATACTGAGGGAATTCGGAATAAGCATTTGAAAGGATATTTGAATCGTGATCGAATGCTATTGCGCGAATACCTGTGGTTCCCGCATCGATACCTACTACATACTTTGACATTTAGTTCTCCTCCTTGAATGTAAAAAGTTGTATTTTAAAGGGCGCACTCACCCTTTTATACATAAAGAAAATCTTCTGTTATAAAATAAAACAGAAGATTTGTTAAAAAATTAATTATTTGATCCAGTATGCATTAACTGCATCCAGGAATTTGTCTGTGATTATTCTTCCGCCACCTTCGGGAAGAACGGTAAGCTCTCCGCAATAAGGACATACGGCTGTGGGTCCCTTGGGATCCTCAGCATATTCTTTGATCTCTCCGGGTGTGAAGATCTTTTTGCATGAAAAACAACCGCATTTTTCCAGGGTATCTCTTTCCAGATAATCCTTATTTCCCTTGCTGAAAACATAAGCTCCGATGATCTGATCTCTGCTGATTAAAGACATAAGAAACCTCCGTAATGATAAAAGGATTATTTAACCTAGATTATATATTTTATTGATTTATTTTACAATTCTTTATTGTATTATTTATATAACAGGTTTTAGAACGGAGGGCTAATATCATGAAGGATATAAAAAATGTTTATTCCGTTTACTTCAGTCCCACGGGAAATACGGCACTTGTAACCGTAAAGCTGGGCAAATCTCTGGCATCAAGGATCGGAGCTTCCCATAAAAGTCTGGACGTGACTCTTCCGGAGAAAAGAAAGGAAAAGATCTCTTTTTCAGAGGATGATCTCGTTGTATTCGGTACTCCCACCTACGCAGGAAGAGTGCCCAACAAATTCCTGCCTTTTATAAAGGAGCTGTTTTCAGGATCATCAACTCTCCTTATCCCTTTGGTAACCTTCGGCAACAGAAGCTACGACTCTTCTCTGACAGAGCTTACATATACTCTTGAAGATCTTGGATTTGTACCAATTGCTGCGGCTGCAATCTGCTGTGCCCATGCATTTGCGGATATAGGAAAGGGGCGTCCGGATAAAAACGACACGGATATGCTTAAGGCCCTTTCACAAAAGGCAGCTGACAGGATCATGTCCGGTGAACCGGTGCCTGATCATTGTATCCTGCCTCCCTCCAAAAGAGAGATAGCCCCATATTATATTCCCCTTAAAGAAGATAAAGGCCCTGCTTCTTTTTTAAAAGCAAAGCCTGTAACAGATATGAGAAAATGTTCGGACTGCGGGCTTTGTGCCCAGTTATGCCCCATGGGATCCATTTCCTTCGAGGATGTATCTTCAGTCCCGGGAGTATGCATAAAGTGCCAGTCCTGTATCAAATGCTGTCCTCAGGGAGCCAAGTATTTTACGGATCCCGATTTTATATCTCACAAAAAGTATCTGGAAAAGAATCATTCGGATCCGAAAAGATCAGAATTCTTTCTTTGATGATCCCTCTTTTACGATAACGTTCATGTAATTGAACGGTATCTCTATATCGTTTTCCTTAAGGGCTTTATCCACCCTTTTATTGATGTCGCTGTATACCCATTCCGAAGGGACAGAAGGCTTAAAATAAACTGTAGTATTAAGTGCCAGGCACGAATCCTCGTATGCCATAAAATAAACCGGGCCGTATTCTTCCGTACCTCTTATGTTATAACCCGGAACAGTATATTCGCTTTCCTTTACGGCATTGGAGATTACCTCCATTGCCTTTTCTATATCAGTACCGTATGCCACACTGAATCTGAAATTGATGGAGCGGTACTCCGTATTTCTGCTCATGTTGGTGATGGTCATGGAATTCATTTTGCTGTTTGGGATTATAACATCTATGGTATCCATCTTCCTTAACACCACATGGCGCATGGTTATATCCTTTACGACACCTCTGGTGCCGTCTTCCAGCTCTATCCTGTCCCCGAGATCAAAGGGCTTTCCGGAGCTTATGATAAAGCCGCAGATGATATCAGAGATCACAGGCTGAGCTGCAAATCCTATAACAGCCGTAAGAACGGCTGTCCCCTGGAAAAGGACTCTTCCTATGGAGGCTGTTTCCTCTACGCTCATCACAACGAAAAGAGCTGCTATTATGATAACGGCTCCCCTGAAGACATTCTCCACAAGTCTTACCTGTATTTTATTGTCGGATTTGAGTCTTTTCCTGAATACCCTTTTTATGACTGCAAGAAGGATAAGGACTATTATAACTGCGATCACCGCAGCCACAAGGAATTTAATTATGCTCCATACCCCGTCAGGGATCACAAATCCGAATATTTCTTTATCCTTTAAGATTCCAGACTGCATATTACCTCATTACCACTTCCCGTAAAAACCTCTTAAGACCTTCCGGATAGTCCGCGCTGTCAGGAAGATCGTTTTCTGCCAGTTTGATCATTTTATTTGTGCCGTGATAATCGCTTCCGGCAGTTACGTAAAGATCATATTTAGATGCCAGCGTAAGCACCTGTTCCCTTATCTTTGCGGTAAAGCCGGAATAAAAAGCCTCCACACCCTTAAGGCCGAAGCCCTTAAGATATCCTACCCTCTCATCCAGCTCCTCTCCAAGGATAAGCTGGTCTCCGTCTCCGTAGGCGGGATGGGCAAGAACAGGCGTACCTCCGCTTTTAAGTATGCCTTCTATTGCTTCGTCAGGCCTTACATGTACATTTTTAAACTTCTTTTTATTGATGTAATTCTTTATGGCATCATTTTTGTCTTTGGCATATCCGTATTTTGCCATCAGATTTCCTATATGGGGCTTTCCGGGATTCTCCATGGCGAATAATCTGTCCAGTTCCTCCTGGGGAAAGACTACGCCGAAGGCATCCTTTAAGAATTCCAGTCTGGCGTTTACCTTCATCATTCTTAAGGAATGACCTTTCTCTACAACGCCCCTTATGGCACCATCTTCAGGATCATATCCGTATCCCAGTATATGATATTTGCCTTTGTCATCACTGCAGGAAAATTCCACTCCGGGGATAAAACAGGGATCACCCTCCTTAAGCAGCCCTCTTATGATGATGCATCCCTTTATGGCATCATGATCAGTAAGAGAGAAAAGCTTGATATCTGCTTTTTTTACATTCTGAAGGATCTCCTCCGGAGTATCTGTTCCGTCGGAAACAGTGGAATGCATATGAAGATCGATTTTAGACGGGTAAACAGTTTCCATTTTAATATCCTGATCAAAGATTTTTCTTAAGCCTAAGTATATTCTTTCCGTCCTTATATTCGTAAGTGATGTCATCCATAAGCTGTTTGGACATAAATATACCAAGTCCGCCTATCTCTCTGTCCCCTGCATCAAGGGTGATGTCCGGATCTTCCTTTGCAAGAGGATCATAAGGTATGCCCTGATCTATAAATGTGATAGTGGCAGTT
>CADBUJ010000055.1 GCA_902797845.1 uncultured Eubacteriales bacterium | reverse complement strand
TGGCATCAACTCTTTCCTGCTCGTCTATGGAAAGACCTCTCTCCACATTATCAAGAGCCTTGTTAAGGGCTTCTACAGATTCCTTTGTATAAATGCTCAGATCCTCCGGTACCTTGGCTATGGCTGCTCCGACAGCAGAGTAATCGGCAGATCTCAGATCCAGAGCCGCCACAGCATCCTCTATGGCCGCGGCCATGGCATCGACCCTGTCCTGATCCAGTATGGTAAGGCCTCTTTCCACGGAATTGACCGCATCATTTATCGCTTTTACGGTTTCTTCCGTATACCTGGAAAGATCCTCAGGTATCTTGGCAAGGGCAGTTTCAACAGCACTGTAATCTGCAGGCAGATATTCCAGGGCCTCTACGGCGCTGTTTATGGCAGCTGCCATTTCATCCACCAGCTTCTGGTCATCTATAAGAAGGTCTCTGTTAACTGAAGAAACAGCCTCGTTAAGCGCTTTTACCGACTCCTCCGTATATAAGGTCAGGTCTTCCGGAACGGATTCCAAAGCCTGATCCACAGCAGTATAATCCGCGGGCTTTATCTCAAGAGCTGCTATGGCATCGATTATTGCCTGCGCCATATTATCGATCATGTCCTGATCGTCTTCCGTAAGATCCCTGTTCACATTATTTACTGCAGCTGTAAGAGCTGCCGCCGTTTCGTCCGTATATCTGGAAAGATCTTCCGGTACCTGATCAAGAGCGGCATCAACAGCCGTATAATCTCCGGGATGAGGAGGGTTGATGTGAAGGGTCACTCCTGCGCCGTCATTAAGTTCCAGTACCTTTCCGTCCAGATCCTCAAAGGCCTCTTTTTCTATGGATATGACCGTATCCGTTCTTTCGGTATAGTCAGCCTTTACTTTAAATCTTAGATTAAGAAGAACTCCCGGCGTTATGCTCATGGCAGAACCTTTTCGCATGTTCTTCGTTATGGCATTTACATTTATGTAGGGAGCATCTCCTCTTTCAACCAGATCGAAAAAGAGCTCCCTCTGACCGGAAAGGGCTTCTCCCGGAACATTGCTCTCCGGTATGTATTCCAGGATCTCCCTGTCGTAAGTAATATGAAATTCAAAGGCCCCCTGATCCGTATGCTCCTTATCGGAATAAAGCTTTACCTCTATCTCATCTCCCGCATAGAAAGAAGAGTTATCTGAGATAAGCGACAAAGAATTTTCGGGCACCATGCTGTCTGCTATTACTTTTACGCCTGTTAGAACAGCAATTGCAGATACCAGTAAAAGGATGAACTTTCCGGTTCCTTTTTTCTTCATGATGTTCTCCTTACAGAAATATAAAAAAATGTGATCACTGCAGCTGCTGCAGCTCCCCACAAAATACTAAAAGGGCCTTGGGACGTTTCACTCTCTCCTCTTGTTCCCCTTATATCAGACTGGAATATCCAGGTGTCATCTGTCCTCCTTATAGCAACGGATTCCATTGCAATAAGAGCACTTTCCGTAGACATAAGGTCTGTAGTCCCTTTTGATCTTACATGGCAGAAGGTACCGTCTTCCATCCGGAAACCCTCAAGAGCATCCAGAAGGCTGTTTCCGTTTTTGATAAATGCATCTTCCTTTTCAGGATCAATACCTAGGGCTGACAATGCCATTATTACCTGTGCCGTGCTTTCCAGATCCTCTTCTCCGTAGGTGTCAAATCCTCCGCTTTCCTTTTGTGATGCCGACAGATAAGAAAGTCCCATGTCCACGGAAGCCTGTACTTTTTCATCCTCCGTATAAGGTGCAATGGCCTGCAGCGCCATGGCAGTTATCTCGGGATTCTCCGGAACGCTTTCCGAAAGAGAAAAGCCGCCGCTTTCCCTTTGGCATGCCATTAATTTCTCTACAAGGGCCTCCCTTGATACGGGAGAGCTGTCAGGTATCTCTGTACCTACAGCATCCATAATCAGAAGGGCATATATCACTGCATTTACTCCCTGTGCAGAAGGCGAGCCTTCCGCATACCCGAAAGTACCCAGTGCCACCATATCAAAAGGAGTACCGTTTTCATCCTTTCCGAATGCTGAAGGATCTCCTCCAAGGGCATTTATGGTAAGGGCTATTCTTTGATATTCCGTAGCTCTACCGTCTTTTATCATGCCTTTTTCAGCCATGCTGCCGGAGACAAAGTCTTCCAGAGCCTTAAGATAACCTTTGAAATCATCATCCCTGCCGGAATATGCCATGGCCATGGCAGTCCAGTCTCCTATGGGCTTTCCTGCTGTAAACAGCTCGTCTGCGGAAAGTATCTCCTGCTTTCCGGAGATCTTTCTCAGCCCCTTTATGGTTTTATCTATGTTTTCAAAAAGAGGATCCTCTTTTGTTTCCTGATAAGCCGCCGTTTCTTCACTTGCCCGGGCAGTCACCCCGTATAAAGGTGATGCCGCCGTCATGGTAAAGACCATAAAGAATGCTGCTTTTTTTAGTAATCTCTTCATGTATGAGCAGTCCTTCGTTCAGTAAAAAATAAAAATGCCGCATGTAGTTTTCAAACTGACAGTGCGGCATTGCATACTTCTCCCAATACGACGATTAAATTTCCGCTTTATGCCTCCGGAAATTTACTGACAGTTTGATCTTCGTATCCTGACTTAAAGTACAAACCTACTTGCCGCCGCCTTCCCGATCTCTCAGTGACATTATGACGGTTTTCGTCCTTATTACAGTAGGGATAAAGCTGTGCCGGGATCTCACCGGACTTCCGGGCCTTACGGCCCAAAAAAACCAACTGTTATATTCAATTTGTCGATTTAATATTTTACATTAAAACCTTGCATAAAACAAGGATTTGGCCATATTTACGGTGCTTTTCGGGATTATTTTCTCTCCATTTATTTCTTAATCCTTATCACGCACTTTTATATATCTGATATGCTCCAGCTGATTCTTCTCCGCCATGCTGCACATAAAATCATAAGCCTTGTTTCTAAGCTCCGTCTTCCTCTCCTTAAGACTCTTGCTCATGTCCGGATAGATGGGATCGCTGACATATATGGTTATGGCAGGGGGAAGCAGTTTGATAAGCCTTTTCCTGTAGGTTATGGTATATGCAAATACCGGAACTCCCTTTTTTGCCGGATACTGAAAGGAGGCTGCGCCAAAGGGTCTTATACCTGTGTAATACGGCCATATATGTGCCTCGGGATATATGGCAACAGCCGCATTCTGATCTATCCTTTTGTTGATTGCTCTGACAAATCCCTTCATGCCTTTGATAGTGTCTGGCAGAGCTATGGCACCCAGCAATTGTACGATGCATCTGAGGCCTTTGATGGAAAAGGCATCCGCCCCGGCAATTATATAAGCCCTTTTGGGAAAGCATAAAAGCGCCTGGCATGTGGCATCAGTAAAATACTGAGTATGGTTTCCGTACAGAAAGAATCCTCCCGACACTTTCTTAAGGGCCTTTCTGTTATTTATCTTAAGTCCGTATACGGCCTTATTTATAATAAAAACAAGCGGGATCGCTGCAATGTAATACAGAAGAAATGAGCATGCTCTCCATATAAGAGATCCCCTTATAAATCTGAAGTCCTCACCCAGAGGCTTCGTATTTATATCCGGTGTGCTGAAATCGTCGTTTAATTCGTCGCTGTAATAAATGATCCTTTTTTTCATGTATAAGAGCCTCCGGCTCTTCCGGCAGTATTTATTATCATCTCCTCCATCTGCTCCATACATCTTTTCTGATCGAATCTTTTACCGTATTCCCTGTATGCCTTTGAGCATCTGTCCTTTTCATCTTCATGCTCCATCCAGTAGAGGATCTTGGCTGCAAGGTCTGCGGGGTCCTTATGATCAAAGATATTTTTCCTGCTTAAGGCAAAATATCTTGTGGCACTTCTCGGCGAATCTGATATTACAGGCACCAGTCCGCAGGAAATGGCCTCCAGGCATCCTATGGACTCTATCTCCGCCTTTGCCGTATGGACGTATAGGTCGGAATAATTGATCACATCCACAAGCTCCTCCCTTGAATAAAACTCCATGATCGGCTTATTGGGAAGCTTCTCCCCATACTTTTTAAGGTCTTCATAAAGGGGGCCTGAGCCTGCAAATATCAACTGTATCCTGTTTCTTTCCGGCATAAGGGATACAGCATCTATAAGTATTTTGTGGTTCTTTTCCTTGCTGTATCGTCCCGTGTAAAGTATAACGAACTTATCCTTAAGCGCCTTCGGTCTCTTTGGCTCGCCCTTTATAAATATCTCATTTACACCGTTTGATATTACATACCCTGTGGTCCTTCCCACACGTTTTTCAAATGTATCCCTTATAAACTGGGTAGGATAATGTATGGCATCCACATATTTATAGACCCGGTTGTACATTATCTTGTATGTCAGATCGTTTACTGCCTTTTTATCCATCAGGAAGAAATGGTTTGTTATGTTTTCGGCCTGACAGTGAAATCCAGCAGTCACAGGTATCTCATTATCCCTGGCGTATCTTACTGCTGCCGCTCCCAGAAAAAACGGCATCATTACATGAATTGCATCTGCTCCTCTAAGAGCCTTTTCAAGCTTCTCTTTATCAGTCCTCGCGATGGAAACTCCGTTCTTTTCAACATATCCGTTAAAGGGCCCCGCATTAAATACAGGCATAATGTAAAAGCCTTCCGTTCCCGCTTTATCTTTATCAGGGCACAGCACCCTTACCTGATGGCCTTTGCTTTTAAGATGTCTGATAAGATTCATGCCAGCGATGGAAGTGCCGTTGTTTTCACTGCCCAGAACATCACATACTATGGCTATCTTCATATACAGTTTTTCCTCTCAAAAAATCAACCCTTATGTATAAGATTATACACAAGGGTCGTGGCTTTAAGAACATATATTATTGCATGATTGCTTAAAAACCCAAAGTTGCCGCCATAATGGCTTTTATGGTATGGAGTCTGTTCTCGCCCTGATCGAAGACTATGGACTGCTCTCCTTTAAAGACATCATCCGTAACCTCCAGGGCATCAATGCCGTACCTTTCGCACATTTCTCCGCCCATTACGGTATTTTTATCATGGAAGGACGGAAGGCAGTGCATAAATACCGCATCTTTCCCGGCCAGAGCCATAAGATCTTTATTTACCTGATAGCTGTAAAGGTCATGGAATCTTTCGTCCCATACTTCCTTCGGTTCGCCCATGGACACCCAGACATCCGTATATACCACATCTCTTCCTTTTACGGCTTCCACGGGATCTTCTATAAACTTTATGGAGCCTCCGCTTTCAGCTGCCATTTCCCAACACTGTTCTATAAGATCTTTATTGGGATAATATTTTGAGGGAGCGCTTATTACAAGATCCATCCCCATCTTGGCACATCCTACCATGAGAGAATTCCCCATGTTGTAATGGGCATCACCCAGATATACCAGCTTTATGCCTTTAAGACGGCCGAATCTTTCTTTTATGGTCAAAAAATCGGCCAGTACCTGAGTGGGATGTGCCTCATTTGTAAGTCCGTTCCACACGGGAACACCGCTGCAGCGGGCAAGTTCCTCCACCACCGCCTGTTCGAAGCCTCTGTACTCGATGCCGTCAAACATCCGCCCCATTATCTTTGCCGTATCTTCCACCGATTCCTTATTTCCCATCTGATACGAATTCGGGGAAAGATAAACAGGGTGCATGCCAAGATCTGATGCAGCCACCTCAAATGCGCATCTTGTTCTTGTACTTGTCTTTTCGAAGATCAATGCTATATTTTTACCCTCACAAAGCCTGTGGGGAATACCGTCTTTTTTCTTCTTCTTAAGATCTGATGCCAGATCTATTAAGCTGCTTATCTCCGAGTTGTTGTAATCAAGCAGCTTAAGAAAGCTCCTCCCTTTAATGTCCACTTTTATGCCTCCTGTCCTAAAACCTTTATTATCTTCTCCACAGCCCAAATAAGCTGTTCATCAGGTATATTAAGCGCCGGCAGAAGCCTCAGCTTCTCCTTTGCCGTTAAAAGGAGCACTCCCTCTTTAATGCATTCCCTTGCCGCTTCTGCAGCCGGGCGTACAGTCTCTATTCCTATCATAAGGCCCATTCCGGAAACGGATAATACTCCGGACTTACCTGAAAGCATATCTTTAACCAGGTCTCCCTTTCTTCTTACTTCAGAAAGGAATTGTTCATCCATACGGCTTAAGATATTTAAAGCGCCGGCACAGCATACAGGATTTCCTCCGAAGGTAGAGCCGTTGTCACCGGGAGAAAAAATATCCTTTACCTTTTCCCCAAGCACCGTTGCCCCAAGGGGAAGGCCTCCTCCTATTCCCTTTGCCGTTGTAAAGATGTCAGGCTTTATACCGTAATTCATATATCCGTAAAGCTGTCCCGTCCTGCCGTTTCCTGTCTGTATCTCGTCTATGATCAGGATCAGGTCTTCCTTTTGGCATATATCACTGACTGTTCTTACATAATCTTTATCAAGCACATTTACTCCGCCTTCACCCTGGATAACTTCCAGCATAACAGCGCAGGCTTTTTCTTCTCTGCATACCTTTAAAAGGTTTTCCGCATCACCCGGTGCCACCGACACAAATCCTGGAGTAAGAGGTCTGAATAATCTATGAAAAGCTTCCTGCCCTGTGGCCGCAAGTGTGGTAAGCGTCCTTCCGTGGAAGCTTTTTTCCATGGTAACTACGGTAAAGTGATCCTCACCCTTCTTTTCCGCCCCGTATCTTCTTGCAGCCTTTATGGCCGTCTCATTGGCCTCCGCTCCGGAATTCGAAAAGAACACTTTTTCCATGGAAGTTCTTTCGCAGAGAAACTCTGCCAGGGATGCACAGGGGTCCGTATAATAAAGATTCGACGTATGCTGTACTTTGCCAAGCTGATCCGTTACCGCTTTTATCCAGAGGTCGTCACTGTAGCCGAAGGCTGTAACGCCAATGCCTGATCCCAGATCTATATATTCTTTTCCGCTGCTGTCTGTGGCTACAGAGCCCTTGCCCGAAACGATCTCCACGGGAAACCTGGCATAGGTTGAAGCAACATATTTTTTATCTTTTTCCGTTATGGTCATACTCATCAATTTCCCCTGATCCATGTTCCGGCACCTTCGTCTGTCAAAAGCTCCATCAAGATGGAGTGAGGAATCGTACCGTCCATGATAACTGTATTTTTAACGCCGTGATTTATGGCATCGAGGCAGCAGTCCACCTTAGGTATCATGCCCTCCGTTATAACTCCTGTTTTATAGAGTTCAACAGCCTCGTCCACCGTAAGCTCCGGTATAAGGGATCCGGGATCGTTCCTGTCCCTCATTATCCCTGCTATATCGGTCATAAGGAGAAGCCTCTCCGCATTAAGGGCCGCTGCGATAAATGCCGAAGCCGTATCTCCGTTGATATTGTAGATATTTCCCGAGTCGTCGCATCCTATGGTAGAGATCACAGGGATATAGCCCTTCTCCAGAGTATCAAGTACAGGCTTAATATGTATGTGATCTATCTGTCCCACATATCCCAGTGCCTTGCTCTTCTGTGATGCCTGGAGCATCTTTCCGTCTATGCCCGAAAGGCCGATGGCTTCTCCGCCCTTCATCTGAAGCATGTTCACAAGGGTCTTGTTTATCTTACCGGCCAGAACCATCTGTACTATCTCTGCCGTTTCCTTGTCCGTCACGCGAAGGCCGTTATGGAATTCGGGGACCTTTCCCATCCTTTCCATAAGCTCGTCTATCTCAGGGCCTCCTCCGTGCACAAGAACGATCTTTACCCCTATGAGCCACAGAAGGACTATGTCCTCCATGACCTGCTCCTTGAGCTGTTCGTTCTTCATGGCATTTCCGCCGTATTTGACCACTACATATTTCCCGTTGTATTTTTTGATATAAGGAAGAGCCTGAACCAGAATCTCGGAACGCTCTTCATTGGAAAACCTGTCTCCCATTTCTTCTCCATCACGTACGGTAATCACCGTTTATTTTTACATAATCGTAGGTAAGGTCGCACCCGTAAGCGGTTGCCGTTTCGCTGCCGCTCTTAAGATCAACAAGAATGTTTATCTCCTTTTCCGAAAGGACCTCTTTTGCCTTTTCCTCAGAAAAGCCTATGGCCGCGCCGTCTTTGCATACAGGAAGGCTCCCTGATGCGCTTTCAAATGTAAGATCTATCCTGTCGGGGATGATCTTTGCTCCGGAATATCCTATGGCGCATAGGACTCTTCCCCAGTTGGCATCCTCTCCGAACATGGCCGACTTTAACAGATTGGAGCATACCACTGATTTGGCTACCTTCTTCGCTTCCTTCTCGAAGGCACCTCCCGTCACCTTGCAGACTATAAGCTTTGATGCTCCCTCGCCGTCAGAGGCCAGGAGCCTTACAAGCTCCGTAGTAACCATATTAAGAGCCGCCTTGAATTTATCAAATTCAGGCCCGTAAAAATCTATCTCCCTGTTGCCGCAAAGGCCGTTCGCCAGGATAACGCACATATCATTGGTGGATGTGTCCCCGTCTATGGAAAGCATGTTGAAGGAATCCTGCACGTCGCTTTGAATGGCATTTCTGAGCATGGAATCGGATATACATGCATCAGTAGTTATAAAGCTGAGCATGGTAGCCATATTGGGATGGATCATGCCTGAGCCCTTTGCTATCCCTCCGATACGGCAGGTCTTTCCCACAAGCTCGAATTCCACGGCCACTTCCTTCTTTATGGTATCTGTTGTCATTATGCCTTCAACACAGGCATCGCAGCCGTCATAGGAAAGATTCCTTACAAGCTCCGGAATAGCTTTTTCAAAGGGATCTATGGTCATGGGCTCGCCTATCACTCCGGTGGATGCCACTACCACATCATCGGGAGTTAAGGAAAGCTCCCCTGCCAGTAATTCGCATGTCTTCTCCGCTATCTCCACACCGTTTTCGTTACAGGTATTGGCATTTCCGGAATTGCAGATTATAGCCCTTGCGTGACCGTTTTTAAGATGCTCCTTCGTTACTCCCAGCGGCGCGCCTTTTACCAGATTAGTCGTATATACTGCTGCTGCAGTTGCAGGCACATCACTTAAGATCAAGGCCAGATCATTTTTGGGTTTATTGCCTCTGATGCCTGCCCTTACTCCTGATGCCTTAAATCCCTGGGGTGCACAGACCCCGCCTTCCACAAATTTCATATTTTCTCCTCCGTCAATACCAGTCCCTTTTCCTCTGGAACTCCCATTACTATATTCATATTCTGGATCGCAGAGCCTGAAGCTCCCTTTCCGAGATTGTCAAATCTTGATATAAGAAGGATACGGTCTTCGTTTCCCATTACAGATATCTCCATATCATCCCTGCCGGCGAATCTTGATGCGGACATATATCCTCCTTCATCCGTTCCTTCGCGGAAGTAAACAATATTACCCTTATATATATCTTTATAGCAGTTCTTTATGGCCTTTATGCCGCCTTTTACCATATCCCCTGTAAGGGAGATCACCGTTTCCATGCCGGAATAATAGGATGCCACAAGGGGACAGAACACAGGGGCATTGTAAAGGCCGCTGTATCTGATCATTTCCGGCAGATGCTTATGCTCCTGAGAAAGGCCGTAGACTCTCGGAGCGAAAAGCAGGGGATCCGTATGCTCTTCATACTGGGATATCATCTTCTTCCCGCCTCCGGAATATCCGGTCACGGAAAAGCACGACAGAAGGCTTTCTTTGCTTATGATGCCTTCTTCCACAAGAGGAGCTGCAAGAGAGATAAACCCTGCGGCGTGGCATCCCGGATTGGCGATCCTTTTGGAGGCTCTTATCCTTTCCTTCTGGCCTTTAAGCTCCGGAAATCCGTAGCACCATCCATCAGATGTCCTGTGGGCAGTGGACGTATCTATCAAAACCACATCCTTATCCTCCACCATTTCCACCGACTGTCTTGCAGCATCATCAGGAAGACAGAGAAAAACAATATCTGCCTTATTTAAGAATTCTTTTTTTATATCCGGATCCTTCAGAAGATCATCCGGTATGGTAAGAAGATCTATGTCTTCCCGTTCCCTGATCCTGTCATGTATACGGAGCCCCGTTGTTCCGTGGCTTCCGTCTATAAAGACCTTTGTCTTATCCTGCATCACTTAAAAAGTCCCTTACTTTTTTTATCTGTAACTCCACCGATCCCACGGATGTGCCTCCATAAGACGTCCTTCTCTCAGCACATGCTTTTATGTCTATCACACCGTAAAGATCCTCATCAAACAGGGGGCTGTATCCCTTGTAGACATTGATATCCAGATCCTCCAGAGTCTTTCCCTCCTCTATACACCGGGCCGTTATCTCTCCGCATATCTTATATGCGCTTCTGAAGGGCATTCCCTTGGACACCAGATAATCCGCCAGATCTGTGGCATTTAAAAAGCCTTCCTTTGCAGCCGAAGCCATGTTTTCCCTGTTTGCCTTCATGGTCCGTATCATGCCTTTAAATATTTTAAGGCACATCTCCACTGTATCGACGGCATCAAAGACACCTTCTTTATCCTCCTGCATATCCTTGTTATAGGAAAGAGGAAGGCCCTTAAATACCGTAAGGATGCCCATAAGATCACCGAAGACTCTTCCGGATTTTCCCCTTACAAGCTCTGCCATGTCGGGATTCCTTTTCTGAGGCATGATGGAGCTTCCGGTCGTATATCCGTCAGAAAGCTCTATAAACCTGAATTCAAGACCGGACCACAGTATAAATTCCTCAGCAAGGCGCGAAAGGTGCATCATTATCATGGAGATCACGGAAAGAAGCTCCACGCAGAAATCCCTGTCCGAAACACCGTCCATGGAATTATCACACACACTGTCGAATCCGAGAAGCCCGGCTTCAAAAAACCTGTCCGTATCGTATGTAGTACCTGCCAGCGCACAGCTTCCTATGGGAGATACATTGATCCTCTTTCTGCAGTCGGAAAGCCTTTGCATGTCGCGTATAAACATCTGGGCATACGCCATCAGGTAATGGCCGAAGGTTACGGGCTGTGCCCTCTGCAAATGGGTATATCCCGGCATTACAAAGTCTTTATATTCTTCCGCCTTATCCGTAAGGGCTTCCAAAAGATCTTTTATCTCTCCCGAGATGATATCTGTCTTTTCCCTAAGATACAGCCTCATATCAAGGGCCACCTGATCATTTCTGCTCCTTGCCGTATGAAGCTTTTTCCCCGTATCTCCTATCCTTTTTGTAAGCTCTTCTTCCACGAACATATGGATATCTTCGGCATCGGGAGATATTTCAAGGGATCCGTCTGAAAGATCGGAAAGAATGCCCTTTAATCCCTCCGTAAGCTCTTCTTTTTCCTCCGGAGTTATGATGCCGGCCTTTGAGAGCATTGCCGCATGAGCTATGCTGCCTTCTATATCCTGTTTATACATTCGGCTGTCGAAGGATATGGATGAATTGAAATCATCTGCCAGCTTTTCCGTTATGCCGGCTGTCCTTCCTGCCCAGAGTTTTGACATGGGATGCTCCTTATTTTTTATTTTTTGCGTCTACCAGAGCCTGTACCTGAATGGGAAGGCCGAAGAGATCTATAAAGCCCTTGGCCTGAGCCTGGTCGTAATCGCTCTCCCCGAAGGTCGCTATATCTTCGGAGTACAGGGAGTGGTCGCTCCACACGCCTGCCTTTATGATATTGCCTTTGTAAAGCTTTAATCTTACCTTGCCGCTTACATTTTCCTGAGTTTTATCCACAAAAGCCGAAAGAGCCTCTCTGAGAGGTGTAAACCATTGGCCGTTATATACCAGCTCCGCAAAAGTAACCGAAAGCTCGCTCTTTTTATGAAGCGTCATCTTATCAAGAGTGATGCTCTCCAGATATTCGTGAGCACGATAAAGTATGGTTCCGCCGGGGGTCTCGTATACGCCGCGGCATTTCATACCCACAAGTCTGTTCTCCACGATATCAAGGATGCCTATGCCGTTCTTTCCGCCAAGTTCATTAAGCTTTAAGATTATGTCCTTGGCACTTGACCTTTCATCATTAAGGGCAACGGGAATGCCCTTTTCAAATTCCAGAGTGATGTATAAGGGCTCGTCCGGTGCATCCATGGGAGAAACTCCCATTTCCAGAAAGCCTTTCTTTTCGTAAAGAGGCTCATTTCCCGGGTCCTCCAGATCAAGACCTTCGTGGGAAAGATGCCACATGTTTTTATCTTTGGAATAATTCGTTTCACGATTTATCTTAAGAGGCACATCATGAGCTTCCGCGTAATCGATCTCTTCTTCCCTGGACTTTATATCCCATTCTCTCCATGGAGCAATAATGGGCATACCGGGAGCAAAATGCTTAACGGCAAGTTCAAATCTTACCTGGTCATTCCCCTTGCCGGTACATCCGTGGCATATGGCATCCGCATTCTCCTTTAAGGCTATCTCCACCAAGCCTTTTGCTATACAGGGTCTAGCGGTGGATGTGCCCAGGAGATAATCCTCGTAAATGGCCCCGGCCTTCATGGTAGGGATGATGTAATCATCCACAAACTCGTCCATAAGATCAAGCACATAAAGCTTGGATGCCCCTGTCTTTAAAGCCTTTTCTTCAAGGCCTTCAAGCTCGTCTCCCTGTCCCACATTTCCTGAAACGGCAATTACTTCGCAATTATTATAATTTTCCTTAAGCCAAGGGATGATGATGGATGTATCCAGGCCTCCGGAATATGCCAAAACGACTTTTTTGATACTGCTTTTGTCCATGATGTTCCTCCGATTCTGAATTTTTATGCATATAAATATACCTTTGATACTGTATTTCGTCAATGATTGTTTGCATTTTTATGCATTTAATTGTAATAATATTCTGCCGCCGCGCAAAATGTCATCCCATGTCAAAAAACTGCAGTGCTTCTTTGAGCCAGCCCTGAGCCTCTGTGCCCTCTCCAAGGGCTATGGCGTGTCCGCCGGATCCGAATGTATGCATTTTATGCATTACACCTGCCTTCTCCATGGCATCATTTAAAAGAGTCGTGTGCATGGGATCCACAGTGGCATCATCGCTGCAGCACCAGATATATGTCCTGGGAAAGTCCTGATCTACGCTGTTCTCCAGACTCATTTTATTAAGGATGCTGTCTTCCGCATCATCTCCCAGGAGCCATTTTACCGTATCCTTCTGTGTGTAACGGAGAAATGATGTGACGGGATAACAAAGGATAAGCCCGTCAGGCTTTTTTGATATACCTTCGAATCTTTCCTCATCCGTTATTATCTCTTTATAAAGTGCGGCCTCTGCCCCTGCCAGATGACCTCCCGCGGAAAAACCCATAACAAGTATCTTATGGGGATCCACATTAAGCTTTTCGCTGTTCTTTCGAATGAATTGAATGGCTGAAGCCATATCCGTAAGAGGCGCGGGATAAGAAAAGGGCTTTTTGCATTCGTAGCTTAAAACAAAGGCATTAAAGCCCATCTCCTTAAGCTTTTCCGCAACAGGTATGCCTTCCCTGTATACAGCGCAGTGATGATATGCTCCTCCCGGGACCACTATTACTGCAGGCCTCTTATTCGCAGGATCTTCATCCTCCGAAGAAATCTTTTCCTCACATAAAAAAGGAATCAGGCAGGACTTCCTTTCATCCTTGTATATGGGTATGGTTACGATCTCCCCGTTAAATCTTCTTTCTATAATAAGATTTGCACATTCAAGAAGACCATCAACGGGAAACGGCGTACCCCGCTCCGTCTTTGCCCTTGTCCTTATATTCTTAAGCCAGGTCTTCCTAAGATTTCCCGGAACTTCCGCATAATAGGAAGGATCAAATAAAAGATCCAGCTTTTTTAAATGCGGATTTGAGAGTATCTCGTTCAGTGTATTCTTTTCCGTTACATATTCAGGCATAGAAGCTCCTTTTCCTTATATCCAAGAATATCCGGAGGCAGACTGTCTCCGGATACTTTAATTATTTATATTATTATCCTGTCTCTTCTTTATCCTGAGGTTTTCTATGGCTTTTGCCATCATCAACTGAGACAGTCTGAAATCCTTATAGCTTTGTTCTCCCCTTGTTTCTGCAGAGGCCTTTGCCAGATCCTTCTTTTCCTGTTCCTCATCTATTTCATCAGGACTTAAGACAGACTCCGACAAGATCTTTACATCTTCGGGAGAAACATCCACAAGCCCTCTTGAAACGGCACAATTGACTTTCGTTCCGTCGGGCTTTGTAAATATAACTTCTCCGGGGACTATGGCTGCAGACAGGGGCGCATGGTTTCCCTGAATGCCATAGGCACCGTCTTCCAGCGGAACTATAAGCGATATGCAGTCCCCTATATAAAAAGCTCTGTTTGGTGAAAGCACCATCAGTTTAAAGGCGGTCATTTCAGCTCCTTTGCTTTTTTAAGTACATCATCAACAGTTCCCACATTAAAGAATGCCGCCTCGGGAAGATCATCCATCTCCCCTTCCACGATCTCTCTGAATCCCCTTATGGTCTCATTAAGAGGCACATATGCTCCGGGTACGCCCGTAAACTTTTCAGCCACGGAAAAAGGCTGGGAAAGGAATCTCTGGATCCTTCTTGCCCTGTAGACAACAGTCTTGTCTTCGTCGCCCAGTTCATCCATGCCGAGTATGGCTATTATGTCCTGCATTTCCTTGTACTTTTCAAGGATCTCTTCAATTTTTCTCGCAGTCTCGTAATGCTCCGTTCCCACAATATCAGGCTCCAGCATCCTGGACATGGATTCAAGGGGGTCTATGGCCGGATAAATTCCCTGCTCGACTACCTTTCTTGAAAGGACGGTTGTGGCATCAAGATGGGCAAAGGTAGTAGCCGGTGCGGGATCCGTAAGATCATCAGCCGGCACATATATGGCCTGAACTGATGTTACGGAGCCGTTTTCCGTAGATGTTATCCTTTCCTCGAACTCGCCCAGTTCCTCTGCCAGAACAGGCTGATATCCCACGGCACTCGGCATCCTGCCGAGAAGCGTAGACACCTCGGATCCCGCCTGCACGAAACGGAAGATGTTGTCGATAAAAAGTAGCACATCCTTATGGCATTTATCTCTGAAATATTCCGCCATGGTAAGCCCTGTCATGGGCACCCTCATCCTGATGCCGGGAGATTCGTTCATCTGTCCGAAAACAAGGGCTGCATTATTTATAACGCCGCTCTTATCCATTTCCATCCAGAGCTCGTTACCTTCACGGCTCCTCTCTCCGACTCCGGTAAAAACGGAATAGCCTCCATGCTCCGTAGCTATGTTATGTATAAGCTCCTGAATGAGCACGGTCTTTCCCACGCCTGCTCCGCCGAACAGGCCGATCTTCCCGCCCTTTGCATAAGGAGCAAGAAGGTCTATAACCTTGATACCCGTTTCAAGAACTTCCTCTCTGTTTCTTCTTTCCGCATAAGGAGGAGCCGGACGATAGATGCTCTTTATCTCATAACCCGGATCAAGCTCACCCTTTCCGTCAATGGGATCTCCAAGCGCATTAAAGAGTCTTCCCAGCACCTGTTCTCCGGCAGGCACAGAGATAGGTCCTCCCAGGCTTACGACCTCAACACCTCTGCATAGTCCCTCCGAGGGATCCAGCATAATGCATCTTACCGTGCCGTCACCTATATGCTGTATGACCTCCATCCTGTATTTCTTTTTTGTTCCCGTTGAAACGAGCAGCTCCCGTATTCTGGGAAGAGTTCCCTTTTTAAATTTTACATCGACTACTGAACTGCTGATCTGAATTATCCTGCCAGAAGCCGTATCTTTCATATTTTCTTTTTCCAAGGATCATCCCTCCCCGGTTCTCGATTTATTCTTCCTCAGAGCTCTCGCTCCCGATGTGACCTCGATTATCTCATTAGTGATGGCCGACTGCCTTACCCTGTTGTACTGGGTCTTTAATTCCTTCAGCATTTTTTCCGCATTTTTGCTGGCAGAATTCATGGCTATCATTCTCGCATGCTGCTCGCTGCAGTAGGAATCCACTATGGAGCTGTAGATAAAGCCCGTAAGATAGCTTGGTATAACACCTTCCAGCACAACCTCCGGCTGCGGAAAGAACTCCTTGAAATGTGTATCTCTTTTCTCTTCCTCTTCCGCAAAAAGGCTTCTGTCTATGGGAAGCAGACAGCTCCTTTTGCATTCGTCATGCTTTCCTGCCACATAGTCAGTATAGATAATGTCGATCTGATCCACTTTTTCATCATCATAATATTCCAGAAGATCAGCGCATATAAGCTCCGCCTCCCAGACTGTGGGAAAATCCGCAGAATACTTGAAGTCCTCCACAAACTTAAGGCCTCTGGATCTGAAATACTGGCGCCCGTACTCTCCGACGATGAAGACGGTGGTCATGGCGTGGCGGCTCATATAATCCTCAACCTCAAGAAGGGCTGTATGGTTGTATTGACCTGCAAGGCCTTTGTCAGAGGTAACAAGAAGGATCCCCCTTCTTATGTGTTCCGACTTTTCTATATCCTTGACCCTGAAATACCTGTTTGATGTTTCAGGTATATATCTCGCCAGCTCATCCAGTTCGCCCTTAAGAGCATCAAAATAAGGCGCGGTCTTTGCCACCTCTCTTAAGGCGTACTGCATCTTGACTGAGGATATCATATACATGGCATCAGTCACTTTTTTCGTATCCTGTATGCTGTTTATACGAAGCTTTATCTCACCGGCTGTTGCCATATCAGTTGGTTTCCTTTTCTGATTCCTTGGCTTTTAAGGCAGCAAACTCTTTGGCCGCGCCAAGGATCTTCCTTTTAAGTCTGTCGGAATATTTTCTGTTTGTGTCTATATCAAGGCAGATGTCTTCGTAGTGATCTTCGAAATAGGAAAGAAGCTCTTCCTGCCAGGCCTTTATCTCCTTTACGGGAACATCTATAAAAAAGTAATTCTCCGCGCAGATCAATGTGATCACCTGCTTGTGAAGCTCCATCGGACTTTGCTTATTCTGGCGAAGGAGCATCATAAGTCCCTCTCCGTATTTAAGCTGCCGTACCGTGTTGGAATCCAGCTCTCCTCCGAACTGGGAGAATACCTGCATCTCCCTGTATTGGGCAAGATCCAGTCTTATGGAGCCTACGGACCTTTTCATAACATCCGTCTGAGCCGCTCCGCCCACTCGGGATACGGAAAGACCGATATTTACGGCAGGTCTCTGGCCTGCAAAAAACAGATCGTTTTCCAAAAAAATCTGCCCGTCTGTAATGGAGATTATATTTGTAGGTATATAAGCAGAAACATCGCCTTCCTGAGTCTCTACTATGGGAAGTGCCGTCATGCTTCCTCCCCCGTGGTCATCGGAAAGCTGTGCGGATCTTTCCAGAAGCCTGGAATGGAGATAAAAAACATCTCCGGGATATGCTTCCCTTCCGGGAGCCCTCTCAAGGAGCAGGCTTAGTGTTCTGTAGGCTACGGCATGCTTTGATAGATCATCATAAACGATAAGAGTGTCGTGGTGCCTCGTCATAAAATATTCGGCTATGGCGCATCCTGCATAGGGAGCAATGTACTGGAGAGCAGCCTTGTCTGATGCCGATGAATATACTACTACCGTATAATCCATGGCCCCGCCTCTTTCCAGGGCCGATACGACTTTAGCCACCGAGGATGCCTTCTGACCTATGGCTACATATATGCAGATCACACCCTTGCCCTTTTGATTAAGGATCGTATCGACTGCAATAGTAGTTTTTCCTGTCTGACGGTCGCCTATTATTAGTTCTCTCTGCCCCATACCGATGGGAAACATGGCATCAATGGCAAGAAGCCCCGTCTCCAGCGGTCTGTCCACAGGCTTTCTGTCTATGATGCCGGGAGCGGGCCATTCTATGGGAAAATATTTGCTGACTTCAAGGTCTCCCTTGCCGTCAACGGGATTACCCAGAGGATCCACGATCCTGCCCTTTATTTTTGAACTGATAGGGATTCCGGCCATCCTGTGAGTGCGGATGACCTTCATGCCCTCAACTATCTCAGAATCATCACCGAAGACGATTATACCTGTCGTATCATCAGCTCTGATATCCTGCACCATGCCCTTAAGGCCGCATTCAAATATTACGATCTCACCGTACTCCACCTCGTGAAGTCCGGTGATCACTGCTATACCGTCTCCAACTGAAAAAACGAATCCTACACGCTGGAATCCTGTGGACAGATTAAAGCTTTCTATATCCTCTCTCATAAGAGAGACCATATTTTCGCTGCCGGCATCAGGATTCTGGGCAAGGATATTGTCTCTCAGCTGCTGCAGCCTTCCCTTTGTGGAAAAATCGTAGCAGTCATCATCAACGAATAATTTAAAGCCGCCTCCCACAGTGGTATCCTTCTTAATGGAAAAAACCACTTCCTCCTTTTTGTATCTTCTTATCAAAAAGTTCTTTATTTCGGAAAGCTGGTCTTCATCGGGAGGTGTGATGCAGTCAATCTCCACTTTGAGGATATCCTCAGATTCCCCTTCTGTTATATCAAAACCGCTATTGATATTATCGATCATAATTAATCCTCTGTTCAGAGACGGATCCTGTTTGAGACTCGCTTGTCAGCTTTATAAATTCGTCATAAAGCTCCTTATCCCTTTCGGGGGATTCGGTCCTGTTAAGAAGCTTTTCGGCAGAAGACAGAACAAGCTCTCCAATCTCGTGCTGAGCGGTCTCCATTATATGGGCCTTCCTGTTCTCCCCATCAAGCTCTGCTGTTTTAATGATCCTGTCTGCCTGTTCCCGGGCATCATCCAGATACTTTCTGGCGATCTCCGCAGATTCTTTTTCTGAATCTCTTTTCTTTTGAATGATCTCCGCATCCGCCTGCTTCAGCTTTTCTTCGTATTCCGCCTTAAGCAAACGGGCCTCTTCCTGATCCTTTGCCACATCTGATGTGAGCTTGTCGTAGTATTCCTTACGTTCATTAAGAAATCTGTTTACAGGCTTGAAAAGAATAATCGTCAGGCCGCCTGCAAGTATCACAAAATTAAGCATATGGAGCAGGATCTGGACCAGATCTATATTTAAAGGCATATTCTTTTACCTTTTCCTTTCTCCGTAAGATGAAAGTTATAATACGAATATGATAAGTATTGCCACTATAAGAGCGTAGATTATGGCTGTTTCAATAAACACAAGGCCAAGCATGAGCAAAGAATTGATCCTTCCGCCTGCCTCGGGCTGACGTGCTATGCTCCCTGCTGCTTTGCTGATGGCTACAGCCATGCTTATGGCACCGGCTGCGGCAACTACGCCTACCACTGCAGCGGCTGCAATCGCCTTCTTTGCAGATCCGTCATCTTCCGGCTTCTCTTCCGCTGTATTTTCGGCAATAAGCTCGTCTCCTTCATCTGCATAAGCTGTTGATGCAGTAAAGAACGGCATTATCATAACGGCAAGCACTAACAATAATAAAACTGATACTTTTTTCATCTTATTTCCTAAGCCTCCCTTGCTTTTGCTTCTTTATTTTTATTATCGGTCTTCTTCTTTTTCGGTTCTACTGCTTCCCCATAGAAAATGGAAACCAGAGTTGTAAGGACATATGTCTGTATCACCGCGTGCATAAGGGTAAACATCAAGCCCACCACCGCAGGCAATACAAAGCTCAGACTCACGTAATAATACACAAGATCCGTTACAAGAAGTCCGCTTAGCAGTCCTCCAAAAAGCCTGAAGCTCATGGATATAGGAAGAGAAAAATCCTTAAGCACGGATAACACTCCCCTTGCGCCGTTGAATATAAGTCCTCCTCCCAAAATAACAAGATATGACATAACACCCATGGCTATGGCTCCGTTTATGTCGGCAAGAGGTGCCGGCAAGGTTACGGATGCTCCTTTTGTATTAACGGCCTGCAATCCGAAAAGCTCAAACAGCGTACTGAAGAAGATATAGGTTCCTGCGCTGAAAATATAAGCTCCCACGAAGCCGGTCCTTGAAGGACTGTTTTTCTCCGCCATATCTGAGAAGAATTCAACCATCCTTTCAATAACCGTCTGGAATCTGCCGGGAGAATATTTGAACCTTTTGACCGCAAATATCCTTATGAGCAAAGCGGCAAACAGCAGGATACCCGTAACCGTAAATGCGGATATGACAGCAGGATTTACCTCCAGACCGAAAAATCGTATACGGCTTACTTCGTGAAGGACTCCGTCACGCATGGCCTCTTTTACGGTTTCTTCTTTTTCTCCTGTTCCAAAGCCAATTAAAAATATGGCTGCAAGCAACACTGCTATTATGACCAGCCATATGATCAGGAATTTTTTCCTGGCACCAGATAAGTTTTTTTCATCCAATAGCATCACCCCGATTCGAAATGATCCATAAAGGCAAAATGCGGATGACAGGACTTGAACCTGCACGGGTATCCCACCAGATCCTAAGTCTGGCGCGTCTGCCAGTTCCGCCACATCCGCATAACAATAAATTGCTAGTAAAAAGCACTTTCGTAACTAGATTTTTAAAGCCTAATCTAATACATTTCCGCAATTAAAAATGTAAAAAGCCGGAGGAACTCCTCCGACGAATGAGACATCGGGGATTCGAACCCCGGACAACTTGATTAAAAGTCAAGTGCTCTACCACCTGAGCTAATATCCCACATAAGAACTGGGCTAGCTGGATTTGAACCAGCGAATACAGGAGTCAAAGTCCTGTGCCTTAACCGCTTGGCGATAGCCCAACAGCCTTGCGGCCAGGGTGGGTGAAGGGACTTGAACCCTCGGCCTCCAGAGCCACAATCTGGCGCGCTAGCCAACTGCGCCACACCCAC
>CADBUJ010000054.1 GCA_902797845.1 uncultured Eubacteriales bacterium | reverse complement strand
CCTTCTTCCCTCTGTGGGCTGATATTATAACGATAAAGGCTTCGATAAATCTGGACAATACAGTGGCGATGGCCGCTCCCACTACTCCCAGCTTGGGGAAGCCGAAAAGTCCGAAGATAAGGAGAGCATTAAAGATAAAGTTAACAGCCATGGCAACGATGGATGCTATCATGGGCACTCTTGTATGCTTTGTCTCTCTGAGCATGGATGCATAGCACTGTGTAAGAGAAAAAGGTACCATGCCCAGCAGCATGATATTCATGTAATCCTTCCCGTAAAGAAGAGTTGCCGCTGCGTCCTTTGCAGATGTCTCCTTTGCTATATAAAGCTCTATGAACGTATCCTCAAAAATGAAGAAGATGGCCATTACCGCCAGTGACAGTATGACAGCCGTAAGCAGCTTGAACCTCATGGCTGCCCTTACGCCTTCATCATCACCCTTGCCGAAAAACTGTGCACCGTATATGCCTGCACCGGCAACTATACCGAAGATGCACAGATAAAAGATCAGCATCAGCTGGCTTACTATGGCTACGGCAGACATCTGAAGGGTCCCTATAGCCCCCACCATTATATTGTCCAGAAGGCTTACCACATTGGAAAGCGTGTTCTGGATTATCATGGGAAGAGCAAGAGCCACCACTTCTCTGTAAAAGGGTCTGTCCCCTATTAAATATTGTTTTATTCCTGTTCTTTGGGTCATGTCCGCGATTATCTCTCTTCTGTTTCCATGGAGCAGACGGCTGCTGCATCACCGTTTTCATGAACAGCCTTCAGAAGGATCTGATCTCCTTTAAATTCTTTAAATACTTTTATAATTTCTCCCTCGAAGCACTGGCTTACATAATGGATCTCAAAAGTCTTTATCATGTTCTTCCTGTAAAAGTCCGCATCAAAGGCATTAAGGAAAAGCTCGGTATATTTCATATTATTCATATGATGATTATTATCAAGATCCGTATATACAACCTTATGGGTATATGCTTCCTCGCCTGATATGGTATCAGCCTTAATCTTACTGAATTCTCCCGCCATGCCTTTTGCATCCTCCATGGCAGTCTCCGGATATTCTATAACGGATCTTTTTACGAGCCTTCCCTTTTCGATATCCATAAGACAGCTTTGAAGCTTTACGGCGCAGTATATATCTTCCCTGCGTCCCATCAGGCAGTTCATGTAATTATAGGCTTCTGTCCCTGTATCCTCATGCCATATACTTGTATCAAGGGTATCCCTGAAATCCGCCTCTTCATAAATACATATCCTGCATTTGGCAAATATCCAGCAGGCATTATACTTCTTTCTTATGATGTCGTTGTCCTTATCTATGTTATGCATAAATAAGGCCATCTTGTCCTGGAAGATACTGAGATATCCTCTTACACCTATCCTCCCGCTTTCATCGGCATCACGATAAAGAGGCATGTTTCTTTCTGTAAGCATCTTGTATCCTTTCTGTAAAAAACCGTTCAAAAAGGTACGAAATAAAAGGGGGAACCCCTTCGTTCCCCCTGCACAAATCCTATGGTATTCTTGTTATCTTAGAAGGAAATGCTTTAAATGCTAAGGCCGTATCTGACCAGAGTTTCCATAAGCTCCAGTCTTTTCCCCGCTCCGGAGAATTCGTAAAGGCTGTAGCCTACCATATTAAAATTATCTCTTATCATATAAAGGACCTTAAGAACGGTCTCAACTGAAAGACCGCAGGGTGCGGGAAGCGGATAATAAGCGAATTCCTTCGGCTCCAGCACATCAAGATCCATATGAACATACACATGGCCTTTATTAAGGCTCTTTATGGCATCGCTGACTTTGGGAAGGATGGCATCGGAATTATCCACCTTTACCCACGGAATATTATTCTTTTTGAAATATACCTCTTCCGGAGGATCCAGATCCCTTCCGCCCACATTCATAAACTGTCCCACGGACATGGTATCCTTTATGATGTCTCCGAAGGTGTCTGCAAAATCACCCACCAATGCTCTTATGGGCATACCGTAAAAAAGATGGCTGGAGGATTCTTCTGCCGAATTGATGTCTCCATGGGCATCCACCCAGAGAACGGCCAGATCTCCGTTGTATCTTTTATTAAGATATGAGATATAAGGTATATCTCCGTCGCAGGAGCCTCCCACCGTAAATATCTTGTCCGGTGATGCCTCTTCTACTATGCTGAATCCTCCCATAAGCTGTTTTCTTATGATATCAAGTCCTATGATCTTCTCTCTGATGATCAGGTCGGAATTTTTATCGGAGGCAGGGATCTCCACGAAGCTTTCCCCTTTAAGATAATATTCCTCTACTTCCTTTATTCCGTAATAACAGCAGTCTTTTCCTCCGCCCTGCCAGTGCGGATTGGCAATTATCATTTTATTTCCCATTACTATGATCCTTTTTTCCTTTAGATTTTTATTTTCAGTCTATATCCTTGCCCGTAAGGAGCTTATAGGCTTCTTTATATTTATCGATGGTCTTACGGATTATATCATCCGGAAGATCACAATCACTGTCCGGATTTGCCTTCAGCCAGTCTCTTACGAACTGCTTGTCGAAGGAAGGCTGTCCGTGTCCGGGCTCATATTCCGATGCAGGCCAGAAACGGCTGGAGTCGGGAGTAAGCATTTCGTCCCCTATAAGGATATTTCCGTTTTCGTCAAGACCGAATTCAAATTTAGTATCGGCGATTATTATCCCTCTGGACAGGGCATAATCCGCGCATTTCTTATATATGCTTACGGTGTAATCCCTGACAGCTTCCGCATATTCCCTGCCCTTGCCGGGAAATTCCTTTTCAAAAACATCGATGCTCTCTTCAAAGCTGATATTTATATCGTGATCTCCAAGCTCCGCTTTTGTGCTTGGCGTATAGATCGGCTCGGGAAGCTTATCCGATTCCTTCAGTCCCTGGGGAAGGCTGATACCGCATACGGTACCGTCTTTCTGGTAGCTGGCCCATCCCGATCCCGTAATATAACCTCTTACTATGCATTCCACAGGGAGCATCGTAAGCTTTTTGCATTTCATGGAATTTCCAAGAAAGTCCTCCTGCCTGAAGAATTCCGGCATCTCGTTATTGTCCGTGGTTATCATATGATTATCCACTATGTCCTTTGTAAAATCGAACCAGAAGGCCGACATCTGGGTCAGGACCGCACCCTTCTTTTCCACTTTATTTTTAAGAATAACATCAAAGGCAGATATCCTGTCCGTGGCAACCATTATAAGGCTGTCTCCGAGATCGTATATCTCTCTTACCTTGCCTGACTTAACGGGTGTGTACTTTTCCATTTTTTGTTTCCTTTCCTTATATTGCGCGCATGCCTTTGCATTTAAAAACCACTTAACGCTCCCGCTAAGTGGTATTTTTTTCTTATCAGACCGTACTCCACATCTGTATATCGGGATTGGGTATTACGGTGATTCCAAGGAGGCCCTTTACTTTGATGTCGGCGGCCTTAGCCGCAGACTGGACTGCACTTACTTCTCCTTCGATTATAAAAACGCCCTTTCCTCCTATGCCCTGGCCTATCCTTATCTGTATGAGATGAACATCCGCAGCCTTTACAGCTGCATCTGCTCCTTCTATGGCTGCTGCTACTGTCCTGAATTCCAGTATTCCAAGGGCATTGTCCTTATGGGGTGCATCCTTTCTTTTAAGTATCTCCACTACGGAAGGATGGATATTGGGAAGGAAGAATGTATTTACAACATCCTCTCCTCCTACTTCCATTCCTGTCTTTAAAGAGGTCTCCACTGCTCCCGTATCTCCGGAATATATTATGATATGCTTTCCGGGGCATATAGACATGGAACGCAGCAAAGTAACATCTGCGGCCTTCATCATCTTGTCGCAGACATCATAGCCCTTGTATATTTTGCTGAGCTCCACCATTCCGACGGCTTCCATAAAGATAAACCTCTGTCTAAAAACTACTTAAGATAGTAGCACAACTTAAAAGATAATTAAAGCCATTACTTGCCGAAAGAATCTATCCTCTTGCGGATATTTTCCTGAATATCTTTAAAGAAAAACTGATAATCGTATTTAGCTGTTACGCCTTCCGGATAATTTGCTTTATATACGCTGTAATATTCCAGTTCTTCATTTACATCCCCGTAGCAGGTATAGCCGGCAGGATCCACATCAGTAACGATGAGACTTCCTCTTTCTTCGGAGATATATGCTCCCGTAAATCCTGCTGTCTCTTTCGTAACCTTTCCTCCATCTCCTATAAAGCAGGCTCCCTTATTAAGATCCTTTTCTGCCACATCTGATCCTGTGCTCCAGTTCAGGGGATTTATAGACCTTACTAAAGTGCCTTTAGGGATGATAGCGGATCCTTCCACTCCTTCCGTTTCCGTTGTAAAGGAAACTATGACACCTGTGCCTGTTTCATCCTCTGCCATCTTGAGATGAGGATATTCCGCAAGGACATCATCTGTTATACCATAGCCCAGGATATAGGCACATACGAACCGGTCGTCATATGTTCCTTCGGAAAATTCCTCTTCCATAAGCTTTAAGATCATCTCTCCGCCGTGGCCGAAGCCTGCCAGTATAAAGGGACGGTCTTCATTGTAATTTTCTATGTAATATTTAAAGGAATCTGCTGTATCGTAATACGGGAGCTTGTATATCTCCTGCTTTTCCTCGGATTCTCCCATAAATGATGCTTTAACGGATACCTGTCTGTAATAGGGAAGATACAGTTTAAGATCCTTAAATAAAGTTCTTTCCTTGTCTGCTGTCGCAAGAAAGATCTCTCTTCCTCCGCCGGGATTCGGATCTGCTATATCAAGGTTTTCGTCAGAATCGTAATCTGCCTGGGATGGCAGGAAAAATACATCGGCGTCTCCCTCTCCTTCTCCGATATAAGCCCACGCTTCTTCCTTGGCGTAGTCTATATGATTTGAAGGTCTGGATCTTAAATAGAAAAATACTATAAGGAAAAATACCGCCGTAAGTATCATTAAAGCGCCTACGATAAGCAATATAAGATCCGTCTTCTTTCTGGGTTTATAGCGTTCAAGGAATTTCATGTTTTTTGCCCCTTTTCCCAAAGTATCTATATATTAAAAATGCTGCAAACCCGTAGGAGTCTGCAGCGCTTAGATAGTCGATGCGACAAGATTTGAACTTGCGGCCTCTACGTCCCTAACGTAGCGCTCTACCAAACTGAGCCACGCATCGCTACGGTTTATTAGAATAGCATAATAAGATATTTTTGTCCATAGAAATTTTAATAAATATAAAGTTTTGCCATAATAAAAGCAACTGTATCAGCATCATTTTACAGGCAAAATAAAAAGGGCTCTTCTTTTTACATGAGAGCCCTTTACTTTAAAATCGATGCGACAAGATTTGAACTTGCGACCTCTGCGTCCCGAACGCAGCGCTCTACCAAGCTGAGCCACGCATCGATGCCAGATGCTAATTTATCATAAAAAAGGATATTTGTCCAATAATAGCCGTTACTTATTCCTCTGTCCTTATATCCTCCCTGCTCTCCATAAACCATCTGTTGTCGTCCTCGTAATAAAGGTGCGCCTCCCTGCCCCATATCCTGCAGGTATATCTCATCCCGGCTCCCCCCGCTTTAAGGCTGGCCGCCCTTCGTATATCCGTAATGCTTTGTATCTCGTATTTTTGTCCGTCTATCCATGTAAAGCTCCTGGGCCTTAATATGCCGTCTTTGGAAAATTCCGCCACCACATCCACATAAACTTTATAGCTCATATTGTCTCCTTTCTCTTTGAAAAAGGTTTATCCTTAGTATATTTCTCCAATGCGCGTCCTTGTTATGATGCAGGATCAACGGGAGAAATCGAAAGCCACCGGATGAACGGTATGGTCCTCTCTTGCATTTATGGAAGAAAGGCCCCTGTCGTTTAACATAAGTCCCCTTTGTATGCTGTAATATCCGAATCTTTCCCTTATGTTGTCCACAGCCCTGTCCATCTGCATCCTCTTTTCCCGTTCCTTCGGGTCCTGAAATATATCTCCCTGATCCCAATAAGATCCTTCTATAAGGTCGCAGCCTCTTATGCCTATGCTCCTTAAGGGCTTTCTGAAATCGTAATTATCTCTTACTATACCTACGCCTGCTTCCGCTATCTCCGCCGTTATATCCGACGGATGTTTAAGAGGCCGCTGTCTTGTAAAGGACATAAGTCCGTTATCCCTGAAATGGATCTCCACTGTTTTACAGGAGAAGCCGTTTTCTCTCAGTCTTTTTGCCACACTTTCCGAAAGGGCGTAAAGCACTACTTTTACATCCTCTATATTTTCCAGATCCCTTACGGTCGTTATGCCGTTTCCTATGGATTTTACAGGCGCCGACGCACCTTCCTTCTTTACGGGAGAATCGTCGTATCCAAGAGCAAAAGCCTTTAAAACGGATCCCATTTTCCCCAGATGATCCGTAAGGATATCTTCCCTTGCATTTGCTATATCCCCTATGGTATTTATGCCTATCTTATGCAGCTTTACCGCAGTCCTTCTTCCCACATAAAGAAGCTTTGATGCTGCCAGAGGCCAGGCCTTGGATTCCCTTTCCCATCTGTAAAAGCTGGTTATGGCATCGGGCTTTTTGTAATCCGAGCCGAGCTTGGCAAATATCTTGTTGTATGATACCCCGATGCTTACCGTGAGCCCCAGCTCCTCCTTTATGCGGCGTGATATCTCCCGGGCTATCTTATAACCGTCTCCCTTTACGGAAGCGCTTTCCGTTACATCCAGCCAGCATTCGTCTATACCGAAGGGCTCCTGCCTGTCTGTATACTCCCCGTATATTTCCCTGGCCATTCTGGAAAACCTTAAATATCTGTCCATATGAGGACTTATAAAGGTTATGCAGGGACAGAGGGCATAGGCCTCCTTAAGGGTCATGCCTGTTTTGACCCCGTATTTCTTTGCCATGTAGTCTGCCGTAAGAACGATCCCGTGGCGTTTTTGAGGATCCCCTCCCACGGCAATGGGTTTTCCCTTAAGCTCCGGATGGTAAAGATGTTCTACCCCCGCATAATAGCAATTCATGTCTGAATGAAGTATTACCCGTTCCATATATGCGCCCTCTTGCGATTTTTATTTACAGCCATAACAGGTTGAGGTTTACAGATTATACCAAACATATGTTCGTATTTCAATAGTGATTTTTATTTTTCCCGTATGGATCAAATATTCCCTTAATAATGCAAAAACGCCTTATCTGCATATGCAGATAAAGCGTTTATTTTATATCTCTTCCCCATCGGAGCTTCCTTCTACAAGGCCTTAAAGCCCCTTTCTCCATCTACTGTGTCCACATCAAGGATCTTCATGTCCCTGATGTCCACATATCTTCCCTGGCCGATGGCATTTATGACATCATCTATATCATTTTTTGTTCCCTGGATCTCCATTTTAACAGTGCCGTCATATTCGTTCCTGACCCACCCGGTACAGGAAAAATATTCCGCTCCGCGTATGGCTCTGTATCTGAATCCCACGCCCTGGACCTGGCCGTAAAAGGTTATCCTTTTTCGTACGACTTTTTCCATAAATCTCCCTTAAAGATCAGCATATCTCCTTATTTATTTTTTAAGATAATCAGTCGAAATGGGAAATTCAAAATATGTGTCAGGGAAAGGCTCATCCTCCAGAGAAAAATGCCACCATTCGCAGTCCAGAGGCTTGAAGCCGTGCTTTATCATAACATTCTGGAGCATCATCCTGTTGTCATACTGTTCAGCCGTTATGCCTCTGTAATCGGGATGTGATATTTCGTTGAAAAGATCGAAAGGACTTCCCATATCCACTTCCTTGCCGGTCTTCATATCAAGAAGCGTAAGATCCACACAGCTTCCTCTGCTGTGGCTGGATCTCTTTGCTATATATCCTTTTGCAAACAGCTCCTGCTTCTCAAGGTCCGGATAGAAAAAGGGCTTCATGCGAAGATCCAGATCATCTATGCCCCACAGCACAAAATGCTTTACTGCATTGACAGGCCTGTATGCATCAAATATCTTAAGGCGATATCCATGAACGATCATCTCGTTGCTTACAGATTTAAGCGCTCTTGCAGCCTCGACAGTGGTAAGAGCCACCGGCTCCTCGTATCCGTCGATGCGGTCTCCAATAAAATTGTAGGTGGAGTGATAACGGATCTCCTGCACTATGGCAGGCACATAATCTGCCAGTACCACGAATTCGGAAGGATCCATGGCTGCCGCTTTTTTAAAATCTGTTGCCATTTCTTTTTCCCCTTTGGTTATAATAAATATTGTATATATCGTCTGCCTAAAAATATTAACACAAAAGATTTGATATTTTAATAGCCAAGGGAGCCTTTATATGGAACATTGTTTTTTAGGAAACAGGTACTCGGATATACTTATCATCCGTCCTGCGGATAAGGATGAAAGAGACAGCTTCGAAAAAGAATACAGCCTCATAAAGACCTTTTCGGGAAAGGATCCCTTTATGGCCTTTGTTCTTACGGACAACTGGAATAAAGATCTGTCCCCCTGGGATGCTCCGCCTGTATTCGGAAATGAAGCCTTCGGCCACGGAGCAGCGGATACCTTAAAATATATAACGGATATCCTTATACCGGAGATAAAGGAAGATATCGGTGATCATAAAGAAATGTATCTCGGAGGATATTCCCTGGGAGCTTTATTTTCTTTATGGGCATCATATAATACAAATATATTTAAAGGCATTGCTGCTGCATCCCCTTCCATGTGGTTCCCGGGATTTCTGGATTATATGATGGAGCATGCTCCAAAAACAGAAAAAATATATCTGAGCCTCGGGGACAGGGAGGAGCTTACAAAGAATCCGGTCATGTCGCAGGTCGGCACCGCGATTCGGACAATATATGCACATCTTGGTGTTGCT